>DASZKF010000358.1:0-9514 GCA_035947355.1 Pyrinomonadaceae bacterium | reverse complement strand
GCGCGGGCGGGTCGAGCCGCGCTCGCTGGCCGGCCTCATCCAGTGGTTCCTCGACTACGACGAGCGGGTCGCCGTCGTCCGCTTCCCCGCCGTCGAGGCGCTCTTCCAGTGGAAGCAGCAGGAGGACTTGAAGGCGGACGCTCGGGCAGTGGCCTTCAACCGCGCCGAAGACCGGCTCGGCGTCGGCGTCATGCAGGCGCTCGTCGAGCACGACACGGAGCGCGCCCTGCACGGCTGGATCAAGGAGCTGCTCGGCGCGCTCGACGACGCGAAGCAGACCAACGAGGCGGTCGCGGAGGCTTACGGCCTGCGGCCCGACGAGTCCTCCCCGGTCGTCCGCGAGGCGGAGAAGATTCCGGCGCGGCGCGAGCGCGACATCTACCTGACGTGCTGCTGGCTGGAGACGCTCTGCACGGCCGAGGCGCGCGTGCTCGGCTGGGCCTACCAGGAGCTTTACGGCCGGCCCTTCCGCCCGGACAACTTTTAAGCCGCGGGCCGGAGGGTCTAAAGTCCGTCGTCGCAAGTCCGAAGTCGCGGCGCGCGGATTAGACTTCTCGGCGGCGGGGCTTTAGACTTCCGACTTCAGACTTGCGACTTCAGACTGCCCTTATGCCCGAGACGCCGAACTACACGAACAACTCGCAGACGGTCGTCGTCGCCGCCGACACCTTCGAGTTCGAGACGCTCGAACAGCAGAACGGCCGCGCCACCGTCGTCCGCTTCCGCATCGAGAACGCGAACGTCCACGCCGGCGACGTGCTGCTCGTCCTCTCCGGCAGCGACATCCACTTCCACGGGATGATCGGCCGCACCGAGGACGGCTACGGCATCGCCACCGACCGCCGCGGCTCGCTCCTGCCCGCCGCCGTCCAGTAAATTTTTCGGGTGAATCCCGCGCGGGGCGCTCACGGCCTGAGCAGCCGCCTGAACCCCTCCTGCTCGAAGTGCCGGTCGGTCGTGAGGGCCTCGTCAACCCCGTACTGCCGCATCAACAGAAAACTCACCGCGTCGCACAGCGAATAAGTCTTATCCATCCTCGCCTGCAACAGCCCGAGCGCGCCGCGGTGCAAATCCTTGATCCACCCACACAAACTCGACGTGCGGGTTGTCGAGCAGTTTCACCGCGAACTCAAGTGCGCGACCCCGAGGCACGCCGCGCGCTTGGCACAACGGAACAAATTCCGCGAGCACGTAGCTATGCGTTACCTTTATCAGGGCCGCGTTGAAAAGTCTCACGGCTTCCGAGTGCTGTGGCTCGTCACGGTGATAGAAGCAGAACAGTCCGGAAGTATCCAGGAGCATCACGGCGCATCCTCATGTGAACTTCCGTACTCCTCCGCCAAGTCTCGATCAATGCTTTCATTATCCGCGCCGGTGGCATAGCCGAGGCTGGCCGCCCCCGCGAAGCTCATCAACTCCTCATGCGCGGCGCGTAGCTCTTCCTCCCTTAGTTTCGGGCGTGGCTTCGGCGCGTGGCGCGCGAGGTATTCGAGGACGACGGCCTCGGTCGAGCGGCCCTCGCGCTCGGCGCGCTCCTCTAAGACCGTGTAAATCTCTTCGGGTATCTCGAAGGTCAGAGTCCTGTTCATGGTCGCTCACCTCGTGGGCGACATTTTAGCACGCGCGCGGGGACTCAGGCGGGCGCGTCTTTCCTGGCGGCGCCCGTTTTGCGGATGGTGAAGACGGTGCCGCCGCCTTCGTCGGGGGGGCGGCGGTGCCAGGTCGCTTCGGCGTCTATGAGGTTGGCGCGGGCGCGGATGCCGCTGATGCCGCGGCCGCGCAGGGCGCGCTTGTTGGCGGCGTCGAAGCCGCGCCCGTCGTCTTCCAGGGTGAGCACGAAGTCGCCCGCGTCGTCGAGCCGCACGCCGAGGCGGACGCGCGCGGCCCGCGCGTGGCGGCAGACGTTGCTGACGGCCTCCTGCACAATGCGGTAGACCTGCATCTGGACGGCGGGCGGGAACGAGAGCCGCTCGTCGAGGCCCTCGTCGCACGCGAACTCGTACGAGAGCTTGCAGTCGCCGGGCAGGTGCGCCAGCCCCGACGCGAGCGCGAATTCGAGCGCCGCCGCGAACCCGACGTTCTCCAGCACCGACGGACTCAGGTCTTCGCAGATGCGCCGTATCTCCTGCGAGACGGCCTCGATCTCTGCGCGTAAGACTGAAGGGTCGGCGGCGGGAGTCGTCGTGGTCGTCGCCGCAGCCGCCGCGCCGTGCGGCGCGACCGGCGCGGCCTGCTGCATCTCGTCGGTCAGGAGCAGGAGTCTTCGCAGGTCTGCGAGCGTCTGGTCGTGGAGGTCGCGGGCGATGCGGCGGCGCTCGGTCTCGGCCTCGTTGGCGAGCTGGAGGCGGGCGGCCGCGAGCTGTCGGTTGGCCTCGCGCAGCTCCTCGCCGCCGCGCACGATGCGGCGGTGCTGGAAGTAGCCCCAGAGCAGCGCGACGAGCGCCAGCGCCAACAGCACCGAGAGCGAAAGAATCGTCCAGGGGAAGGGCGCGCGCGCGATCTCGAACTCGAAGGCGAGCGGGTCGGAGGCCGTCAGGTCGAGCGTGTAGGCGCGCGCCGTCAGGCGGTAGAGGCCGGGCCGGAGGGCCTCGGCCTGGAACTGCGAGTCGTGCGAGAGCTTCTGCTTGACGACGCGCCCCCGCGCGTCTTCGAGGACGAAGGCGTACTGGAACTGTTCGGGGAAGGTGCGGCTGGCGCTCGCCGCCACGTCCACGACGAGGCTGTCTTCCGGGTAGTCGAGCCGGAGCGCGCCGCCGCGGAACTCCTCCGGCTGGTGCGCGCGCGAGGCCGTCACGCGCGTCAGCTGCAGGGCGGGCGCGAGTCGCCCCGGCTCGTAGCGCGCCAGGCCCTTCGTCGTGCCGACGAGGATGGTCTCGCCGCCCGCGGCCCCGCGCCCGCCCGCGCCCGGCAGCACGGCGAAGGCGCTCTGCGTCGGCAACCCCTGCTCGACGCCGAGGCCCGCGGTGACGGGGCCGAAGCGCGGGTCGAGCAAGACCTTGACGACGCCGGCGTCGGCCGTCGCGCACCAGGCGCGCGGCAGCCCGCCGTCGGCGGCGACGGCCGCCACCCCGCGCGCGTCCACGCCGCCGACCACCTCCGAGACGGCGCCCGCGCGCAAGGCGTAGAGGCCGCGGCTCGTGGCGAGCCAGACGATGTCGTCGGCGACCGAGACGCCCCAGACCGTCGTGTTGCCTAAGCCCGCGAGCGCCGGCTCGCTCTTCACCTCGCGCCCGTCGAAGAAGAACAGCCCGGCGTTGGCCGTGCCGACCCAGAGGCGGCCCGCGCGCTCGTCGGCCGAGAGGCTCACCACCTCGCGGCCGTCGAAGCGCTCCAGCCCGCGCCCGAAGGTGGCGACGTAGACCGAGTCGCCGAAGGCCGCGACGGCCCGCACGCTCCCGCTCAGGGCCGGCTCCGGCGTCTTCCTCACGGCCTCCTTCTTAACCTTCGCGGCTTCGGCCTCGGCCTTCTCGGCCGCGCCCTTCTCCGCGCCCGCCGCGGCCGGCGCTTCCAGAGCGCCCGGCTCGGCTTTCGCGTCGGCGACCTTCTCCCCGGCCTCTTCCTCGGCCGCGCCTTTGCCGGCCGGCTCCTTCGCCTTCTCGGCGGGCTTCTCCTCGCCCTCCTCTTCGGGCGCGAGCTTGACGGGGCGCGACGGCGCGCGGCCGTCGGTTTGCAGCCCGACGTAGAGGCCGCCGGAGGTGCCGACGAGGATGCGGCCGCGGCGGTCTTCGGCAATCGCGTAGACGGTCTTGCCCGCGACCTCTTCGACCGAGCGCCACGCGCGCCCCTCGCCCTCGCGCGCGAACAGCCCGCGGTTGGTGCCGACGAGCAGGCGGCCCGCCGCGGTGCGGTGGAGTGAGCGGACGAAGTTGGCGTCGGTCTCGGCCGAGAGCGTCTCGACGCGCACGCCCTGCGGGTCGTAGCGGCAGACGCCGCGGTCGGTGCCGAACCAGACGACGCCCTCCCGGTCTACGAAGACGGCGTTGACGCGGTCGGAGCGCAGGCCGCCGGCCGTCCCGGCGAAGGTGAAGCGCTCGGCCGGCTGCCCCTCCCGGTAGCGGAAGACGCCGCGCCCGTCGGTCGCCGCGTAGAGGTCGCCCGAGGCCGAGAAGGCGAGCGCCGTCACCGTCCCCGTAGCGCCGGCCGAGACCTTCGACGGCCGCGAGAGTCTTCCGGCCTCGACTTTGAAAAGTCCGCTGTCGCCTGGCGAAGTCTGCGCGCCGAAGTGGAGCGCGCCGCGGTCGTCAGCCTCGACGGCCTCGACGAAGAACGGCCGCGGCCGGCTCAGGATTTCCTTGGCCGCCCCCTCGCCCCCGACCGTCATCAGCCCGCGGCCGCGGGTGCCGACGACGAGCGTGTCGCCCGCGAAGGCGAGCGAGGTCAACTCGGCGGGACGCGACTTGACGGCGTCCGTAGTCAACTGCTCGCCGACCTGACGGGCGCGCGCGCGGCCGCCCTCTTCGAGCAGGCACTCGAAGACGAGGCCGTCGGCCGTGGCCGCGTAGGCGCGGCCCGCCGCGGGGCCGACGAGTGCGGTCACGACCTTCCCGGCCGTCCCCGCGACGGGCGCGAACGCCTGAGCGCCAGGCGCCCGCACGAAGGCCCCGTTGTCCGTGCCGACCCAGAGCGCCCCGCCCGCGTCGAGCCGGAGCGCGCGCACGCGCCGCGACGTGAGGCCCTCGCCCGTCACGGTCTGGATGCGGCGGCCGTCGTAGCGCGCGAGGCCCGCGTCGGTTCCGAACCACATCAAGCCCTCGGCGTCCTGCGCCACGGCCCGCACCTGCTCCGAGGGCAGCCCGTGGAACAGCGTCACCGCGCCCCAGCGGTGGAGTTCGGCGGTTTCGGTTTGCGCGCGCGATGGAAGAAGGCAGAAGGCGGAAAGCAGCAGGCAGAAGGCGGAAAGCAGCAGGCAGTCAAGGCGCGGGCCGCGGGTCTTGACTGCCTTCTGCCTTCCGCCTTCTGCCTTCTGCCTTCTCAATGTTTCTGTTCGTCGAGGAAGCGTTTGCGGTCGCGCTCAATCCAGGCTTCGAGGTCGGCCGAGGACTTCTCCAGCTCGTCCGAGTTGATGAGGCCGCGGCGCAGGGCCTCGAAGAAGGCGCGCGTGCGCATGTTGTAGGCGAGCTTGTCGTACTGCTCGTGCGGCGTGCCCTCGGAGGTCGAGACGAAGAGCTTCTCGTAGAGCGTGGCGAGGCGGCTCTCGACGCCGCGCAAAGAGAGCGAGCACTTGCGGGCGATGGCCCAGTTCGAGAGGCCGAGCGCGAGGTAGTAGAGCGCCTCGGCCTCGAACTCCGTGAGGAGCGGCCGCTTGAAGGAGTCCTTGAAGGCCGGGTCAATCATGTCGGCCCCGTCTTCGAGCACCGCGGCGACGAAGCGGAGGAAGCGCGACTCGGGGTTGTTCTTGTGGATGAAGCCGTAGGCCGGCGGCGGCTCGACCGAGCGGACGATCTTGCGGATCTCGTTGATGTAAATCTCGTGCGGGAACTGCGTCCAGAAGATGATGCGCGCCGAGGGGAACTCGCGCCACACGGCGCGCGCCGCCTTGACGCCGGAGAGGCCCGGCATCTGGATGTCGAAGACGCACAACTCGGGCCGCTCCTTGAGCGCGAGGCGCAGCGCCTCCTCGCCGTCGGCCGCCTCGACCACGGGCGCGTGCGCCGCGAACTCGCGCTCCAGAAGCTCGCGCAGGTAACGGCGCTGCGCCACGTTGTCTTCGGCGATCAGAATGGACATAAGGGAACGGCGGCGCCTCCGGGCGCGGCGTCAGCGGGCGCCGGCCGGCGGGAAGATTTCCTCGACGAGAATCCGCGCGCGGGTTTTCGTCACGGCGAAAATTCTGCCCCCGCCGACCCGCAGCTCGGCGTCGGGCGGGAGGTTCTGGTGCCAGAGCATTTTAGTCCCTCGCCACGCCGAGACGCCATCGCTCATCGGCGGGATGAAGTCCTCCGCCGAGCGGTAGCCGGAGTTATCGTCCGCGATAAGGCATTGGTCTTCCCCGAACGGCACGACCGCGCCGTAGCCGGCCCGCCCGTTGCGCGACTCGCGGTGCAACTCGCGGCCCGTCCGCGCTTCGAGGATGAACATGTTGTTGTCGCCCGCGGTGGCGTAGACGAGTCCGGTCGCCTCGACGTAGGCGAAGTCGAAGATCGGCCGCCGCTCTTCGTGCCGCCAGACGAAGCCCCCCGCGCCGTCGAACATCGAGACGGTGTCGCCGGCCGCGACGAGCACGCCGCCCGAGGGCAGCGCCTCAACTTTGGCCTCGTCGAGTGCCTGCGGGCTTAAGCCTCCGTAGTCGAGGCGGAGGCTGTGCCCGTTGTTCCTGTGCTTCCACTCCTGGCCCGCCGCCGACTGGCCCCAGTCTAATTCGTCCACGACTAACGGCGGCGCGGGCGCGACCCACTGCGGCGGCGATACAGCCGCCGCCTCACGCGTCGCCGGCTGAGGCTGAGGCTCCGCCGCGGGCCTGAGCGCCGCGGTGAGGGCCGCGCCGCAGATGAAAGTGACGGCCGCCGCCCTCCACCCGCTCCGCGCCCGAATCTTCCTCAAGGGCGTCTTCAGCGTCGTCTTCATAACCGTTCCCTCCAATCCACGCGCGACAAGGTCTGGTCTTTAACATCGCGCGGCGGGCCGGCGCGGGTCAATGTGGTTAGCCACACGCGGGCGTGTTGGGAGGGACACGGGCGGGCGGTGCGTGCGCCCGCGGGCGCGGGTGTTGGAGGCCGCGTCGCGCGAGTCCCCGGCGCGCGTTGATAATGCGCGGGCAGAGGGGGCCGGCGCGCTTCGCAGTTCGGCGCCGGCGACTCTCTCTCGTGCCCACGGGGCGGGGCGTGCACTGGGGAGGGCGCGCCCCGCATAAAACTTCTAAAGATGCGCGGAGGAGGCGGACGGAGGCGGCAGGCGGTGCGGCTGCTCATCGCGGCGGCGCTCTCGGCGGCCGCCTCTTTCGGCGCGGCGGCGTGGCGGCGTGCGAGCGCCCCGCGGGCCTGGGAGCCGCGCGAGGTCGGCGTCGCCTTCTGGGCCTGGCGCGACCGGGCGCCCGCGCAGGACGACGTCAGCCGCGCGGCCCAAGAGACGGGCGCGCGGACGCTCTTTCTGCGCGCCGGCCAGTTGAGTCTCGACGGGGGCCGCGTCGCGCGCGTGCGCGCCGTCGAGGGGCGGCTCCCCTCGGGCGTCGAGCTGCACCTCGTCTACAACGCGACGCCCGCCCTGCTCACGGCCTTCGAGAAGGTGGACGAGGTCGAACTGGCCGCGGCGGCGGCCGAGACCTTCCGCGCCGACGCCGAGCGGGCCGCGCGCGAAGGGGCGCGGGTCGCGGGGCTGCAACTCGACCTCGACGTGCCGACCCGCCTGCTCGCGCGCTACGGCCGCGTGCTCGCCGAGGCGCGACGCCGGCTGCCGCCGGGCGCGCGGCTCTCGGTGACGGGGCTGACGACGTGGATGGACTTGGCGCGCGAGCTTAAGGCGATGCTCGGCGCCGCCGACTTCTGGGTGCCACAGTTCTACGGCGCGGAGATTCCGGAGCGGGCCGAGAGGGCCGTTCCGATCTCCTCGCCGCGGGCGGTCGAGCGCGGCGCGGCCCGCGCGCGCGAGTTGGGCAAGCCCTTCTACGCGGGCCTCGCGGCCTACGGCCACGCGCTGCTCTACTCGCCGCGGGGCCGCCTCGTCGAGCTGCGCGGCGACCTCGACCCCGCGCGCGTCGCGGCGGATCGCAATTTCGAACTCGTCGAGCGCAGGGCGTTCGAGCGGGCCGCCGATGGCCGCCCGCCCGACGCCCCGCTCGCGAGCGAGTGGCGATATGTCTTCCGCGCGCAGTCAGAGGCTGTCCTCGACGGCCTCGTCGTGCGCGCGGGCGACACGCTCGTCCTCGACGTGCCGAGCGGCGAGCACCTGCGCGCCGGCGCCCGGGGGGTGCGCCGGAGCGCGGGCGACAAGCTGCTCGGCATCTGTCTCTTCCGACTTCCGACGCGCGGCGACCCGACGACGCTCACGCTCGAACAAATCGCGGCCGCGCTCCGGGACACGGAGTCCCGCGTCTCGACGCGCGTCGAGGCGGCCACGGGCGAGGGCGCCCCTCAAGAGACGCCCTCGAACCAACTGCTTCTGACGGCCACGAACGACGGCGCGGCCGGCTCGCTCTTCGGCGACGACGCGCTCGCCGTCACGCTGCGCCTCGCGGGCGGCCGCCTGCGCGGCGTCACGCGCCTCGAAGGCTTCGACAGCTTCGAGACGCTGTGCGCGCCCGGCGAGCCGTCCGGGGCGGGCCGGGGCGGAGGCCGCGCCGCAGACGCCTTGCGGCCCTGCTCGGCGGCGCGCGCGGGCTACGTGCGACTGCGCGCGCGCGGCTGGCCCGGCGGGGCGCGTGCGCGCGTCGGCCTGAGCTTCGAGGGCGAACGGCCCGAAGAGCTTGCGGCCCGCGTCGCCGTGCGCGCCGACGACGGGCGGCTCTGGGAGCGCGAGCTGACGCTCAAGACGGAGGTGGCGCTCAAGACGAAGGAGGGGCGATGAGGCTTAACCGTCAGAAAACCGTTCCGGGCCGCCGCGCCTCTGCGGTCGGCGTGCTCGCCTCGCTCGCGGCGTGCGCGGGCGCCGTACTGGGCTGCGGCTGGGAAGGCTTCGAGAACTCTGTGCGGTTCAACTTCCGTCTGTCCGAGCGCGAGTGGCAGCGCCTGCCGCCGCTCCCCTACAGGCTCGGCGGCAAGGACGGGCAACGCGCGCAGGACTCCAGTGACGACGACGGATATTTCGACGCGGTCCGCTTAGAGGACGAGGCGGACGGGCTTTGGGAGCGGGCCGAGGCGGCCGTCCGTGGCGGCGAGCTGTCGGTCGCAGCCGGGCTGCTGCGCGAGTTCGCCGAGCGCTTCGCCGACGACGCGCGCGCCAACTCCGCCGCCGACCAACTCGGCGCGCTCTCGGCGCTCGGGACCGGCTCGGCCCCCGGAGGCGTGCGCGCCTACCTCGAAGCGCGCCGCCAGTTCGACCTCTGGTCGGCCGGCGACACGGCGTTGGGCCGGAGCCCCGAGGCCGCCTACGCGCAGAAGTTCGGCGCGTCGAAGGCCGTCAGGCCGGCGGCCGCCGACGGCGGTGCGGCGGCGTGGGCCGCGCTGTCGGGACTGCTCCGCGAGCCGCCGCGCGACGCCAACCTCGCCGACAACTTCGCGTACCTCGGCGCGGCCCTCCTCTACCACGAGGAGAAGTTCGCGGAGGCGGCCGGCGCCTTCCGCGACCTCGCCGCGAGGTTCCCGCGCAGCGAGAGGCGCGAGGCCGCGCTCTACATGGCGGCGCGCGCCGAGCTCGCGCAGAGCGCGGCGTACCTCGGCCCCGGCGCGAGCGCCACCTCCGAAGAGGCTTGCCCCGACTGCCGCGACGCGGCCTGGCGCGCGGCCCGCGAAGGCTTCGCGCGGGCCGCACGCCAGGCCGCGTCGCGGCAGTCGGGGCAAGCTTCTTCGGAGACGGCGCTCGCGGCCGGGCCGAGGTACGCGGCGCTTTGCGCAAGCTCGGCGCGCGCCGCCATGAAGAGCGC
>DASZKF010000357.1:0-7134 GCA_035947355.1 Pyrinomonadaceae bacterium | reverse complement strand
CCGTCCTGGCGCGCGAGCAGACGGCCGGGCGCGGCCGGCAGGAGCGGCGCTGGGCCTCGCCGCGCGACGCCGGCCTCTACTTGAGCGCCGTGCTGCGGCCCGCCTTCGAGGCGGCGCGCTGGCCGCTCGTCACGCTCGCGGCCGCCCTCGCCGCCCGCGACGCGCTCGCCGAAGAGTGCCGCCTGGAGGCCGACATCAAGTGGCCCAACGATCTCCTCGTGCGGGGCCGCAAGCTCTGCGGCATCCTCGCCGAGACGGCCGAGACGCCGCGCGGCCGGGCCTGCGTCCTCGGCGTCGGGATCAACCTGAGCGACCGCGCCTTCCCGCCCGAGCTGGCCGCCACCGCCACCTCGGTCGAGGCCGAGACCGGGCGCGCGCCCGACACGGAAGCGCTCCTGCGTGCCCTCACCCGCGCCCTCGACCGCTGGTACGCGGCGCTCTCCGCGCAGGGCGGCCCGCGCCGCGTCGTCGAAGCCTGGGAGTCGCACTCCTCCTACGCCCGCGGCGCGCGCGTCCGCGTCCGCCTCGACGCCGAGACCTTCGACGGCCTCACCCGCGGCCTTGAGCCGGACGGCGCTCTTCGGGTAGAAACGGACGCGGGCCGCCTCCGCATCGTCCGCGCCGGCGACGTGGAGGCGGTAAGAAGAATGATGAATGCGGAATGATGAATGATGAATACGGCGCACGTCGCCTTTCATCATCCGAGCTGCCTTTAATTCATCATTCCGCATTCCGCATTCATCATTATGAAAAGGATCGTCATCTCGACATTCGGGTCGTTCGGCGACGTGCACCCGTACGTGGCGCTGGCGTTGGAGTTGAAGCGGCGGGGGCACCGGCCGGTCGTCGCCACGTCGGGGGTTTACCGGGAGAAGATGGAGGCCGTGGGGCTGGAGCTGCACCCTGTGCGCCCGGACTTGCCGTCCCACGAACAGCCCGACGAGGTGAGCCGGATGGTCGTAGACTTCATAGATAGGCGGCGCGGCACCGAGCGCATCTTCCGCTGGATCGCCTCGCACCTGCGCGACGCCTACGACGACACGCTCGCGGCCGCCGGAGGCGCCGACCTCCTCCTCACGCACCCGCTCCCTTTCGTCGGCCCCCTGGTCGCCGAGAAGACCGGCGTGCTCTGGGTGTCGAGCGTCCTCGCCCCGCTCTCCTTCTTCTCGGCCTACGACCTGCCCGTGGTGCCGCAGTTCCCGGCCTTGCACGGCCTGCTCAGCCGGAGCCGCGCGCTCAGCCGCGTCTTCGTCGGCCTCGTGCACGCGCACGGGCGCAGGCTGGTCGCGCCCGTCGAGCGGCTGCGCGCGGAGGTGGGTCTGCCTCGCGGGGGCAACGCCATCTTCGAGGGCCAGCACTCGCCGACGCTCGTCCTCGCCCTCTTCTCGAAAATCTTGGGCGAGCCGCAGCCCGACTGGCCGCCGCAGGCGCGCGTCACGGGCTTCTGCTTCTACGACCGGCGCGACTTCGCGGGCGACTCAGGCCCGCCCGCGCCCGAACTTTTGAACTTCCTTGACGCCGGGCCGCCGCCCGTCGTCTTCACGCTCGGCTCGTCGGCCTTCTGGGCGGCGGAGAATTTCTACCGGGACTCTCTGGCGGCCTGCCGCGCGCTCGGCCGGCGCGCGCTCCTGCTCATCGGCGACGCGCGCAACCGCCCCTCCGACCTGCCGGGGTGGGCCGCGGCCTTCGACTACGCGCCCTACGGCGAAGTCCTGCCGCGCGCCGCGGCGGTCGTCCACCACGGCGGCGTCGGCACGACGGGGCAGGCGCTGCGCGCCGGCCGGCCGCAACTCGTCGTCCCCTTCAGCCACGACCAGTTTGACAACGCCATGCGCGCCGGCCGCGCCGGCTGCGCCCGCACCCTCCCCCGCGACAAGTACGACGCGCGCGGGGCCGAAAGGGAACTGCGCCGACTTCTGGAAAACCCCTCCTACGCGGAGCGGGCGGCGGCCGCCGCCCGGGTAGTGCGCGGCGAAGACGGCGTGAAGACCGCCTGCGACTTAATCGAAGAAGTTTTAGGAAGGTGACGAAGCGATGCTGCTGGTGATTGACGTTGGGAACACGAACACCGCGCTCGGCGTCTTCGAGGGCGAGCGGCTGGCGCACCACTGGCGGCTGACGACCGAGCGGGCGCGGACGGTGGACGAGTACGGCGTCCTCGGCCGCAACCTCTTCGCCTTCGCCGGGCTCGACTCCCGCGACATCACGGCCGTCGCCATCGCGTCGGTCGTGCCGCAGCTCAACCACACGCTGCGGCGCATGTCGGAGGTCTACTTCCACCTCACGCCGCTCTTCATAGACCACGCGACCGACACGGGCCTCACCATCCTCTACGACCCGCCCTCGGACGTGGGGGCCGACCGCATCGTGGACGCCGTCGCGGCCGTGCACAAGTACGGCGCGCCGTGCATCGTCGTGGACTTCGGGACGGCCACCAACTTCGAGGTCATCGCCGAGGGCGGGCGCTACCTCGGCGGCGTCCTGACGCCGGGCATCTCGATCTCTTCGGACGCGCTGTTCGCGCGCGCCGCGCGCCTGCCCCGCGTCGCCATCGAGCGGCCGCAGCGCGTCATCGGCACGTCCACCGTCTCGGCCATCCAGTCCGGCCTCTACTACGGCTACGCCGGCCTCGTGGACGGCATCCTGCGCCGCATGATCGAAGAACTCGGCGCGCGCCCCCGCGTCGTCGCCACCGGCGGCCTCGCCCCGCTCATCGCCACCGCCTCGGAGTTCATCGAGGTGGTTGACAAGACCCTCACGCTCGACGGCCTGCGGCTGGTTTACGAACGAAATAGACGGCAGGCGGGAGGCGAGGGTGAAGAAGCCGCCGGAGGCGGCGTCGGCATAAAGCCCAGGGCGTAAGCCCCGGGTCAGAGGCATAAAAAAGTTGAAGCCCCGGAGGGGCGGCAGAGGGTTCACGACCCAATATCTCCGAACCTCTGCCGTCCCTCCGGGGCTCGCGTGAATTTAATGTTGCTCTTAGCCCAGGGCTTTATGCTGCCGCCACTGCCGGGGCAGATTGTCTTCTGTCTACTCTTGACTTAATCACCACGACTGTTCATGCTGGCGCTGTCGGCCGACGGTCTTTACAGAGCTTCTGAATCCTGCTTGCCTGAGCACCCGTTCAGCGAAACCCCGAAGATGAGCGAGACCGAAGGGGCGCGCGCCGCCGGCGTCGGGCGCGCCCGCCTGAACTACTTCAACTACTTCACAGAGATCGAGGAGGCTTTCGTCCGCCGCCGCGGCCGCCACCTTTTGGTCAGCACGCTCGACTGGGCGCTGATGGAGAGCTGGAAGCAGATGGGCGTCCCGCTCCACGTCGTCTTGCGCGGCATCGAGACGGCCTTCGACTCCTACGAGTCGCGGCCGCGCAAGCGCAGCGTCAAGTCGCTCTACTACTGCCAGGAGGAGGTCGAGGCGCAGTTCGCCGAGTGGGTCGAGTCGCAGACGGGCGCGGCCGCGCCGGCGGGGGGCGGCGGCGGGCAGCCCTCGGACGAGGCGGGGCGCGGCCTCCCGTTCCCGCGCGAGGTCATCGCGGCTCACCTCGCCGACGCGCGCGCGGCGCTCGCCCGCGGCGCGGAGGGCGAAGGCGGCGACCTGAGTGAGGCGATGGCGCGCGCCGCCGCGCGGCTCGAAGAGCTGGAGCGCGACTTCGCGCGGGCCGCCCGGCCCGACGCCGCGCAGCTCGAAGACGCGCTCACCGACCTCGAACATCTACTCGACCGCGCGCTGCGCGCCGCCACCCCCGAGTCCGAACTCGCCGCGGCGCGCGGGCGGGCCGAGCAGCAGTTGCGCCCCTACCGCGAGCGGATGGGGCGCGAGACCTACGAGCAGACGCTCGACAACCTTCTGGCGAAGCTTTTGCGCGAGGGGCGCGGCGTCCCCCGCCTCAGCCTGTTCTACCTCTGACGACAAACCAAACCCCCCGCAGGGGTGAAGGAGACCTGCATGGCAAAGATGGAACTCAAGCGCGTCGGCATCCTCTCGATGGCGAAGATTTCGGGCATCATCGGGGCCGGGCTCGGCCTCATCATCGGCGTCATCTACGGCATGATCTTCATGGTCATCGGAGCGGCGGTGATGTCGGCCTCGGGCGAGGGCGCCGGGGCGCTGGGCGGCATCGTCGGCGGCATCGCCATGATCGTCATCATCCCGATCTTCTACGGCATCCTGATGTTCATCTTCGGCGCCATCTACGCGCTCATCTACAACGTCGCGGCCGGCTTCATCGGCGGCGTCGAGATGGAGTTCGAGTCGGCCGCCGCCGACTACGCCGCCCCGCCCCCGCCCCAGTGGAACGCCGGCCAGCACCACCCCGGCCCGCAGCAGTACCCGTACTGACAAAAAACAGTCTGGAGTCTGAGAGTCCGAAGCCAAAACCAGGAACTCGTCTTTGACTTGAGACTTGAGACTCCAGACTTGAGACTGTTTTTTATGAAGAGGCGCAGACAGCCGCGGCGGGGCGGGGAGGGGCGTGCGCGGGAGGGGCCGCGCGAGGGCGCGGCGCTGGAGGTGACGGTCGAGCGCATCCTGCCCGGCGGGGTCGGGCTGGCGCACGCCGAAGGGCGGACCGTGCTCGTCGGCCTGTCGGCGCCCGGCGACCGCCTGCGCGTCCGCGTCGAGCGCGCGCGCGGCAAGACCCTCTTCGCCTCGCTTGTCGAGGTGCTCTCGCCCTCGCCCGCGCGCGTCGAGCCGCCCTGCCCGTACTTCGGCCGCTGCGGCGGCTGCGACTTCCAGCAGCTCGCTTACGAGGCGCAGCTCGCCGCGAAGGCCGAGATCATCCGCGACTCTCTGCGCCGCGTCGGCCACGTCGAGCCGCCCGCCGACCTCTCCGTCACGCCCTCGCCCGCCGAGTGGCGCTACCGCTCGCGGGCGCGCTGGCAGTACGACGCGCGGCGCGGCGCCCTCGGCTACTACGAGCGGGGCACGCACCGCGTCTGCGACGTGGCCGAGTGCCCGGTCGCGGCCCCGGCCGTGCAGGAGCGCCTCGCGCGCCTGCGCGAGGCCGCGCGCGAAGACCGGCTCCCGGCCGACGCGCACGAGTTCGAGGCCGTCGAGGGCGACGCGGGCGTCGCCTTGCGTCCGGCGCTCGGCGAAGAGGACGAGCGCGAGCAGTCGCGCGTCGTCGGTGGCGAGCGCTACCGCTTCGACGCCGGCTGCTTCTTCCAGATCAACCACGCCCTGCTCGAACCGCTCGTCGCCGCTGGTATAGGCGACGCCGCGGGCGAGACGGCGCTCGACCTCTACTGCGGCGTCGGCCTCTTCACCCTCCCGCTCGCGCGCCGCTTCGCGCGCGTCACCGGCGTCGAGGGCAACCCGGCCGCCGCCGCCTACGCGCGCCGCAACCTCTCCGACGCCGGCCTCCCGAACGCCACGGTCGAGACGGCCCCCGTCGGCGACTGGCTCTCGGCCCGCGCCGCCCAACTCCCGCGCCCCGACCTCCTCCTCCTCGACCCGCCCCGCGCCGGCGCCGAACCCGAAACCGTCCGCGCCATCCTCTCCATCCGCCCCGCCCGCGTCTCCTACGTCTCCTGCGACCCCGCCACCCTCGCCCGCGACCTCCACGCCCTCACCGCCGGCGGCTACCAGATTTCCTCCCTCCGGGCCTTCGACATGTTCCCCCAGACCCACCACGTCGAGACGGTCGTCCACCTCTCGCGTGTAAATTAGAAATCAGTTCGCTCGTTGCCTGGGCAAAACTTGCCGCTCGCAATTTGGCTAACTCAGAACTCCGCGAGAACCTTCAAGGCATTAATCGCTGCACGCGATCAGGCTCCTGTCCGAGCCATTCCGGATTCTGGGCCGTGCCGTCAAAGACGGCTGTCGTCTTGAACGGCTCGAACTCGCCATGACGCGCTGCTTTCCTGGTCTTTGTCAGTAACAGTTTTACTTCGGAGTAACTCATCGGGTGAAAAGTGCGTGCCGCTTCGAGAGCTTGGTCGAGGACCTCCATGCTGTCTATCCCGGTGATCACGACCGACGTCGGGAGATTAAGCGCATAGTGTAAACATTCAATCGCGGTCACTGTATTGGATTTCAGCAAAATGCCATTTGCCATGCTTTTCATACCGAGCACGCCTATCCCCGCCCTCACCAACCTCGGCAGGACCTGCTTTTCGAAGCTGCGGTAATGAGCGTCCATCACGTTGAGGGGCATCTGAACTGTGTCGAAGCGGAACCCACGCTCTTCAGCGACCTTGAGCATATGCAGGTGTATGCGGGGGTCTTTGTGGCCTGTAAAGCCTATGTACCGCAGCTTCCCCGCCTCCCTGGCTTCGACGAGCGCCGCGTTGGCCCCTTCGTCATCGAAGATACGATGAGGGTCTTCGAAGCGCAGGACTTCGTGATGCTGCACTAGATCAATGTAATCAACCCGGAGCCGCCGGAGCGACTCATTTAGCTGGCGTGCCGCCTCCTTTTTCGAACGGCCATCAATCTTCGTCATGAGGAAGACTTTGTCACGATACCCGTCGCGGAGTGCCCGGCCCATGCGGCGCTCGCTCTCGCCGTCGTGATAGTCCCAGCAGTTATCCAGGAAATTAATGCCGCGATCAATCGCGGTGCGTACGATGCGGAGGCTGAGCTGCCGGGCGACATGGCCCAGGCCCAGATGCCACCCGCCCAACCCGATACAAGACACACTCTCCCCGGTGCTACCGAGCACGCGGTACGGCATTCCGGCATACGCCCGGCCCCCAGCCATGTCCACTTCGCACCCTCCCGCCCGGAAGTGTTCCGTAACGCGAAACCTTATGTCAGACGCGGCGGGGTGGTCAACGTTGAAAGTATTCGGCTTTAAGGTAGGGCCGTGAGACGGAGTGACAGTGTGTCGCTTTGCGCCCGCCCATCGCCGCCATTTTCTCTTCTATGCAACACAGCAGGGGTAACATATAATTTGACGACTGCCGGGCCGGTATCCCTAACGCCGGGTTTCACGCTAGGTAAGCACGCCCCCGGTTTCGGCGTAACGCTCCGGGGCCGAGAAGCTCAAGAGACAGTAAGCTCGCATATAGCTTCCCTCCTGTGGGCGTAGGACTCCGGGGTGCCGGCCGCCGCGAGATAAGTAACATTCAGACCGACTCCGCAAGCCTCAAATGCACGCTGACTTCCAAAGCAAGGGTTTTGTCGTCGCCC
>DASZKF010000356.1:0-10769 GCA_035947355.1 Pyrinomonadaceae bacterium | reverse complement strand
CCGGGAGGGGAACCGTTGATTCCCCTCCCGGCACTTTCACTTTCCAGCGGACGCGAGCCGAATCGCTTTTAACTCGAAACTCGAAACCCGCAACTCGAAACCGCGCCTTAGCGCGTCAGCGCGCGCGGACGTTCTCGACGCGCAGGTTGTTCGTCACCGAGAAGACGCCGGGGACGCTGAGCACGCGCATGCGCGCGATGTTGGCGTCCGCCTCGTTCGAGACCACGCCTTCGAGGGTGACGTGGCCGCGGTTGACGACGATGTGAATCGAGGGGTTGACGCCGCGGCCGTAGCGGAACAGCGGGCTGTTCCAGCCGAAGAGCGCGCGGTACGTCTGCCTGCGCAGCGAGTCGTCGAACCCGGAGAGCGGCAGCACCTCGATGTTGTTCACCACCCGCTCGACGCCTTTCAGGCGCGCCACCCGGCGCTCGGCGTCGCGGCGCGTGCTCGGCTGCACGACCTGACCGAACAGCGTCACGGTCGAGCCCTCGACCGAATACTCCAGGTTGTCGAAGACGCCGTACCAGGGCAGCGTCACCAACTCCTTCCGCACCTTCTTCATCAACTGCTCGCGGCCCGCCGGCTCCTGGCCGACCGCCGGCGCGGCCGCCGCCGCCGTAATGACCGCCGCGGCGAAGACCGCGACGATGCCACTCATGATCTTCTTCATCTTCGTAATTACCCCCAAAATCATGCCTTTTTCCACACCTTTTAGATGATTCAGCCCCCTCCCGCGTTGTCAACGCCCGCCCGGCCGGGCGGCAGTTACGAGTTGCGGGTTTCGAGTTTCGAGTTCGGGTAGGTGGCGTATGAGCCTCCAGCTCGCGCGGCGCAAACCCGAAACCCGAAACTCGTAACTGTGCTGTATGATGTCGGCCGTGCCGGACGAAGAGACAGAGGCGGTGGTGGCGGCCGGGGCGGCCGAGCCGCCCTTCGTGCTGGCGCTCGACGTGGGCACGTCGGGCGTGCGCGCGGCCTTTTACGACTCGCGCGCGCGGGAGGTCTGCGGCACCGCGGCGCGGGCCGCGCGCGCCTTCTGCACGACGGCCGACGGCGGCTCCGAGGCGGACGCCGAGGAGTCGGTCGAGGCGGTCGCGCGGCTCATGGACGAGGCCCTCGCCCGCGCGCCCTCCGAAGTCTCCGCGCGCGCCGCGTCGCTCGTCGTCTCGTGCTTCTGGCACAGCCTGGTCGGCGTCTCCACCGCCGGCCGCGCCCTCACGCCCGTCTACGGCTGGGCCGACACGCGCGCCGCCGCGCAGGCCCGGGCGCTCGGCCGCGAGTTCGACGAGCGCGAGACGCACGCGCGCACGGGCTGCCGCTTCCACCCGAGCTACTGGCCCGCCAAACTCCTCTGGCTGCGGGAGGAGCGCCCGCGCCTCTGGCGCGAGTCGGCGCGCTGGGTCTCGTTCGGGGAGTTGCTGACCGAACGCCTGTGCGGCGCGGCGCGCGCCTCGGTCTCGATGGCCTCGGGCACGGGCCTCTTCGACCAGCGGGCGCTCGGCTGGGACGCGCCGCTCGTCGCCGCGCTCGGCCTGCGCCCCGAACAACTCCCGCCGCTCGCGCGCCGCGGCGAAACGCTCGCGCTCGCCGGGGAGTTCGCGGCGCGCTGGCCGGCGCTCGGCGGGGCGCGGGTCTTCCCGTCGGTGGCCGACGGCGCGGCGAACAACGTCGGCGAGGGCTGCACCTCGCGCTCGCGGGTCGCGCTGATGGTCGGCACGTCGGGCGCGATGCGCGTCGCCTACGAGGGCGGCCCGCCCGCGCGGCTCGACCCCGGCCTCTGGTGCTACCGCGTGGACGAGCGGCGCGCGCTCACCGGCGGCGCGCTCTCGGACGGCGGCGGCCTCTACGCCTGGATGAAAGAGACGCTCGCCGTCGCGGGCGGGGCGGAGGAGCTGGAGCGTTCGGTCGCCGCGCTCGCGCCGGACGCGCACGGGCTGACGGTGCTGCCCTTCTGGTCGGGCGAGCGGAGCACGGGCTGGCACGGGAGCGCGGCGGGTGCGCTCCTCGGCCTGCGCGCGCACACGCGCCCCGCAGAGATCATGCGCGCTGCGCTGGAGGCGGTCGCCTACCGCTTCGCGCGTGTCGCCGGGGCGCTCGAAGAGCACGCGCCGGGGGCCGAGGTGCGCGCCTCGGGCGGGGCCTTGCGCGCCTCGCGCACGTGGACGCAAATCATCGCCGACGTGCTCGGCCGGCCCGTCCGCCTCTCGCGCGTCCGCGAGGCTTCGAGCCGGGGCGCGGTTCTGCTTGCGCTCGAAGCGACAGGCGCGATACAAAATGTCTCCGACCTCGACGCCCCGCCGGGCGCGACCGTCGAACCCGACCCCGCGCGCCACGCCGTCTACCGCCGCGGGCTCGAACGCCAGCAGAAGCTTTACGACCTCTTGATTGATAACCCGCAGCTCGTCTGAACAACCTCCGAAACGAAGGGACAACAGAAGGCATGAGCGCGTCAACGCCGACCAGAGACACCACGCCGGAATTAGACCGGCTCTGCATCAACACGATTCGCACGCTCTCGCTCGACGCCGTGCAGCGCGCCGAGTCGGGCCACCCGGGCCTGCCGCTCGGGGCCGCGCCGATGGCCTACGTCGTGTGGACGCGCTTCCTGCGCCACAACCCTTCGAACCCGCGGTGGGCGGGGCGTGACCGCTTCCTGCTCTCGGCCGGCCACGGCTCGATGCTCCTCTACTCGCTGCTCCACCTCACCGGCTACGACCTGCCGCTGGAGGAGCTAATGAACTTCCGCCAGTGGGGTTCGAAGACGCCGGGGCACCCCGAGAACGTCCTCACGCCCGGCGTCGAGATCACGACGGGGCCGCTCGGGCAGGGCTTCGCCAACGGCGTCGGGATGGCGATGGGCGCGGCGCACCTCGCCGCGCGGTTCAACCGCGCGGGCTTCCCCGTCATAGACAACTACGTCTACGCCATCGTCTCGGACGGCGACCTGATGGAGGGCGTCGCAAGTGAGGCCGCCTCGCTCGCCGGCCACCTCAAACTCGGCAAGCTCATTTACCTTTACGACGACAACCGGGTCACCATCGAGGGCTTCACCTCGCTCGCCTTCTCCGAGGACGTGCCCCGTAGGTTCGAGGCTTACGGCTGGCACACCTCGACGGTCGAAGACGGCAACGACCTCGACCGGATAGAGCAGGCGATCCTCGAAGCGCGGAAGGTCTCAGACCGCCCGTCGCTCATCTCCGTCAAGACCGTCATCGGCTTCGGAATGCCGACGCAGGGGACGCGCAAGGCGCACTCGGACGCGCCCGGCGCGGAGGCCGTCCGCGCCACCAAGCGCGCGCTCGGCTGGCCCGAGGACGCGGAGTTCCACATCCCCGAGGAGGCCCTCGCGCACTTCCGCAAGGCGGTCGAGCGCGGGCGGCAGATGGAGTCGGAGTGGGACGCGCTCGTCGGCCGCTACGAGCAGGAGCACCCGGAGCTTGCGCCCGCCTGGCGCGCGACGATGAGCGGCGAGCTGCCCGAGGGTTGGGAGTCGCACCTTCCCTCGTTCGAGAACGCGAAGCCGGTGGCGACGCGCGCCGCCTCGGGCGAAGTCATCAACGCGCTCGCGCCGCACCTGCCGATGCTCGTCGGCGGCTCGGCCGACCTCGGCCCCTCGAACAACACCGACATCAAAGACGGCGGCAGCTTCCAGCACGACTCCTACGAGGGGCGCACCGTCCACTTCGGCGTCCGCGAGCACGCGATGGCCGCGACGATGACGGGGATGAGCCTCAACGGCGGCCTCATCCCCTTCGGCGGCACCTTCCTCTGCTTCGCCGACTACATGAAGCCGGCCGTCCGCCTCGCCGCGCTCTCCGAGGTGCAGGTCGTCTACGTCTTCACGCACGACTCGGTGGGCCTGGGCGAGGACGGCCCGACGCACCAGCCCGTCGAACAGCTCGCGATGCTGCGCGCCGTCCCGCACCTGCACGTCTTCCGGCCCGCCGACGTGCACGAGGTGCGCGAGGGCTGGCGTCACGCCATCCTCCGCCGCCACGCGCCGACCGCGCTCATCCTCACCCGCCAGAAGGTGCCGCTCATAGACCGGCAGACTTACGCGCCGGCCGAGGGCGCGCGCCGCGGCGCCTACGTCCTCGCCGAGGCGACCGACGCGCAGGGCCAGCCGGCGACGCCGCGACTCGTCATCCTCGCCACCGGCAGCGAGGTCTCGCTCGCGCTCGAAGCGCGCCAGACTTTGCAGGGAGAGGGCACGCCCACGCGCGTCGTCTCGATGCCCTGCTGGGAGCTGTTCGGGGAGCAGGACGCCTCGTACCGCGAGAGCGTCATCCCTTCTTCCGTCACCGCGCGCCTCGCCGTCGAGGCCGCCGCGAGCCTCGGCTGGCACCGCTGGGTCGGCGACGGCGGCGACATCCTCGCCCTCGACCGCTTCGGCGGCTCCGCCCCCGGCGACCGGGCGCTGCGCGAACTCGGCTTCAACGCCGACAACGTCACCGCCCGCGCCCGCGCGCTACTCAAGAAGGATTAGCCACAGAAAAGAAATGATGAATGCGGAATGATGAATGATGAATGTGACGAAAGCGGCGTGGTTATATTCATCATTCATCATTCCGCATTCATCATTTCTTCTTTTCATAAGACGACGCGCAGGGCCGAGGGGACGAGGCGGAATTCGGCGGGCGTGTGGCCGCGCACGTCGCCGTCGGCCTCGACGCCGAGGGGCGGGTCGCCGTCGAGGGTCTCGATGCGGACGCGGGTGCCGCGGGTGAGCCGGACTTTGGGGTTGGCGAGGTGGCCGCCGCGGTGTACGCGGAGGAGTTCGCGGACGAGTTCGGCGCGCGAGATGTCGCAGACGGTGAGGGCGTCGAGGAGGCCGTCCGAGATGTCGGCCGCGGGCGAGAAGTTCATGCCGCCGCCGGCGAAGGGGCCGTTGACGACCGCGATCAGGTTCGTGCGGCACTCGGCCCAAGTCCCGCCGTCCACCTCGATGCGGACGCGGCGGTCGCGCCACGCCGCGAGCGCGCGCACGGCCGCCCAGGCGAAGCGCGCCTCGCCCGGCAGACGCCGCAGCCCCGCGCCCTGCGCCGCGACGAGCGCCGCCACCTCCGCGCCGACGCCGAGCGTCAAAGCGTTCAGACACACGAAGCGCCCCGCCCCGCCCGCGACCTCGCACGCGAGCACGTCCACGCCCCGCGTCGAATCCGAGCCCCCCGGCCCGCCGCCCCCACGGCAGTGACGGACGAGGCGCGCGGCCCAGGCGTCGAGCGGCTCGCGCCGGCCGCCCGTGAGGCCGCGCGCGAAGTCGTCGCCGGTGCCGGCCGGCAGGACGGCGAGCGCCGCGGCCTGGGCGACGGGCCGCGGGCTTTCGCCTTCGCCGGCGTCGGCGAAAGGTTGGAAGAAGCCCGCGGCGGCCGCCGAGAGTGTGCCGTCGCCGCCGACGACTGCCACCGTCCGGAACCCTTCGGCGAGCGCCTCGCGCGTGCGCCGCTCGGTCTCGCCCGGCATCCGCGCCTCGTGCGCCTCGAACCCGACCCCGCCCCGCACGAGCGCCTCGCGCACCGAAGGCCAACCCCTTCGCGCCCGCGCCGCCGCGCGGTTGACGACGACGAACAGCCTCGCCTTCTCGCTCATGAGTGAATCCTAAAACGGGAAAGCCGTGAATCGTCAATCGCGAGGAGACGGGGTAGGATTGAAAGCCCCGGTAGGGGCGGCAGAATATAGCCCAGGGGACAGGGCGTGAAAAAATATGTGAAGCCCCGGAGGGGCGACAGAACTCTGGGCGCACCCTTGCCGGGCTAATGTCTGCCGCCCCTGCGGGGCTTCATCACTTTATTTATCCGCTCACCCAGGGCTAGCGCCCTGGGCTTGATGCCGGCGCCGCCTCGGGCGGCCCCCAGGCAATCACGATTTACGATTCACGATTCACGATTTACGATTCACGCATGAGCGAAGAGAAGATGCGGGCCGTCTGTATCGTGTCGCACGAGGGGGCGGGGCGTTTGGAGGTGCGCGAGGTGGCGCGGCCGCGGGCCGCGGCCGACCGGGTGCTGGTGCGCGTCGCGGCCGCGGGGCTCAACCGCGCAGACCTTTTGCAGAAGCGCGGGCGCTACCCCGCGCCGCCGGGCGCGCCGGCCGACATTCCGGGTCTGGAGTTCGCCGGCACGGTCGAGGAGGTCGGGGGAGAGGTCAGGGCCTGGCGGCCGGGGCAGCGCGTCTTCGGCATCACGGCCGGCGGCGCGCAGGCCGAGTTCGTCGCGGTGCCCGAAAGTCACCTCGCGGAGATTCCGCCCGGCCTCGACTTCGCCGCGGCCGCGGCCGTCCCCGAGGTCTTCATCACGGCGCACGACGCGCTGTTTACACGCGCCCACCTGCGGACGGGCGAGCGCGTGCTCGTGCACGCCGCCGGCTCCGGCGTGGGCACGGCCGCGGCGCAGCTTGCGCGGGCCGCGGGGGCGGGCGCGGTCTACGGCACGGCGCGGACGCCGGAGAAGGTCGAGCGGGCGCGCGAGTTCGGGCTCGACGAGGGCGTCGCGGTCGGCGGCGACCCGCGCGTCTTCGCCGAGGCCGTGCGCCGTTGGACGGCGGGCGCGGGCGTGAACGTCTTGCTCGACCTGGTCGGCGCCTCCTACCTCGCCGCCAACCTCGACGCGCTCGCGCCGCGCGGCCGGATGGTTCTCGTCGGCACGCTCGGCGGGTCGAGCGCGCCGCTCGACTTCCGGGCCGTGATACGGAAGAGGCTGACCATCGTCGGCACCGTGCTGCGCGCCCGCTCGAATGAGGAGAAGGCGCGCGCCGTCCGCCGCTTCGCCGACGAGGTCGTCCCGCTCTTCGCCCGCGGCCTGCTGCGCCCCGTCCTCGACTCGGCCCACCCGCTCTCCGAAGCCCCCGCCGCCTACGAACGCCTCGAATCCAACGCGACCCTCGGCAAGGTCGTTTTAAAAGTAATAGGTGATGGGTGATGGGTGATAGGTAAAAACGACTCGCCTTTACCTATCACCTATCACCCGTCACCTATCACCGTCTTTCGTCGCTTGTCACCCGTCACTTGTTCTGCGAGAATGGCGTCGTCCGGCCCTGATATTTTGAGGAGATGATCCGAGTGAAAGCGGAATTGCAGCAACTCATCGCTTTACAGATCGCCGACACGAGCATCCGCAGACTACAAGCCGAACTGGAATCCATCCCGCAGAGGCGCGCCGAGGTCGAGAGTGAGTTCGACCGGCGCGCCTTCGAATTTAAGGCGCTCGAACAGGCGCGCGACGCGGCCCGCGCCGCCCGCCAGCAGCTCGAAAAGGAACTCGCCGAGCAGCGGCAGCGCGCCGAGAAGGCCGAGCGCGACCTGATGTCCTCGACCAACTCCAAAGCCTACGAGGCGGCCATCCGCGAGGGCGACGCCGCCAAGAGGCGCATCTCGGAGCTGGAGACGAAAATCCTCGAACAGATGGAAGCCGCCGAGCAGGCCGAGCGCAGCCTCGCCGAGCGCGAGCCCGAACTCCGGCGGCTGCGCGGCGAGTTCGACGACCGCCTCAAAGCCTTCGAGGAGCAGACCCGCGCCCAGGCCGCCGAGGTCGAGGCCCGCCGCGCCGAGCGCGAGCGCCTCTTCGACGAGCTGACGCCCGCCGCCAGGTCGCTCTACAAGCGCATCAGCGCCCGCATCCGCGACGGCGTCGCGCTCGCCGAGGCCCGCAACGGCTCGTGCTCGGCCTGCTTCATGGCCCTGCGCCCGCAGGTCATGGCCGAAGTCCGCCGCGGCGAAGAGATCATCCAGTGCGACAACTGCAACCGCATCCTCTACTACGTCCCCGCCGAGCAGGCGCAGACGGCCAATTAAGAATTAAGAATTAAGAATTGGTGTGGTCGGGGAACTTCAAGGGTGCTCCGCGGCCACACCATTCTTAATTCTTAATTCTTAATTCTTAATTGAACTTTGCGGCCCGCTTTTTGTTTACGCGGAGCCGCTAGGGCGGCGAGTGGCGAGCGAACAAAGGGGGTTTGTGAGGATGGCGGCGGCCGAGGCTGCAATTCAACCAAACAGCGCGCCGGCCGTGTTGCCCGGAAGTGTTACACGGGGGCGGCGCGCCGGGTGGTGGCGGCGGCGCGGGTCGAAGCGCGCGGGCTTCCGCTACGAGACGGCCGACGGACGGCCCGTGCGCGACGAAGAGGCGCTGGAGCGCATCCGCTCGCTCGCCGTCCCGCCCGCCTGGCGGGACGTGCGCGTCTCGCCCTCGCCGCGCAGCGCGCTCCAGGCCATCGGCCTCGACACCTCGGGGCGCGTGCAGCGCATCTACCACCCTTCCTTCGTCGCCAATCGCGCGCGGCGCAAGTACGAGAAGACCGAGCGCTTCGGCGAGCTTCTGCCCGCGCTGCGCCGCAGGACGAACGAGGACATCGCGCGCGAGGGTTTGCCCAAGGAGAAGGTTCTGGCGGTCGTCGTCCGCCTCATCAACGACCTCTACTTCCGCGTCGGCTCCGAGACGAGCGTGCGCCGCCACCGCACCTACGGCGTGACGACGCTGCGCAACCGCCACCTCGAAATCAAGCCGGGCGGGCGGCTCGAATTCGAGTTCAAAGGTAAGCACAACGTCCGCCACCGCCGCATCCTCGTCGACGAGGAGCTGGCCGCGCTGATGCGCGACATCAAAGCGCTCGGCGGCGCGCGCCTCTTCAACTACCTCGGCGAGGACGGCCGCCCGCGCCCCGTCACGCCGCGCGACGTGAACGAGTACATCAAGTCGGCGGCCGCGCCCGACTTCTCGGCCAAAGACTTCCGCACCTGGGGCGGCACGCTCCTGGCGGCCGTCGCGCTGGCCGAGTGCGGCCGCTGCGAGGACGAGCGCGAGGCGCGCCGCCGGGTCGTCCGCGCCGTCGAGCGCGTCGCCGAGCACCTCGGCAACACGCCCACGGTCTGCCGCGGCTGCTACATCCACCCGGCCGTCATCGAAGCCTACCTGGAGGGGCAGACCATCGAGGAGTTCCGCCCCCGCCGCGCCCGCCGCATCGCCCGCCAGCAGCCCGAATACACCCCCGAAGAACTCGCCCTCCTCAAGCTCCTCCGCGCCCGCAAAAAGTAAGTTCCAAGTTCAAAGTTTCAAGTTTCAAGTTAGTCCACCGCGGGTTAAGCCTTTCAACCCACGCGGCGCGGACTTGAAACTTTAAACTTTGAACTTGGAACTTGTCTTAGTAGTGCTCGCCCGACTTCCTCCCTTCCTTTCCTTCCCGCCGCTTCTGGCCTTTGCGGCCGCGGCCCTTGCGCTCGTCCACGCCCTTGAGGGAGGCGAGCGGCCAGAGGCGGTGCTCGACTTCGGCCAGGCCCGCGCCGACGACCGCGGCGACGACCTCCTCGGCCGGCTTATAGGCGGGCGCGGCCTCGTCCAGGGGGACGCGGCCGTCGGTGTTGACGACGATGCCGGCCGCGGCGTACTCGTCGTCCATCTTGCGCTGTGAGAGCGTGCGGCTGGCCTCGCCGCGCGAAAGCCGCCGGCCCGCGCCGTGGTTGACCGAGTAACCGCTGTTCACGGCGCCGGCGAGCGGCCGGAGGATGTAGCTCCAGTCCTTGTTGCTGCCGGGGATCAGGACGGGGTGGCCGGTCTGCTCCCAGTGCGTCCCCTCCAGGGTGGGGTGGCCGGCGGGGAAGGCGCGCGTCGCGCCCTTGCGGTGCACCCAGACCTCTCCGAGTTCCGGGTGCCGCTCGCGCTGCACGAGGTTGTGGCTGATCTCGTAGATCAGCTCCAGCCCCTCGCCGAAGACCTCGCGGAACGCCTCCGAGACCTGCTCGAAGATGACGAGGCGGTTGAGGATGGCGTAGTTGCCGCCGGCCGCCACCGCGTTCAGGTAATCCTTGTAATGCTTCGACTCCGGCGTGAAGTAGCCGAGGTCTATGTCCTTCATCAGCTCGGGGTGCTCCTCACGCGCCAGCTCGAAGTAGTTCGTCGCCAGCCCGTGCCCGAACCCGCGGCTGCCCGTGTGCACCTGCACGAAGAGCGTCCCCGCCTGCTCCGAGCGCTGCAACTCGATGAAGTGGTTGCCCGACCCGAGGCTCCCCAACTGCTCCAGCCCGCGCTCAGGTTTCCCTTTACCCCCCCAGGGGATTTGCCAACCATCGTCCACCGGGATGCGGTGGCGCTCGGCGTGGCTGCGGTCGAACGTCGCGCCGTATTTTTCGACGTAATACTCGGCCCCGCCGCGCACGAGGTTCTGGAATTCGCCCTCGGACAACTTGCCGAACCTGTGGCTCTTGCCGCCCGCGCCGAAAGAGACGCGCTCCATCACGGCCCGGTTAAACCTTAGCCTCTTGTCCGGCGTGGCCTCCTCGGCGTCAACGCGTGACCCCGCGCTCATCATCCCGCAGCCAATGTCAAACCCCACAGGCCCCATCGCCACCGCGCCGCTCTCAGCGTCGGTCACGACGACGCAACCGACCGGCACGCCGTACCCGTAGTGAGCGTCGGGCGTGATGACCACGAGCCGCGTGCCAGGGAACCGGGTGGCATTCACTATCTGGCGGTACAGTATGTCCTCCGCGTCGCCCAGGAGCTGCGGCGTGAAGAAGATCCGCACCGGCACGTCGCCCGTGTCGTCCGTCTGAAGCTCGTAATAGCCGTCCCCGTGCCACCGCGCGAGGTGCTTCCAGTTGTGCGCGCTCTTGAGTTCCTTCGGGACTCGCAGCGCCTTCGCGTCTCCGTTCCTGTCGCCCATGTCCTCGTCCTTCTTAGATTTCAGCCAACTTTATCGCGGCGGAGTACCGCGCGGCAACAGAAGCCCGACCGTGAGCGAGGGCGTCGAAGGTTATGACAGCCTCAACGCCCTCCCTC
>DASZKF010000355.1:0-13211 GCA_035947355.1 Pyrinomonadaceae bacterium | reverse complement strand
TGAAGCGCGGGTCGTAGACGCCGCGCGCGGCCCGCAGGTCGAACTCGGCGACGCGCACGTTCTGGCGCGCGACCTCGATGTCCTTGTTGTTGGCGAGCGCCAGCTCAATCGCCTCGCGCATGGTGATGGGCCTCTGCTGGCCCATGTCCACGCCGACGCGGTCGAGGACGGGGAACGGCGACTCCGCGGCGCGGAAGCCGGGCGCGACCTGCGGGACTTCGAGCCGCACCTCCGCGGGCGCGGCCGGCACCACGCTCTCGCGGCCGGGCTGCGGCGGCCCCTGCGGCGCGGGCACCTGCGGGGTCGTCTGGGCGGGCGCGGCCGTCTGCTGTTGCTGCTGCTGCGCGGCCGGGCCGCCGACGAGCGAGCCGGAGAAGGGCGCGGCCGGCTGATCGCCCTGGCCCGGCTGCGGCGAGGCGGGGCGGGCCGGCTGCTGCGACTGCTGCGTCTGCGCCTGCACGGGCGAGGCCGTCTGCGGCGACTGCGTCTGCGGCCCCTGCGCCGGCGAGTTGGCCGACGGCGCGGGCGTGTACGGCGGCGGCTGCGTCTGCTGCGCCCGCAGAGGCAAGCACGAGACGCCGACGAGCGCCGCGAGTAATAAGAGTCTGCTGCCAGGTTGATGATTGCGGCTACGCATAATTTAAATGTGCCGCGAGTCTATGACTCGCTTTTGCCCCGTCAGGGGCTACCGAAAATAGCCCAACGCTTTAGCGCTGGGAATCACCGAGATTTCAATCCAGTCCCGTAGGGACGGCTGAAATTCTTCGGTCGTCCCTACGGGACTCGAATCCTTCTCCCGCCGCCACCCCAGCGCTGAAGCGCTGGGCTACTTTCAGTCGTCCCGGAGGGACGACCCCGCGGCCTAATCCTCTCGGACGACTCCGCGGCCGTGATCCTTCCCGCGGCCTCTTTTTAATGCCGCCCGATCAAACCGAAGAACGACTGCGCGGTGGCGGCCGCGCGGCGGCGCGCCCAGGCGAACGGGCCAACGAGGCCGCGGCCGATGCGGCCCCACACGCGGCTGTGGCCGAGGTCGTCGAAGAGCGAGTAGAAGACCGGCACGGCCAGCAGAGTGAGCAGCAGGCAGAGCGTCTGCCCGCCGACGACGAGGACGCCGATGGAGCGGTTCGTCCCCGACCCCGGCCCCGTCGAGACCGTCAGCGGGATCATGCCGGCGACGAGCGCGACGGTCGTCATCAGGATCGGCCGCAGGCGGTCGCGGTTCGCCTGGATGATGGCCTCGAGCCGCTCCATGCCCTGCGCCCGCAGCTCGTTCGTGTGGTCTATCTGCAAGATCGCGTTCTTCTTCACCACGCCGAACAGAAGCAGCAGGCCGAGGCCCGAGAAGATGTTCACCGTCTGCCCCATGATGAGCAGGGACAGGATGCCGAACGGGACGGCCAGCGGGAGCGTCAGGAGGATCGTCACCGGGTGGATGAACGACTCGAACTGCGCCGCCAGAACCATGTACATGAAGATGAACGAGAGCAGGAAGGCGAGCATGAAGTAGAACCCGGCGCGGCCCAGCTCCTTCGAGCGCCCGGCGAGTCCCGTCGTGTACTCCGAGCCGACGCCGATCTCGCGGACGAACTGGTCGAGTGCCGTGATGACCTCCGACTGCGAGCCGCCCGAGGTGACGTTGGCCGTGATCGTCACCTGCCGCTGGCGGTTGAGGCGATCAATGGCCGAAGGCCCCGTCCCCTCGACGACGCGCACGAGGTTCGAGAGGTTCGTCCAGCCCGTCTTCGACGACTGCACGAAGAGGTTCCCCAGCGCCTCCGGGCTGGTGCGCGCCGAGCCGACCGAGCGCACGCGCACGTCGTACTGATCCGTGCCCTCGTTGTAAGTCGTCACCTCCTGCCCGGCGACGAGGACGTTTAAAGCCTGCGCGATGTCGCCGACGCGCACGCCGAGGTCGGCCGCCCGCGCGCGGTCTATCTCGACCCGTACTTCGGGCTTGCCGACGATCAGGGACGAGTCAACGTCTACGACGTTCGGCACCGTGCGCAGCTTCTCCGTCAGCTTCTCCGAATACTCGGTCAGCTTCTGGAGGTCGGGGCCGCCGATGACGTACTGGATGTCGGCGTTGCGGAAGCCGCCGCCCGAGATGGCCTGCACCTGCCCGATGTTCGTGCGCAGCTCCTTCGGGTACTTGGCGAGCAGCTTGCGCGCGTCCTCCATCAACTGCACCTGCGTCCGCGCGCGCTCGGCGATGGGCACGAGCTTGACGTAGATGTTGGCGCTGTTGACGAGCTGCTCCTGGCCGCCGCCGATGGTGACGAGCGTGTCGGTGACGCCGGGCAGATTCTTGCGGATGTCGGCCGCGATCTTCTCCGTGAGCGCCGAGGTGGCCGCCAGCGTCGAGCCCTCGGGCGCGCGGACGTTGACCTCGAACTGCGACTGGTCGTCCACCGGCAGGAAGTTCTTGCCGACGAACATGAAGAGCGGCACGATGCTGACGATGACGGCGGCGCACATCAGCACGACCGCCCAGCGGTGCGTCATCGCCCAGCGCAGCATCCACGTGTAGGTGCGGTCAATCGGCCGATACCAGCGCGACTCCTTCGAGGTCTTCGGCGCGTGCGGCTCTAAGTTTCGGGTTTCGGGTTTCGAGTTTCGAGTTTGTTCGGCGTCGGTTGAATCCGAAGCCGGAAGCTCGGAAGTCGAAACTTCGACGGGGCTGCCGGCCGTAACTTTGGACTCGTCCGCCAGCCCGGCGGGCGCGTCGCCCTCGCTCGGCAGGCTGCCCGTGCCCGGCCCCTCGGCGGCCTCCTCGCGCCTGATGAGGCGCGCCGCGAGCATCGGCGTCAGCGTGAACGAGACGAGCAGGGAGACGGCGATGGCGAAAGACGAGGTCAGGCCGAAACTGGACATGAAGCGGCCGACGATGCCGCCCATGAAGCCGACGGGGATGAAGACGGCGAGCAACGAGAGCGTCGTCGCCATCACGGCCAGCCCGATCTCGCGCGTCCCTTCGATCGCCGCCTGGAAGGGCGCGAAGCCCTTCTCCTCGACGTAGCGGTAGATGTTCTCTAAGACGACGATGGCGTCGTCAATCACGATGCCGACCATCAGCGTCAGCGCCAGCATCGTGATCTGGTTCAGGGTGTAGTCCATCGCGGCCATCAGGCCGAAGGTGGCGATGATCGAGGTCGGGATGGCGATGGCCGCGATCATCGTCGAGCGGAAGTTCCATAAGAAAAGGAACACGACGAGGGCCGCGAGCAGCCCGCCCTCGACGAGGTGCGTCTGGATGGACTCGACCGCGGCCTTGATGAAGATGGACTGGTCGCCGACGATCTGCGTGCGCACGCCCTTGCGCAAAAGGCCCGGCGCCAGCTCCGCCAGCCGCTCCTTGACGGCGTCGGCCACCTCGACCGAGTTCTGCCCCGACTGCTTCGAGACGACGAGCGTCACGGCCGGCTGCCCGTTCAGGCGCGCCGACGTGCGCTGCTCCTCCGTCCCGTCCTCGACGTAGCCGATGTCGGAGACCTTCACGGCGTAGCCGCCGCGCGTCCCGACCGCGACGTGGTTGAAGTCGGCCGGGTTCGTGATGCGGCCCATCGTCCGCACCGTCAGCTCGCGCACGCCCTCGTCCACGCGCCCGCCCGGCACCTCCAGGTTCTGCGCGCGCACGGCCGCGACCACCTCGGGGACGGTGACGTTGAAGGCCCGCATCTTGTCCGGGTCGAGCCAGACGTGTATCTCGCGCTCCGCCCCGCCGATGATCTCGACCTGCCCGACGCCGTTGATGGACTCGATGCGCTCCTTGATCTCCTTGTCGGCGATGTCGGTGACTTCGCGCAGGCTCTTGTTGGCCGAGACGGCGACGCGCAGGACGGGCGCGGCGTCGGTGTCGAGCTTGATGATGACCGGGTCTTCGGCCGTCTCCGGCAGGTCGCCGCGGATGAGGCTGACCTTGTCGCGGATCTCCTGCGCCGCCACGTCCACGTCCTTGTCCAGGAGGAACTGGACGAAGACCTGCGAGACGCCCTCGACCGAGGTCGAGCGCAACTCGTCAATGCCGCTGATGGTGTTGACGGCGGCCTCGACCTTGTCGGTGATCTCGGTCTCGATCTCGCGCGGGCTCGCGCCGGGGTTGACGACCGAGACGGTGATCGTCGGGAAGTCAATCTTCGGGAACAGGTCAACGCCCAGCGACATGAACGAGAAGGCCCCGACCACCGTCAGCGACAGGATAATCATCGTCGCGAAGACCGGGCGGCGGACGCAAATTTCGGCAAGCTTCTGCATGGCTCTTAAGTTTCGGGTTTCGAGTTTCGGGTTTCGAGTTTGTTCCGCGTGAGTTGGAAGGCGCTGGCGTGCGCTGCCCGAACTCGAAACTCGAAACCCGTAACTCGAAACTTTTTTATTGCCTGACCGGCGTGCCGTCCGCCAGTTGCTCGACGTTCGAGGTGGCGACGAGTTCGTCGGGGGCGACGTTGCCGCGGATTTCGACGAGGTCGCCTTCCGCCTGCCCGGTCTGCACGAGCCGCTCCTGCGCGACGCCGTCGCGGATGACGAAGACGCGGGCGGTCGTCCCGTCGGTGCGGACGGCGCGCGCCGGGACGAGGATGGCCGGCTCGGTAACGGGCAGAAGGATTCTGATCGTGGCGAACTGGCCCGGCTTGAGCAGGTTCTCCGAGTTGTCCACCTCGGCCTCGACCGTGAGCGTGCGCGACTGCTGCGAGACGTTCGGCGAGATGCGCGCGACGCGGCCGGCGAACGTCCGGTCGGGGTAGGCCGAGACGCCGACCGAGACGCTCTGGCCGGGCCTGACGGAAGAGATGGCCTGCTCGGGGATGTCTATGCGCACGCGCAGGGGGTGCGTCCTCACGATGGTCGCCACCTTCGTCGAGGTCGAGACGTACTCGCCGAGGTCGGCCGGGCGGTCTGCGACGTAGCCGCTGATGGGCGCGTAGATGACCACGTCGCGCACGCCCTTCTGCGCCGTCTCGACGGCGACGCGCGCGCCCTCGGCCGCCGCCCGCGCCGTCCCGACCGCCGCGTAAGACTGGTTGGCCTGCGCCAGCGCCGCCTCGTACTGCTGGCGGAGCTGGTCGCGCTGCGCCCGCTGCTGGTCGTAGGCCGAGCGCGAGACGTCGCCGGATTCGAGCAGCGCCTCGTAGCGGCGCAACTGCTTCTCGGCGAGGTCTAAGGCGGCCTTCGCGGCCCCGACCTCGGCGACGCGCGTCGGGTCGAAGCGCTGGCCGGGCCGCAGGCCGATGCGCTCCTCGGTCTGCCGGACGTTGGCCTGCGCCTGCGCGAGCGCGGCCTGCGCCTGTTCGAGCCGGAGCTGCGCGTCCGACGCGTCGAGGCGGACGATGGGCTGACCCTTCTGCACGTAGCTGCCGAGGTCTACGCCGACGGCGACGACGCGCCCGCCGACCGTGGGGGCCACGTCCGTCTGCTCGTCGGCGGCGAGCCCGCCCGTGGCCTCGACGTAGCGCGGCAGCTCGCGGCGCACGGCCGGGGCCGTCGTCACCTGCACGGCCTCGGGCGCGGACTCGGCCGCCGGCCCCTGCTTGTTCGCCTGCGCGCGCGACCCGCCGCACGAGGCGGGCGCCAGCCCTAGCGCCGCCACCAGGGCGAGCGCCCCGAAGGTCTTCATTCGTTGACGGGAGATCATGACGTTTACTTCTTCTTGCCCCTCTGGACGCCGGGCGCGGGGCGCGGCTTCGCGCCGCCCTGCGCCGCCGCGGGGCCGTCTGTGATGCCCCGCAGTAAAATCTCGGTGAAGGCGCGCGCCGCCTCCTCGTTCGAGACGTTGAGGATGCGCCGCGCGGGGTCCTTGTCCCAGAGCGTGTTGTTGAGCGAGTGGTGGATGACGGCGCCGGTGAAGGCGCGGACGGCGACGAGCGGGTCGAAGTCCCCGCGCAAGGCCCCCTCGCGCTGCCGGCGGCGGATGTAGGAGCCGAGGAACTCGTACATCACGCGGACGTTGCGGTCCCAGAAGATCTGCGCGAGCTGGTGGCCCTCGAGCGCCGAGTAGAGGAGGAGGCGGAGGAACTGTGGGTCGCGCTGGTGGTGCTCCATCATCTTGAGCGCGATGCCCTCGAAGACGGCCGCGTCCTCGCCGCGCTCCATCGCCTCGCCGACCCAGTGGCGGACGGCGTCAACGGCCGTGTGCCCCTCGTGGCCCCCCTCGGCGCGGCCGAGCCCGCCGCCGAGGCCCTCGCACGACTTGTCGTCAATGATGGCCGTGTAGAGGTCGTCCTTCGTGGCGAAGTGGCGGAAGATGATGGCCTCGGAGACGCCCGCGGCCTGCGCGATCTCTTTGGTCGTCGCGCCGCGGAAGCCGCGCTCGGCGAAGAGCTGCATGGCGACGCGGACGATCTGCCGGCGCCGGTCGTCGCCCGTCATGCGGGCGCCGCCCGCGGCGTTGGGTGGGGCGGCGCCGCGCCCCGTCTCGGCCTGTCTGCTCATCCGGCCCCTCAGTCCTCCGAACCCGAATTCCAAAAGTAAGTACTTACTAACACCCCTACGTCGGCACTGTCAAGCGCGTTCCCGGAAATAATTTCGTGATGTATTGTTCCCAGCCTTGTGCTACCCTTAGCCCGTACCTTTTCACAACAAAACCGAGGTTTTTCGGCCGGGGGCGGCCGAGGGCGTGAGCGCCGCTTCTGCCGCGCTTTCCCCTCGGCCCGCGGCCGGGGGCCGAGCCGGCACGAGGTTTGCACCCAGGCGGCGGGAAACCCTTCTGGCGTGAAGCGATCTCTCGCGCGCTTTCATTGTCGAGCGGTCTTACATCATTAACCGATAGAGGAGAGAGAGACCATGTCACAGAACAGACCTGATAACGACACCACCATTGGCGGCGCGGGCGGCGGCGGCGGCTCGACGGGCGCGGGCGGCGGCACCGCGGGCGCGTCCGGCGACCAGTCCCAGTGGGGCGCTCGCACTTCGGGCGGCGCGGGCGGCACCGGCGCCGGCGCGGCCACGGGCCTGGCGGGCGACGCCGGCACCCCGACCGGGCTCTCGACGACGGCCGGCGAGGGCGGCGGCGAGGGCGGCGGGGGCGGCATCGCCGACACGGCCCGCCAGTACGGCCAGAGGGTCGCCGAGTACGGCCAGCAGGCGAGAGAGTATCTGAGCGAGCGGGTCTCGGGCGTCGGCGACCGGATACAGGATTTGCGCAACAAGGACTACGGGCAGATCGCCGAGGAGGCGAAGGACTACGCGCGGCAGAACCCCGGTCAGGCGCTCCTGGTCGCGGCGGCCGCCGGCTTCGTCCTCGGCCTGCTGCTGCGCGGCGGGCGGCGGTAACTTTAAGTTTCAAGTTTCGAGTTCCAAGTTTCGAGTTAAAGACCTTAGCCGAAAATTGAGCCGTCCGGTGAGACAGGCTTTAACTTGAAACTTGGAACTCGAAACTTGAAACTGAAAATTAGGAGGGTGCGATGGCCGAAGTGGAGAGGAGGGCGGCGGCCCCGGCGGCCGAGCCGCAGGCCGACATCGAGAACCTGCCCGCGCTGCTGGGTCGTCTCGGCGACCACGTCATGACGCTGGTTGACACCAAGCTCAGCCTGGTCAAGGTCGAGCTGAAGGAGGACGCGTCCTTTTACGCGCGCAACGCCGCGCTGACGGCGGTCGGCGGCGTCATCGCCGCCATCGGGTTCGCGCTCGTCAACGTCGCCATCGCCTTCTTCATCTCGACGCTCTTCGCGAGCGACGCGCCGGGCGTGGTCGCCGAGCGCTACGGGCCGACCAGCTACGGCTGGGGCTTCCTCATCACGGGCGTCGTCTACCTCGTCATCGGCGGCGCCATCGTCCTCGTGATGAAGAACCGCCTCGCCTCGTACAACCCCGCGCCGACCACCAGTCTGGAAGAGATCAGAAAGGACAAGCAATGGCTGAAGAACGAAATTTAGGGCTGGCGCGCGCGCCCGAGACCGCCGGCGACACGGACGCCACGAAGGCCGAGCTTCAGCGTCGGATGGAGGAGGCGCGCGAATCCATCACGCAGACCGTCACGGAGATCAAGGAGACAGTGGTGAACCAGTACCAGCAGGTGAGAGAGTCCATCAGCGACACGCTCGACTGGCGCGAGCAGTACCGCCGCCGCCCGCTCCCCTTCGCCCTCGGCGCGTTCGGCGCGGGCCTCCTCCTCGGCTACAGCGTGGCCGGGGCCTTCGGCGGCGGCTCGGACGAGGAGGACGAGCGCGGCTACGCCGACGAGGAGGAGTCGTTCGACCGCATCGAGCGCGGCTTCGACCGGATGAGCGAGTCGCGCAGGCCCTACGCGGCCAGCCCCATCCTCGGCGGGACGACCGGCTCGTCGGCCCAGAGCGCGGCGCCCGCGCACGCCTACGCCGCGCCGCCGGAGTACGCCGCGGCCGAAGGGTACGCCGCGGCCGACGTCGGGCCTGACACGCGCCCGTCCTACAGCAGCGGCTACCAGGCGGCGACCTCGCCCGAGCCCGCGGCCGCGGCCCTCGCGGCGACCGGCGGCGCGGCCGCGCAGCCCGAGGAGCCGAAGGGGCCGAGCCTCTTCGAGCGCTTCAAGGAGACGAAGGCTTACGACCGCCTCCAGGAGGAACTCGCCACGCTCGGCGACCGCGCCGTCGAGGAGCTTTCGCGCACGGCCCGCAACGTGGTCGTGCCGGCTCTCCTGGGCAAGCTCAAAGACCTCATCGGCATAGACCTCTCGACGCAGCGCGAGGTCGCGCAGCGCAGCCGCCTCGAACACCAGACGGCGCAGACGATGGCCTCCGCCGCGCAGACCGACGAGCAGCAGACGTCTTCGGGCCAGGGGGCGACGGGCGCGGGCGGCTCCGCGGCCTACGCCACCGGCGGCACGTCGAGCTGAGGCGGGACGACAAGCGGGAAAAGGTTCTGGGTGCCAGGTGCTGGGAAAAGCGACTTGCCTTCCCCAGCACCCAGCACCTGGCACCCAGAACCTTTTTGCGCGTCGCGCGAAAATCGGAAGCGGCCGGCGGGGCTTCCAGGAAGTCGGGGCGCGCCGGCCCTTTAAACTTTTACGCGGCAGGGAGATGGCCCGTTGTCAATTTTCGGCAGGCGGCCGCTGACGAAATTTGTTAGCGGCCGCGCGCGGGGCCGCCTGAAGAGGGCGGCCGAGGCCCCAGGGACGGCGCTCCAGGCCCGCGAAAATGCGGCTTTTGCGGCGCGAGGGCCGCTCGCGCCGGCCGTGGCACGCCCCTTGTTTCTCACGCCCGCGACCGGATCGCGCGACCACGGCGCGTAGCCTGAGACGATGTCCGACAGCGCGAGAACTAATCTTCACTCGACCCCAGATTCTCTAAGGAGCACCAGAAAGAAGATGCAACAGAACAAAGGCCAGAACGGTTTCTCGCTGATCGAGCTGCTGATCGTCGTCGCGATCATCGGCATCATCGCCGCCATCGCCATCCCCAACCTCCTCGCCTCGCGCCGCGCCGCTAACGAGGCTTCGGCCATCTCCGCCATGCGCACCCTGACGAGCGCCCAGTCCACCTACGCCTCGACCGTCGGCGGCGGCCTCTACGGCGACATCTCCGACCTCGAAGGTCAGGACCTGATCGACAGCGGCGTCGCCGCCGCCAAGGACAAGGACACCGCCAAGAGCGGCTACTTCTACGCCATCCCGACGGCCGAGTCCGACCTCGCCTCCGGCTACCAGACGAACGCCACCTCGGCCACCGAGAACGTCGGCAAGCGCCGCTTCTGGTCGAACGAGGAGGGCATCATCTTCGCCGACACCAAGACCCCGACGACCGCGTGCGGCAAGGACAAGCCGACCGGCGACACGGTCAAGCCCATCGGCAACTAACCGTAGCCCGACATGACCCGACAACGCCGAGCGGGGCGCAGGCAAGGTGCCTCGCCCCGCTTCGGCATTTATGGAGAGACCGGCCGCCGCCCCTCCGAAGCCTCACCTCGCCCCGGCCGCCGCACGCCGCCGAAGGACTGGTGAACCATGCGCCCGCAAACGAATCAAAGGGGCTTCTCGCTGATCGAGCTGCTGATCGTCGTCGCGGTCATCGGCATCATCTCCGCCATCGCCATCCCGAACTTGCTGGCCTCGCGCCGCGCCGCCAACGAGGCGTCGGCCATCTCGGCTGTCCGCAACCTGTCGAGCGTCGAGGAGGCTTACCGCTCGACCTACGGCGGCGGCAGCACGTTCGCGACCTTCGGCGAGCTGCTGAGCTACGAGATGATAGACAGTAACCTGGCCTCGGCGACGACCGTCGCCACGGCCAAGAGCGGCTACCTCTACGCCATCACGCTGACGGGCGGCGCGACCGTCTTCTGCGCCGGGGCCGCCCCCGCGACCGCCAACACCGGCACGCGCAACTTCTCCTCGAACGAGCCCGGCGCGATCTTCCAGCACCCGCTCAGCGTCGCCACCCCGCCGACCTCCATCGCCGGCGGCACGCCGCTGAAGTAGTAGACAGTAGTCAGTAGTCAGTAGGCTCCGCATTAGGTCTGCTGACGCTGACATACTAACGGTTCGATAGCGGAAGTCTTTCTACTGTCTACTGTCTACTGTCTACTGCTTTTTGAGTGACAAAGAAAGACGATGAGCAGTATCGTTGAAGGCATGCCAGAGGCGGAGGGAGTTTCGGGGGCGGGGGTCTACGAGTCGCCTGGCCGCGGCCCCGCGCTGCGGCGCGTGGCGGCCATCGCCCGCAACACCTTCCGCGAGGCGGTGCGCGACCGCGTCCTCTACAACCTCGTCCTCTTCGTGCTGCTGCTGACGGGCGGGGCGGTCTTCCTCGGCGAGCTGTCGGCGGCCCAGGAGTCGAAGATCATCGTTGACATGGGGCTGAGCGCGATGCTCCTGTTCGGCGTCTTCATCGCGGTCTTCGTCGGCGTCGGCCTCGTCTACAAGGAGATCGAGCGGCGCACCCTCTACGCCATCTTCGCCAAGCCGGTCGGGCGCGGTGAGTTCCTCGTCGGCAAGTACCTCGGCCTGTGCCTGACGCTGGCCGTCAACGTCGCGGTGATGGGCGCCGGCGTCTCGCTCGCGCTGCTTTACGTGCGCGGCGGCTGGCACTCGCTGGCGCTCTCGATCTGGCCGGCGGTGGCGCTCGTCTACGTCGAGCTGATGATCCTCGTCGCCGTCGCGCTCCTCTTCTCCTCGTTCTCGACGCCGGCCCTCTCGGCTTTGCTCACGTTCCTCGTCTTCGTCATCGGCCACTTCAGCGCCGACCTCAAGAGCCTCTCGGCGACGAGCGCGTCGGCCGCCGCGCGCCTCCTCTTCGGCGGGCTCTACTACCTTCTGCCGAACCTCTCGAACTACGCGTACATCACGGCCGCCTCGCACGGGCGGGCGCCGGCGGCCGAAGCCTTCTTCGGCGCGCTCCTCTACGGCCTCGTCTACATCGCCGTGCTGCTGGCGGCCGCGACGCTCGTCTTCCGCCGACGCAACTTCAAATGAGCGCCCGAGACGGACAGAAAGCGCCGGCCCCGCGCCCGCTGCCGACCGCGCGCGACGCGGCCCTCGCCCTCGTCGTCGTCGCGGGCCTGGCCTGCGTCTTCCTGCTCTCGCGCCGCCTCGACGCCGTGCGCCCGGCCGAAGACCCCTTCGCCTCCTACGAGGAGCTGTACGTCGCGCCCGAGGCGGCGCGCCGCCTGAGCCTCGCCTTCAACGGGCTGGCCGCCGACTGGTACTGGCTGCGCTCGCTGCAATACCTCGGCCGCAAGTCGGCCGCTTACACGGAGACTTACACGCTCGACGACCTCGCGCCGCTCGGCGTCGGCGGCCTCCCCGCCCTGCTCGAACAGGCGACCGCGCTCGACCCGCAGTTCATGGCGGCCTACGACTTCGGCGCGGTCGTGCTGCCGGCCGTGGACGACGCGCGGGCCGTCCGCTTCGTCGAGCGCGGCATCCGGGAGAACCCGCGCGAGTGGCGGCTCTACCAGCACCTCGGCTACATCCACTGGCAGGCCGGGCGCTACCAGGAGGCGAGCGAAGCCTACCGCGCCGGCGCGGCCCTGCCCGGCGCGCCCCGCTGGATGCCGGCGCTGGCGGCGCAGGTGCAGGTCTACGGCGGGAGCCGCGAGACGGCGCGCCAGCTCTACCGGCGCATGTACGAGGGGGCCGACGACGAGCAGATCAAGCTCCTGGCCTACAAGCGCCTGCTTCAGCTCCAGTCGCTCGACGAGCGCGACGTGATCCGCCGCGCGCTCGAAGACTTCCAGGCCCGCCACGCGCGCTGCCCCGCCTCCTGGCGCGAGGTGGCCCCGCCCTTGCGCGCGGCGCGCCTCCAGACCGACGCCTCCGGCGCGCCCCTCGACCCCACGGGCCTCGCCTACGTGCTCGACACGGGCGAGTGCGATGTCACACTCGACAAACGTTCGAAGGTGCCAAAGAAGTAGACAGTAGTCAGTAGCCAGCAGGTTCGTTACCACGCGCTGACGCTGACGCCCTGACGATTCGATAGAGGATGTATTTCTACTGTCTACTGTCTACTGTCTACTTGAGGTTTGAATGATGTCCCCGGCTGTCGAGATCAACAACCTGACGAAGGACTACGAGGTCGGCTTCCTCCGCAAGCGGCGCGTGCGGGCGCTCGACGGGCTGTCTTTACGGGTCGAGCGCGGCGAGATTTTCGGCTTCCTCGGCGCGAACGGCGCGGGCAAGACGACGACCTTGAAGCTCCTCATGCGCCTGATGTACCCGAGCGCGGGCGGCGCCTCGATTCTCGGGCGCGACATCGGCGACACCTCGATGCACGCCGAGATCGGCTACCTGCCCGAGCACCCTTACTTCTACGACTACCTGACGGCGCGCGAGTTCCTCGAATACTGCGCCGAGCTGTTCGGCTACCCGCGCCCCGAGCGGCGCCGCCGGGCCGCCGACCTGCTCGCGCGCGTCCGGCTCGAAGAGAAGTCCTGGGACAAGCAGCTCCGCAAGTTCTCGAAGGGCATGCTGCAGCGCGTCGGCCTCGCCCAGGCGCTCGTCAACGACCCGCGCGTCGTCTTCCTCGACGAGCCGATGAGCGGACTCGACCCCGTCGGCCGCCGCGAGGTGCGCGACCTCATCGCCTCCCTGCGCGGCGAGGGGACGACCGTCTTCTTCTGCTCGCACATCCTCTCAGACATCGAGGTGCTCTGCGACCGCGCGGCGGTGCTGCGGCGCGGCCGGCTCGCGCGCGTCGGGCCGCTGGCGGAGTTGAGGGCCGGCGTCGGCGAGCGGCCGATGGAGTTGGTCGTGGCGGGCGCTGAGGCCGAACGGATCGAAGCGGCGCTGGCGGGCGTCGAGGGCGCGC
>DASZKF010000354.1:0-10399 GCA_035947355.1 Pyrinomonadaceae bacterium | reverse complement strand
GGCTAGAGACTTGTTTTTAGCAAGCCCCTAGTCTCTAGCCTCTAGCCTCTAACTACGCGCCCTCCCTCACGGTCGGGCTTCTGAACTTAACTTGTAGCCCGCCCGCCTTGCTTTTATAATCGGCCCACCGCAGGAGTCCGGGGAGTCTTTCAGCTTTGAAGGAAGAAGCGACACTTGAGTGCCCGTGGTCGCGGCAGGCGCTGACGGTCGAGCGCGTGTCGGCGGCCCGGCTGCCGACCGAGGTCGGCGAGTTCCGCATCGCCGGCTACCGCTCGCTCACCAGCGACGAGGAGTTCGTCGTCCTCTACAAGGGCGAGTTCAGCCCCGACGTGCCGGCCCTGGCGCGCATCCACTCGCAGTGCCTCACCGGCGACGTCTTCGGCTCGACCAAGTGCGACTGCGGCCGCCAGCTGCGCCGCGCCATGGAGCTGATCGAGGCCGAGGGCAGCGGCGCGGTCGTCTACCAGCTGCAGGAGGGCCGGGGCATCGGAATCCTCAACAAGATTCGCGCCTACGCCTTGCAGGACGAGGGGGCCGACACGGTCGAGGCCAACGAGCGGCTCGGCCTCGGCGTAGACCTGCGCGAGTACCGCCAGTGCGCCGAGGTGCTCTTCGACCTCGGGATGTGCCGCGTGCGCCTGATGTCGAACAACCCCCTGAAGCTGCGCGCGATGGAGGAGGCCGGGCTGCGGGTCGTCGAGCGCGTCGCCCTCGAAGTCGAGCCGGCCGACGCCGCCATGCACTACCTGCGCACCAAGAAGGCGAAGCTCGGCCACCTGCTCGACCGCGTCGAGTGAGGCCGCCCGGCCCGGCCCGCGCCGCTCCCGCTTTTAAGCCTCACCCGCCGACGCATCCGAAAATCTGGATGTCCGTTGCGAATTTCCGATGGCGGCCCGACCCCGCCGGAAGAAAACCGCCCGGGTCCCCGCCTTTTCGCGTATAATCCGCGCGCAGCCGATAATCGCGAGGGCGGTACGCGGGTTGCCCGTACCTCACTCGCACCCGCAGCGGGGCGTCTCCCGCGACAACTATTTCATTCCAGTCGCCGCTGTTTCCGAGCCGTTTTTATCCGGGCGCGGGGCCGCGAACTTGCACCGGCCCCCGTCGCCCGCAGACAAGCCTCTCAAGAACCGAGAACCCCTGGAGGTCAAGATGAGCAGAAAGACTTTGGCACAGGGCGCGGCGAGGCTGCTCCTCGCGGCCCTCCTGACGGCCCTCTGCTTCGCCGGCGCGTCGGCGCAGACCGGGCGCTCGGCCGTCCGCGGCACGGTGAGGGACCCGCAGGGCAATGTGGTCGCGGGCGCCACCGTCACGCTGATTAACGCCGAGAAGAACTTCAGCCGCACGCAGACCACGAGCGAGGAAGGCAGCTACGTCTTCACCGCCGTCCCGCCCGACACCTACCGGCTTGAGGTCGAGGCGACCGGCTTCAAGAAGACGACCGTGGCCGACGTCCGCGCGCCGGTCGACACCAGCGCGGAGGTGGACGTCGGGCTGGAGGTCGGCTTGCCGACCGAGGAGGTCACGGTCACGGAGGCCACCGAGGCCCCGCTCAACACGACGGACGCGACCATCGGGAACACGTTCGAGCGCCGCCGCATCGTTGACCTGCCGCTGAACGCCAACAACGTCGTCGGCCTGCTCTCGCTCCAGCCCGGCGTGACGCGCACCGGCTACGTCAACGGCGGGCGCTCCGACCAGGCCAACGTGACGCTCGACGGCGTGGACGTTAACGAGCAGCAGACGGGCCTCGACGTTGTCACCGACGAGGCCTTCGCCAGCGTCCTGCGCTCGACCCGCGACTCGCTCCAGGAGTTCCGCGTGACGACGACGAACCCGAACGCCGACCAGGGCCGCTCCTCCGGCGCGCAGGTCTCGCTCGTCACCCGCTCCGGCTCGAACGAGTGGCACGGCTCGCTCTACGAGACGCACCGCAACACGGTCACGACCGCCAACGACTTCTTCAGCAACGCCGCCGGCAGCTACGCCGCCGACGACCTCCCGGTCCAGCTCGGGCAGGCGCGCGCCGGCGACCCGAAGGTGCCCCGCTCGCAGCTCCTGCGCAACGTTTTCGGGGGCTCCGTCGGCGGCCCCGTCAAGAAGGATCGCTTCTTCTTCTTCTTCAACTACGAGGGCTTCCGCGAGGCGTCCGAGACGCCGGTGGTGCGTGAGGTGCCGCTGCCCACGCTCGGCCAGGGCATCGTCCGCTACCGCGACAACGATGGCAACATCGTCACCGTCACGCCCGAGCAGGTCGCGTCCCTCTTCCCCGAGACCGAGGGCGTCAACCCGGCCGTCCTCGCGGTGCTGGCCGACGCCGCCCGCCGCTACCCGGCCAACGACACGACCGTCGGCGACGGGCTCAACACCGGCGGCTTCCGCTTCAACGCGCGGACGCCGGCCGAGCTGAACACCTACATCGCGCGCTTCGACTTCAACCTCACCGACCGCCAGACGCTCTTCGTGCGCGGCAACTACCAGAACGACCTCGTCACGCGCAACGTCTACGGCGGCCCCGACTGCGGCATAGACTTCACCTCCGACGCCATCCAGTGCTTCCCCGACACGCCGCCCCTCACCATCTGGAACCACCCCAAGGGGCTCGCCCTCGGCCACACCTGGACGGCCTCGAACGCGCTCGTCAACCGCTTCACCTACGGCTTCACCCGCGCGGCCTTCACGCAGAGCGGCGAGTCGAACGAGAACCGCGTCACCTTCCGCTTCATCTTCGCCCCGCTCGGCTTCCGCCGGGCGCTGGAGCGCACCACGCCCGTCCACAACTTCGTTGACGACGTGTCCTGGACGCGCGGCAACCACACCTACGCCTTCGGCGGCAACGTCCGCCTCATCCGCAACAACCGGACGGCCCTCGGCGCCTCGTTCGACGACGCCATCATCAACCCCTCGTTCTACAACAGCTCCGGCGCCGTCCTCCTCGAGGACGAGAACGGCGACCCCCTCTTCCCCGACCTGGGCAGCAGCAGCAACGACCTGCGCGACGCGCTCGCCACCGTCATCGGCCGCTTCTCGCAGTACAGCGCCAACCTCGTCTACGACGGCGAGGGCCAACTCCAGCCGGTCGGCACCCCGACCGAGCGCTCGTTCGCCACCGAGGAGTACGAGCTCTACTGGCAGGACTCGTGGCGCATCACCCAGAACTTCACGCTCAACTACGGCGTGCGCTGGTCGACCTCGACGCCCGTCTACGAGCGTAACGGCATCCAGGTCGTCCCGACCCCGAGCCTCGGCGAGTACTTCAACCGCCGCGTGGAGACCTCGAACGCCGGCCGCCCGCTCGACGAGCCGATCAGCTTCGTCCTCGGGGGCCGGGCCAACGACGCCCCCGGCTACTACCGGCAGGACTGGAACAACTTCGCCCCGTCGGTCTCCTTCGCCTGGTCGCCCGACGCCGGCGACAACTGGTTCGGCCGGCTGGTGGGCCGCGGCGGCCGGAGCGTCATCCGCGGCGGCTTCCGCATGACCTACGACCGCATCGGAAGCCAGCTCGCCGTCAACTTCGACCTCAACAACCTGGCCGGCTTCACCTCGGCGCGCAACATCAACGCCAACACCTTCGACGTGCGCGGCGGCAACCTCGGCCCGCGCTTCACGGGCTTCAACCCGTCGGTGCGCGACCTCGAATTCCCCGGCTCGACCGGCCCCATCCCGACGAGCCTGACCTTCCCGCTGACCGTCCCGGCCGACGAGGACCAGCGCATCGAGGTCTCGCTCGACGACACCATCACGACGCCCTACAACTACAACGTCAACCTCTCTTACGGCCGCGAGCTGGGGAAGGGCCTCTCGTTCGAGACCTCCTACGTCGGCCGCTTCGCGCGCAAGCTGCTCGCCACGCGCGACATCATGCAGCTCAACAACATCCGCGACCCGCAGACGGGGATGGACTTCTACACGGCGTTCAACCTGCTCGTCGACGCCCGCTACCAGAACCTCCCCATCACCGCGGTCCAGTCGCTCCCCTACTTCGACAACCTCTTCCCGTTCATGCCCGAGTGGTGGGCCGCCCTCTCCGGGGACACGACGGTCTTGACCCCGACGCAGGCCGCCTACGCCTTCATCGCGCGTGAAGGCTTCGACATCAACGACTACACCTTCGTCCAGTTGATCTGGGACGACAGCCCCAACTGCACGACGTGCCCGTTCGGCGGCGGCCCGGCCCGCTTCAACAACATGTTCTACCAGCCGCAGTTCGGCGCGCTCTCCGCCTTCTCGACCATCGCGCGCTCGAACTACAACGCCGCGCAGTTCAGCCTCCGCCAGCGCCTGCGCGACGACGTGACCTTCGACTTCAACTACACGTTCGGCCACTCGCTCGACAACGCCTCCGGCCTCCAGCGGTCGGGCAGTTACGGCACGGCCTTCATCGTCAACGCGCTCGAACCCGACCGGAACTACGCCAGCTCCGACTTCGATGTGCGCCACATCGTCAACGCCAACTGGCTCGTCGGGCTGCCCGTCGGCCGCGGACGGTGGCTCAACATCGAGAACAGCGTCGCCGACGCCGTCCTCGGCGGCTGGCAGCTCACCGGCATCTTCCGCTGGAACTCGGGCCTGCCCGTGCAGACGCCCTTCGACTGCTGCGTGTGGGCGACGAACTGGAACGTGCAGTCCAACGGCGTCCGGGTCGCGCCCATCCAGTCGTCGCCGACGCGCCAGGGCAGCCCGAACCTCTTCAGCGACCGTCTCGCCGCCTACCGCTCCTTCCGCAACGCGCGGCCCGGCGAGGTCGGCGACCGCAACGTCCTGCGCGGCGAGGGCTTCATCACGCTCGACGCGGGCCTCACCAAGCGGTTCAACCTGCCCTGGGAGGGGCACAATCTCCAGTTCCGCTGGGAGGTCTTCAACGTCACCAACACCCAGCGCTTCGACGCCAACACCATCTCCGACCTGAGCCTCGACGCCGACCCGTTCCTCGGCGGCGAGCCGGGGGCCGACTTCGGGGCCTTCACCTCGACGCAGGCCCCGCTCAACGAGACGAAGGCCGGGCGCGTCATGCAGTTCACGCTGCGCTACCAGTTCTAAGCTCCCGGCGCACCGAAAGCGGAGGGGCTGGAGGATCACCTCCAGCCCCTCTTTTTTTACCCGCGGGCCGGGCGGGCGGCTACGGGGCGGCGGGTTTCTTGCCCAGCCGCTCGGCGTCCTTGCCCGCGAGGCGGCTGCGCTCGATCACCTCGGCGAGGTCGCGGCTCGCCCGGGCCGCGGCCGCGGCGTCCAACACCTCCGTGTTCCGGAAGAGGGGGCTACCCACGAAGGACATGATCGAGCGGTCGAGGGCGAGCAGCGCCTCCTTCATTTGCGCGGCCGACTCGGCGGCCTTCGGAGCGGGCCGTTCCCCGGCGGTCTCCTCCGGCTCGGGCAGCTTCAGCCTGTCCCGCAGACGCTCGGAGCGCCGGCGGATCTCGCCGGTCGCCTCCGTGATGAGTTTGTAGTCCGGCGCGGGCGCGGACATCACGGCGCTCATCATCCGGTTGTTGACGAGTTGCAGCCGCCGGTAGTCCTCCGCGATCTCGGCCAGCGCCAGCTTCACCCTCTCCGGCGGCGGGGCCTTGCCGGCCCCCCTCGCCAGCTCGTCCATGATGAGTTGGCGCTCGCGGATGCTCGGCGGCTGAGTCCCCGGCGAGTCCCTGGCGGGGCCGGGCGGCTTGTGCTGCCCGGGGCCGGTGGCGCGGCCCCGGCCCTGCGCGCGGGCCGGGGCGGGCGGCGCGAGCAGCAGGAGCGGGAGGAGGGCGGCGCACGCCGCGGCGAGCGGCGGCGGTGCTGCGTGGCGTCTCTTCATGGCGACCTCCGAAGAGCGGTTCCTCTTTGCGCGGGGTGTGCGGTAGTATAAGCTCCGCGGCCCAGCCCCACAATCTTTTTCGAGGAAGCAGCGGGAGCCTTGTCGGAGCGCATCTACCGCGACCCCGTCCACAACATCATCCGCCTCCGCACCGACACGGACGAAGGCCGCCTGATGGTGCGCCTCGTGGACTCGTTCGAGTTCCAGCGCCTGCGCCGCATCAAGCAGCTCGGCCTCGCGCTCTTCACCTACCAGGGGGCCGAGCACTCGCGCTTCGCGCACAGCCTGGGCGTGCTGCACCTGATGACGCGCGTCCTCGACCGCCTCGCCGAGCGCTACCCGATTGACCCCGAGGCGCGCGCCGCCGCCCGCGCCGCCGCCCTGCTCCACGACACCGGCCACGGCCCCTTCTCGCACGTCATGGAGAAGGTCCTGGGCTTCCACCACGAGCAGTGGACGGTCGCGGCCGTGACGAGCGGGGAGACCGAGGCCGGCCGGGTGCTGCGCTCGTTCTCCGGGGCGCTGCCGCGCCGCGTCGCCGACCTCATCGAGGGGAAATTCCAGCCCGCCTTTCTCGCCCAGCTCGTCTCCTCGCAGCTCGACGTTGACCGCATGGACTACCTCCTGCGCGACTCGCTGATGACGGGCGCGAAGTATGGCCTCTACGACCTCGAATGGGTCGTCAACGCCATCGAGGTGGACGAGGGGCGAGACCGCATCTACGTCTCGGCCCGCGGCCTCTACGCCGTCGAGGAATACTTGCAGGCGCGCTACTACATGTTCCGCCAGGTCTACTTCCACCGGACGCTCCGCTCCGCCGAGGCCGTTCTGCGCTCGACGCTGCGCCGCGCGCTCGAAGTGCTGGAGGCGGGCGGCGAGGTCTGGTGCGCGCCGGGCACGGCCTTCGAGAAGGTTCTGCGGCGCGCGCCCCTCACGCTCGCCGACCACCTGGAGATGGACGACTCCGACGTGCTCTTCCACGTCAAGCAGTGGCAGAACTCGGAGGACGCCGTCCTCCGAGACCTCAGCCGCCGCTTCGTCGGCCGCCGGCTGTTTAAGGCCATAGACCTCGACATGCCGGAGGCCGAGCGCGCCGGCTTCCTCGACGCGGCCCGCGCACGCGTCGAGGCCGCGGGCTTCGACCCCACCTACTACTTCATCGAGGATCACGCCTCGGACGTGCCCTACTACTCCTACTACGCCGCCGAGGGGGCCGAGCCCAAGTCGCTCATCTACGTCGAGGAAGGCTACGCCCGCCCCCGCATCCGCGAGATCAGCGAAATCAGCGAGGCCGTCCGGGGCTTGCGCGGCTACCGCCTCCACCGCGTCTGCTTCCCCCCGGAAGTCAAAGACGAAATCTACGCCCTCTACCACCGCGACGCTCCGCCGCGGGGCGCGGGAGGACGGAGTATCTGATCCGTGGGAAAGGCGACCAAGAATGTAAAGCATAACTCGTATTGCCGGCCCGCGCTGACGATTCCCTCCTCCCCGCCGATTGAATGATGGACACGCCGGCCGTCCTCATCCCCGACAGCCTGCGCCGCGTCGTCACGGACTTGCACGGGCGGGCGGGCGCGGAGTGGTTCGGTCGTCTGCCAGAGACTTTGGCCGCGTGCGCGGGCCGGTGGGGGCTTGAGCTGGGGCGCGCCTTCGAGCCGGTCTCTTACAACTACGTCTTGCGGGCGGCGCGCGCGGACGGGACGAGGGTCGTTTTGAAGGTCGGGTTTCCGGGCCGCGAGCTGGCGAGGGAGGCCGCGGCGCTGCGACACTTCGACGGGCGCGGGTGCGCGCGGCTGCTGGAGTCGGATTTAGAAGCGGGCGCGTTGTTGATAGCTCGCCTGGAGCCGGGCACGTCGCTCGTCGAGCTTGCGAACGATGAACAGGATGATGAGGCGACCCGCGCGGCCGCTGTCGTGATGCGCGAGCTGTGGCGGGCGGCCCCTGAGCGGCACGACTTCCCGACGGCGGCCGACTGGGCGGAGGGCTTCGGGAGGTTGAGGAGCAGGTTCGGCGGCGGTTGCGGGCCGCTGCCGGAGGAGCCGGTGGCGGAGGCTGAGGCGTTGTTCCGCGAGCTGCTCGACGCCGCGCCCGAGCCGTTGCTGCTGCACGCCGACCTGCACCACGGCAACATCCTCGCGGCCGGGCGCGGCCGCTGGCTCGCCATAGACCCGCAGGGCTTAATCGCCGAGCCGGCCTACGAGGCCGGGGCGCTGCTGCGCAACCCCCTGCCGCAGTTGTTCCGGGCGCGCCGGCCGGTCGAACTCCTTTCGCGCCGCCTCGACACGCTGGCCGCCGAACTCAACTTAGACCGCGCGCGCCTGCGGGCCTGGGGACGGGCGCAGGCCGTGCTCTCCGCCTGGTGGTCAATCGAAGACCACGGCGCGGGCTGGGAACCAGCGATGGAACTCTTCCGGCTGCTGTCTGCGACCAGACCGTGAAGCGCCTCATCGCCGCGCCTCTGTGTTGAACTTTAGACCATGCTGCTCCGCCTCGTCGTTATCGCTTTACTCTTCCTCCCTCCCGCCGCGGGCGCGACGCGGCAGACGCCCGACCCACCGACCAACGGGCCTCTTCATTCCGCAATCCGCAGTCCGCAATCCGCAATCCTAAAGCTGGCCGTGCTGGACTTCGGCGAGGCGGAGGCGGGAAGGCGTGCGGCCGACCGCGTGGCGGGGCTGCTGCCGCAGGCGGCCGGCGCCGCTGGCGTCAGGCTCTCGCTCATAGACCGCGGGCTGAGCCGCGCGGCGGCGCGGGGCGTCGGCTACCGCGGCTCGCTAAACCTTTCGCGGCGCGAGGCGCGCGACCTCGGCGCGGCCGTCGGCTGCGACTTCCTCGTCACCGGCGACGCGCAGACGCTGCGTCGCTCGCCCTCGGAGCGCGCCGCTTACTTCGAGTCTTACGCCTCCGTCTTCGTCGTCAGCGCCCGCACCGGCCGGCTCGTCCTGTGGGAGCGGCCCGCGGCCGAGGGCGCGACGCCGGAGCAGGCCGAGGCGGCGCTCGCCGCCCTGCTCGACGCGCGCGCCGCCGCGCGCTACCTCTCTGCCGCCGCCGAGGCGCACGCGCGCGAGGAGCGCGAGCCGCCGGAGCCCGCCGCGCCAACAGGCGGCGCCGCGCCCCTCGACTTCTCCTCCGAAGAGGGCGCGGGCCCGGGCGAGGGCGTGCGCGAGCCGGCGCCCTTCCGGCGGCTCCGGCCCGCCTACACGGAGGCGGCCGCGCGCGCCGAGGCCGAGGCGACCGTTGACGCGCTGGTCGAACTCGACGAGACGGGCGCGGTCGTCCGGGTGGACATCGAGCGCTGGGCCGGCTTCGGCCTCGACGAGGCGGTCGCGGCCGCCGTCCGCGGGATGCACTTCCGCCCGGCCGAGCGCGACGGCCGACCCGTGCCCTCGCGCGTCCTCCTGCGCTACAATTTCCGCCGCCCGCCGCCGGAGAAGAAGTAGCCACAGAGGCACCGCAGGCGCAGAGAAGAATCAGAAAGATGATTGTGTTTGAGGGAGAGTTGAACTATTCTTCCGGCGCTGCTTTATGTCAGCGCCGAGTGAATCATCCGAGTCTCCCCTTAACACGTCTTATTTCTTCTTCTGCTTCTTCTCTGTGTCTGCGGTGCCTCTGTGGTTAATTTGGTAAAGCCTTCCCTGTTTACTTTTTCGTGACGATGAAGGGGACGCGTTTCAGACTCCTGCTCGTGCTCCTCGTGCTCGCGTGCCTGCTGCCGGCGGGCGCGGGGCGCGGGGTTCGGGGGTCCGGCGCGGACGAGGCGCGCGCGCGCGTCTTCGACGACGTGTGGGAGCTTGTGCGCACGCGCTACTACGACCCTTCGCTGCGCGGCGTGGACTGGCCGGCGCTGGGCGAGAGCCTTCGGCCGCTCGCCGCCCGCGCCCGCGACGAGGCGGAGTTCTACGCCGTGCTGCGCCGCCTGCTCGGGAGCCTGCGCGACCCGCACACGCGCGTCTTCCCGCCGGGCGAGAGCGCGGACTGGCGCGTGCAGCGGTTCGTCACGGTCGGCGTGTCGTTGCGCGAGCTGGGCGGCGAGCTTTTGGTGACGAGCGTGGCGCGCGAATCTGAAGCCGAGCGGGCGGGCGTGCGGCCGGGCGACGCCGTGCTGAGCGTGGACGGCGAGCCGGCCGCGGCGCTCGTCGCGCGCCGGCTCGCCGAGCAGCCGGGCGCGGGCGCGTCTTCGGCGCGGCTGCTCGCCGTCACGCGCCTCTTCGACGGGCCGCGCGACACGGCCGTCTCGGTCGTCTTCCGGCGCGAGTCGGGCGGGGGCGAGCGCGCCTTGCGGCTGCGCCGCGAGGTCTTCTCGCGCGTGCCCGAGCTGAGGGTGCGGCGCGCCGGGGGCGGCGTGGCCGTCGCGCAGTTCAACATCTTCACCGAGGAGATCGCCGCGCGGTTCGTCCGCGCGCTGCGCGACGAGGCGAGGGGCGCGCGCGCCCTCGTCGTAGACCTGCGCGACAACGGCGGCGGCGAGACCGAGGCGATGACTGACATCGCCTCGACGCTCTTGCCGGCTGGCACCCCGCTCGGGCGCTTCACCGGGCGCGACGGCCGCGCCCTCATCGAGCCGCACACGCGCTCGGCGCTGGCGACGGCGGCCGACGCCCG
>DASZKF010000353.1:0-15597 GCA_035947355.1 Pyrinomonadaceae bacterium | reverse complement strand
CGGCACGCAGGCCGGCGGCGCGGGCGGCGCGCAGGGCGTCGCGGCGCAGGGCGCGGCCGGGATGGGCACGGCGGCCGGGGCGGTCTCGCCGGGGTCGGGCGCGGGGACGGTTCCGGGCGCGGTGAACGTCCGCGGGAACGTCGCGGGCGGCGTGCCGGGCGCGGGCGGGATGGGCGGGCCGGACGTCTTCCCGATGGCGATTGACGAGGCGGTGCTGCGCCGGGGCCGCGACCGCTTCGACGCCTTCTGCGCGATGTGCCACGGGCAGGCCGGCGACGGCGACGGCATGATCCCGCGCCGGGGCTTCCAGCGCCCGCCCTCCTTCCACGAAGACCGGCTCCAGGAGGGTCAGTCAGACGCCGGCCACTTCTTCGACGTGATTACGAACGGCTGGGGCGCGATGCCGGCCTACGCCTACATGATCCCGCCCGAAGACCGCTGGAAGATCATCGCCTACGTCCGCGCGCTGCAACTGAGCCGCCGCCTCAACCAGAGCGAGCTGACCGAGGATCAGCGGCAGAAGGTCGCCTCCGGCTACACGGAGCCCGGCCCGTCCGAGCGCGCCGACGAGCACCAGAGGCCGGACTACCACGGGAGGGAGCGGCCGGAGGTCCGGGAGGAGAGGCACTAGAGATGGCGACGGCTAACTACACGGCCCCCGAGATCGTGGCCCGCTACCGCGGCCGCGCGCTGCTCGCCGGCGGCGCCCTGCTCGTCGCAGGCGTCGCGCTCGCGCTCGTGCTGGGCGGCGTCGTGCAGGTCTTCCGCTCGTGGCTGACGGGCTTCGTCTTCTGCGCGGGCCTCTCGGTGGGGAGCCTCGCGTGGCTGATGCTCGGCCACATGTCGGGCGGCGCGTGGGCGATTACTTCGCGGCGGCTCTTCGAGGCCGCGGCGCGTACCATCCCGCTCGTCGCGCTGATGTTCGTCCCCGTCGTCGTCGCCCTCTTCGTCCACCCGCACACGCCGGGGCACCCGCACGGCGAGTCGCTCTACGAGTGGTCGAACCACTACTACGCCGAGCACGACCCCGTCATCCGCTGGAAGCGGCCGTACCTGAACGAGCCCTTCTTCATCGTCCGCGGCCTCGTCTACTTCGCCGTCTGGTTCGCGCTCGCGCACTTCATGAGCAAGTGGTCGCGCGAGCAGGACTCGACCGGCGACCCGCGCGTCCGCCGGAGGATGCAGGACTGGTCGGGGCCTGGCCTCCTGCTCTTCGGCCTGACGGTGACGTTCGCGGCCATGGACTGGGGGATGTCTCTGGAGCCGCACTGGTTCTCGACCATCTACGGGCTGATCCTGATGGCCGGGTGGGGCCTCTCGGCGCTCGCCCTCGCCATCACGGTCGCGACGTTCCTCGCCCGCCACGAGCCGATGAGTCACGCCTACCAGCCGCTCCACTTCCACGACTGGGGCAAGCTCCTGCTCGCGGTCGTGATGCTCTACGCCTACTTCTCCTTCTCGCAGTTCCTCATCATCTGGGCGGGGAACCTGCCGGAGGAGATTCCGTTCTACCTGCGGCGGCTGCGCCACGGGTGGCAGTACGTCGGGCTCGCGCTCATCCTCTTCCACTTCGCGCTGCCGTTCGCGCTCTTGCTCTCGAGGGGCCTGAAGCGGACGCCGCGGCTGCTCCGTCAGGTGGCGGTGCTGATGCTCTTGATGCGGGCCGTTGACCTCGTCTTCCTCTTCGCGCCGTCGGCGCACCAGGGCGGCGAGGCCGAGTTCCACGCCGTAGACCTCCTGCGCCACTTCCTTCCGATGCTCGCCGTGACGGCGGGCCTCGGCGGCATCTGGCTCTGGTACTACTTCGGCCAGCTCGCCGCGCGCCCGCTCCTCCCCCTGGGGGAGCCGAATCTGGACAAGGCGATTGCCGCGGCGGAACACCACTGAGGGGAGTAGACAGTAGACAGTAGTCAGTAGACAGTAGGTTCTGTGGCGGGCGCTGACGCTGACACCCGGACGACTCGCAAGCGAATGCTTTTCTACTGACTACTGACTACTGACTACTGTCTACTTGAGGTTTTGCGATGGCCTTCGGCAGACGCAAGCGCGACAGCATCCACGAGACGCCGGACGTGTCGTTCATCACGAACCCGGACGTGGCGCACGAGCACTCGGACGTGAGCGTGCGGCCGCTCCTGTGGTTCGTCGCCGGGCTGACGGCCTTCACGGCCGCGATGGCCCTGGCGATGTACCTGATGTTCCAGTTCTTCCAGCAGCGCGAGCAGGCGGCCGAGCGGCGGCCGTCGCCGCTCGCGCGCCGGGGCGAGGACCGTCTGCCGCCCGAGCCGCGCCTCCAGCTCGCGCCCGGCTTCGAGGTGCGCACCGAGGACGGCCGCCGCATCCCGCTCACCTACGACCCGGACTCGCCGACCGACCGCTCGCCGCTGCCGCAGTCCGAGTACTGGCAGGTGCGCGACGAGTGGCGGCGCAAGCTCTACGGCTACGGCTGGGTGGATCAGAACGCCGGCACCGTCCGCGTCCCCATCGAGGAGGCCATGCGCCTCTACGCCGAGCGCCAGAAGGGGAAACACGGGGCCGGGCAGCCCGCCCCGACGCCCGGCGGGGAGCAAATCCCCGCCGCGCCGAGTTCGGGGCACCAGCCGGAGCAGAGACACCAATGAAGAACAGAAGGCAGAAGGCAGAAGGCAGAAGGCAGGAAGCGGGAGGCTTGAGGCGGAGCCTCGCCCGGACGGTCACTCGACTCGCCCGGCGGGGAATCTTCTGCCTTCTGCCTTCTGCCTTCTGCCTTCTTTCGCTGCCGCCCGCGGCCCCCGCCCAGTACGGGCGGCCGCCGATGAGTTCGATGCCGAAGGGCGGGACGCCGGACGCGCTGCGGGACGTGAAGATTGACCAGCGGCTCGGCGGGCAGGTGCCGCTCGACCTCAAGCTGCGCGACGAGGCGGGCCGGGAGGTGCGGCTCGCGGAGTACTTCCAGAAGGGGCGGCCGGTCGTTCTGACGCTCGTCTACTACGAGTGCCCGATGCTTTGCAACCAGATTCTGAACGGGCTCGTCGGCGCGCTCGACGGCGTGAGCTTCACGCCGGGCAAGGAGTTCGAGATCGTCACCGTCAGCTTCGACCCGCGCGAGACGCCGGAGTTGGCCGCGCGCAAGAAGGAGACCTACGTCCGGCGCTACCGGCGCGAGGGCGCGGCCGCGGGCTGGCACTTCCTGACCGGGGAGGAGGCGGAGGTGCGCCGGCTCGCCGGGGCGGTCGGCTTCGGCTACGTCTGGGACGAGCGCTCGCAGCAGTTCGCGCACTCCTCGGCCGTTATGGTCGCCACGCCCGAGGGCCGTCTCTCGCACTACTTCTACGGCATTGACTACGACCCGCGCGCGCTCCGCCTCTCTTTGGTCGAGGCGTCGGCGTCGAAGATCGGCTCGCCCGTGGACCAGCTCATCCTCTACTGCTACCACTACGACCCGGCGACGGGCCGCTACGGCCCCGTCATCATGAACATCATGCGGCTGGCCGGCGTCCTGACGGTCGTCGCCATAGTGGCGCTCGTCCTCGTCCTGCGGCGCAGGAGCGCGGGCGGGCGCTGGGAGTCCGAGATCGGGGTCGGCGGGGCGGCCTGAAGGCCGGCGCCCCGCGCGGCCCCGCGGCCCGCGTCCCTCGGGAGAGGGGAGTTCCGAGTGAGTTTCATCGAAGGTATGCCGCTGTTGCAGGTCACGGTGCCGTTCGCGCCCGAGCAGGCGTCCACGGTCGCGCCCGAGGTGGACGCGCTCTACGCCTACCTCTGGGCGATCACGATCTTCTTCTCGACGGTCATCACGCTCTGCATCATCTACTTCGCCATCAAGTACCGCCGCCGCAGCCACGGCGAGGTGCCGCGGCCGCGCCACGGCTCGATGATCCTGGAGGTGACGTGGACGGTCATCCCGCTCCTGATCGCGATGACCATCTTCGTCTGGGCCGCCTCGATCTACTTCAAGGTCTACCGCACGCCGAAGGAGGCGATGGAGGTCTACGTCGTCGGCAAGCAGTGGATGTGGAAGTTCCAGCACCAGACGGGGCAGCGCGAGATCAACGAGCTGCACGTCCCTTTGGGCGCGCGCGTCAAGCTGACGATGACGACCGAGGACGTCATCCACAGCCTCTTCGTCCCGGCCTTCCGCATCAAGATGGACGTGGTGCCGGGCCGCTACACGCAGACCTGGTTCGAGGCGACGAAGCCCGGCCGCTTCTACCTCTTCTGCGCCGAGTACTGCGGGACGAACCACTCGGGGATGGTCGGCTACGTCGAGGTCATGGAGCCGACCGCCTACCAGACGTGGCTCGCCGGCGGGAGCGGCTCGGAGTCGGCCGCCGCGCAGGGGCAGAAGCTCTTCCAGGATCGCGGCTGCGCCTCGTGCCACACGGTCGAGCAGGGCGGGCCGGTGGGCCGCGGCCCCAACCTCTACGGCGTCTTCGGCAAGCAGCAGCCGCTCCAGAACGGTCAGACCGTGACCGTGGACGAATCTTACGTCCGCGAGTCCATCCTCAACCCGCAGGCGCAGCTCGCCGCAGGCTTCCAGGCGATCATGCCGACCTACCAGGGCCAACTCTCCGAGGAGCAGGTCTTGCAGCTCATCGCCTACATCCGGTCGCTCGGCGGCGCGGACGCGGCCGGGGCGGCGGGCGCGGCACCCCTGACCGGCGGCGGCCCGCCGGCGCAGCAGCGCATGAACCCGCTCGCGCCGACCACGCGGCCCGGAGGGACGGGCGTCGGCACCGAAGGTGGCGGGCAGGGCACGAATGCGAACGCCGGGCAGGGCGCGACGCGCCCGCGGCAGTAGCCGACCGGCGACCAGACACCGCGGCCGTAAAGCCGCGGGCCGAACAGCAAGGGCAGTCATCCCCGGACGAAGCAATTTATGAGTAACGAACCGACACCCGGAGGCCGCGGTCAGGAGTGGCGCAGCCGCTTCCCGGCGGTCAACTACCTGAACGCTGACTACGGCATCAAGTCCTGGCTCCTCACGCTCGACCACAAGCGCATCGGGCTGCTCTACCTGGTCTCGATCAGCGTCTTCTTCGCCATCGGCGGGGCCTACGCGATGGCGATCCGGCTGGAGCTTCTGACGCCGCCGGGCGACCTCATGCAGTCGCACACCTACAACAAGGTGTTCACGCACCACGGGATCATGATGGTCTTCTTCTTCCTCATCCCGTCGATCCCGGCGACGCTCGGCAACTTCCTCATCCCGCTCATGATCGGCGCGAAAGACCTCGCCTTCCCGCGGCTCAACCTGCTGAGCTGGTACATCTACATGGCGGGCGGGGTGCTGACCTTCGCCGCGCTCTTGAACGGGGGCGTCGACACCGGCTGGACGTTCTACACGCCGTACTCGTCGCAGTTCTCGAACACCTACGTCATGCTCGCCGGCCTCGGCATCTTCATCAACGGGTTCTCCTCGATTCTGACGGGCCTGAACTTCATCGTCACCATCCACACGATGCGGGCGCCGGGGATGACCTGGTTCCGCCTGCCGCTCTTCATCTGGTCGCACTACGCGACGAGTTTGATCTTCATCCTCGGAACGCCGGTCATCGCCATCACGGTCCTGCTGCTCGCCCTCGAACGCCTGGCCGGCATCGGCATCTTCGACCCCCGCCTCGGCGGCGACCCCGTACTCTTCCAGCACCTCTTCTGGTTCTACTCGCACCCGGCCGTCTACATCATGATCCTGCCCTCGATGGGGGTCATCTCGGAACTGGTCGCGACGCACGCGCGCAAGCCGATCTTCGGCTACTCGTTCGTCGCCTTCTCCTCCCTAGCCATCGCGGTCTTCGGGTTCCTCGTCTGGGGCCACCACATGTTCACCAGCAGCCAGTCGGTCTACGCCGGGATGATCTTCTCCATCCTCTCGTTCGTGGTGGCGATCCCCTCGGCGGTGAAGGTCTTCAACTGGACGGCGACGCTCTACAAGGGTTCGATCTCCTACGACGCGCCGATGCTCTACGCCTTCGCCTTCATCGGGCTGTTCACCATCGGCGGGATGACGGGGTTGTTCCTCGCCGCGCTCGGCCTCGACATCCACATGCACGACACCTACTTCGTCGTCGCCCACTTCCACTACATCATGGTCGGCGGCGCGATGATGGGCTACCTCGGGGGCCTGCACAACTGGTGGCCGAAGATCACGGGGCGGATGTACCCGGAGGGGTGGGCGCGTTTCGCGGCGCTGGTCGTCTTCGTCGGGTTCAACCTGACCTTCTTCCCGCAGTTCCTCGTCGGCTACATGGGGATGCCGCGCCGCTACCACGCCTACCCGTCCGACGACCCGCTGTGGCAGGTGCTGCACGTGATGAGCTCTGGCGGGGCCTCGATACTCGGCGTCGGGATGCTGATCCCGGTCATCTACTTCATCTGGTCGATGCGCTACGGGAGGTTCGCCCCGGCCAACCCGTGGCCGGGGACGGGGCTGGAGTGGCGGACGCCCTCGCCGCCCCCGACCGAGAACTTCCACGTCACGCCGACCGTGACCTGGGAGGCCTACGAGTACCGCCCCGTCGAGGAGATGGAGGTCGTCGGCCCCGGCCGCACGCCCGACCAGCCCGTCGGGGGCCAGCACCCGCTCAACCAGGCGGACACGGAGAAAAGACAGTGACGGGTGGTGGGTGATAGGTAAAAACAGGTCTTACCCACCACCCATCACCCGGTTGCGGAGGTTTGTCTTGGCGACACACGCGGAAACGGTCGGGCACGAGCACCACGGGCCGGAGGCGGCGCACGAGGCGCTGGCGCACCAGTTCGACAACCTGGAGCAGCAGCGCGAGGCCGGGGCGCTCGGGATGTGGGTCTTCATCGCGCAGGAGATCATGTTCTTCGGCGGCCTCTTCCTCGCCTACCTCATCTACCGGATGAAGTACCCGGAGGCGTGGATGGCGGCGAGCAACCACCTCTCGTGGCCCATCGGCACCTTCAACACGGCGGTGCTCATCGCGTCGAGCCTCACGATGGCCCTCGCCGTCTGGGCCGCGCAGGTCGGGCGCGACCGCAAGGTGCAGGTCGCCTTCATGGCGGCGACGCTGCTTTTGGGCAGCGTCTTCCTCGGGGTCAAGGCTTACGAGTACAACGACAAGTACGTGCACGGGCTGATCCCCGTCGCCGGAATGTTCCGGCCCGAGGCCGAACTCGTCGCCGAGTGGGCGCGGGCCGGCGTCACCGTCCAGAACGTGCAGATGTTCTACTGGCTCTACTTCGCCATGACGGGGCTGCACGCGCTGCACATGATCATCGGCATCGGCATCCTCCTGCCGATCATGTGGTGGGCGTGGCGCGGCCGCTACTCGCCCGAGTACCACGCGCCGGTCGAGAACTTCGGCCTCTACTGGCACTTCGTTGACATCATCTGGATTTTCCTCTTCCCGCTCCTCTATCTGCTCGGCGCGCACTTCGGGAAGGGGCACTGAAGGGAGTAGTCAGTAGCCAGTAGTCAGTAGTCAGTAGGTTCTGTAGCGGGCGCTGGCGCTGGCACTCTGAAGATTCGATGGTGAATGTATTTCTACTGACTACTGACTACTGACTACTGGCTACTTGAGGTTCTTATGTCTGAACACATCGTTCCGCGGAAGGTCTATTTCGGCGTCTTCGGCGCGCTGATGGTGGGGACGGTGGTGACGGTCGTCGCGGCCACGATCAACTTCCCGGGCCCTCTGAACGACATCGTGGCGATGACCATCGCCGTCGCCAAGATGATGCTCGTGCTGCTCTTCTTCATGCACGTCCGCTACAGCTCGCGGCTCATCTGGGTCATCGTCGCCTCGATGTTCTTCTGGCTCATCGTGCTGATCGCCCTGACGCTCGCCGACTACGGCAGCCGCACCTGGTTCGGCCCGAACGTCATCGGCTGAGCGCCGCGGCCGAGCCGCCCGTCCTGCTAAAATGAAAGCCCGGCGCGGGCGCTTCGGCGGAAGGCGCGCGCCGGGCTTTTCGATTCCCTCGCGGAGGTGTCCGGCAAAGGTTTGCTGAGGCGGGCCGTCATCGGCGTCTTGCGCTTCGCGCTGCGCGTCTTCTTCCGGCGCGTCGAGGTCGTCGGGCTGGAGCGCGTGCCGCGCCGGGGCGCCGTCGTCTTCGTCCTCAACCACCCGAACGGGCTCGTAGACCCTGCCTTCCTCCTCTGCTTCGCGCCGCGCCGCGTCTCGTTCCTCGCCAAGTCGCCGCTCTTCCGCATGCCGGTCGTCGGCTTCTTCGTCAGGCGTATGGAGGCCATCCCCGTCTACCGCCGCGAGGACGAGGGCGCCGACACGGCGCGCAACCGCGAGACCTTCGGGCGGGCGGAGGCGCTGCTGCGCGGCGGCGGCACCATCGCCATCTGCCCCGAGGGCAAGTCGCACAGCGAGCCTTCGCTCCAGCCCCTGAAGACGGGCGCGGCCCGCATCGCGCTCGGCGCGGCCTCGGCCGGCTCCCCGCTCGACCTCAAGATCGTGCCGGCCGGCCTCTACTACACGGCCAAGACCACCTTCCGCAGCGGCGCGCTCCTCTACTTCGGCGAGCCGGTCGCGGTCGCGCCCGTCGCGCTCGGCGCCGACTGCGAGCCGCCGCGCGCCGCCGTCCGCGAACTCTCCGACCGCATCGCCTCCTCGCTGCGCGCGCTGACCTTAAACGCCGACCGCCACGAGGCGCTCGCCGTGGTGGCGCGCGCCGAGCGCATCTTCTCTTCGGGCGAAGAGGAGCCGGGGAGTGCCGGGAGCCTCGCGCGCGAGCTGCGCCGCCGCCGCCGCTTCGTCGAGGGCTACGCCTTCCACCGCGAGCGCTCGCCCGAGCGGCTGGCCGAGCTGGAGCGGCGCATCCGCCAGTACGAGGAGGAGCTGCGCCAGGCCGGCATCGAAGACCCGCGGCAGCTCTCGACCGGGGAGGTCGCGCGCCACGCCCGCCCCTGGCACATGCTCTCGCGCGGCCTGCTCTTCGCGCTGCTCACGCCCGCGGCGCTGCTGGGCGCGCTCGCCCACTACCCGGCCTACAAGCTCGCCGGCCTGCTCGCCACCAAGCTCTCGCAGAACTACGACGACGTGCTCTCGACCTTCAAGATCATGGCCGCCATGCTCCTCTTCCCCCTGACCTGGCTCCTGCTGGCGGCGGCCGCCTACTCCTACGCGGGCTGGTGGTGGGGGCTGGCCGCGCTCCTCTGCGCGCCGCTCGCCGGCTACGCCGCGCTGCGCACGCGCGAGGAGTTCGACCGCTTCGTCGCCGGCACCCGCGCCTTCCTCTTCTTCGTCACCGAGCGCCGCTTCTTCCGCCAACTCCTCGACGAGCGCCGCGCCATCCGCCGCGAAATCCTCGCCCTCGGCGACGAGGCCGAGCGCGCCGGCGCGCTCAACTGAGCCGGGCGCGCAAAGTTTTCGACCGGATTAGTGTTGAGTGTAAGCGGAAGGGAGTTTTTAACACAGAGGGCACAGAGGAGGACACAGAGTTCACAGAGAAAACCGATTGCCTTCTCTGTGAACTCTGTGTCCTCCTCTGCGCCCTCTGTGTGAACCCAACCTGACCGTACACTCAACACTAATCCGCACTGAGGCCCGGCTTTGTGAAAGACCCCGGGTCAGCGGGGCGCGAAGTTGTAGGTGAGGACGCCCGACACCTGAACCGGCTGCCCTTTAAGTAAGGTCGGCGGGAAGCGCGCCCGGCGCGCCGCCTCGACCGCCGCCGGCCGGAGCAGCGGGTCGCCGCTGACGGCGTGCGCCTCGGTCACGTTCCCCTGCTCGTCCACCCTGACGCGCACCGTCACGACCTGCGCGCGCACCGACTTCGCCTCCGGAGGGTAGGCGGGCTCCGGCTTGCTGATCGCTTTAGAGTTGAGCACCCCGGCGGGGACGACCGCGCTCCTGCGCGCCGGCGTGGCGGCACCGCCGGCCCCGGCCGCATCCCTGCGTGCCGGCGTGCCGCCGGGCGAGGCCGGGAGAGGTGCGGCCGTCGCCGGGGGGGACGCGCTGCCCGCGGCGGGCGGCCCCGTTTTACGCCGCCCCTCCGCGCTCAACGCCCGGTGCCTCTGAAACGCCTCCGCGGATTGCCGGTCGTACTCGGCCTTCTGGTAGTCGTTGCCCTCCATCTCGGCCAGCTTCGCCGCCTCGCGCAGGAGGCCGGCGCGCTGCGACCACGCGTTCTGGTTGTCCGGGTCTATCCCGGTGGCCTGCTCGGAGAGGATCAGCCCCTCCGAGACGCACTGCTGTGCCCGCAGGAAGTCGGAGGCGTCGGCCGGCCGCTTGTACTTCACGACCACCTTCGCGGGCGACCCCTCCGGCTTCTGCTCGGGTTTCTGCTCCGGCTTCTGCTCCGGCTTCTGCTCGGGCTTCTGCTCCTGCGTCTCCTTGTTCTTCTCGGTGACGTCGTAGGAGCACTGCCACTGCCTGCGGGCGAGGACGGTCAGGGCCTCGGCGCGCCGCTCGGGCGTGGCCGCGTCGTCGTTGGCGCGGCGCAGCAGCAGCTCGCGCAGCTTCTCCTCGTTGCGCATCTCGCCGTGGAGAAGGACGAGGGCCTTGTAGGCGTCCTCGCTGGCCGGGTCGCGCTCCAGAATCCTCTCGTAGGCCGCGACCGCCTCGGCCCCCTTCGCGACGTTCTCCGGCGACTGGACGCCGGGCTTGTACTGCTGCTGGGCGGCCCGCGCGGCGAAGAGGAGGGCGTTCTTGTTCGACGGGTCTAACTCGAGCGCGCGCTCGAAGCGGCGCTGCGCCTCGGCAAAATCCCCCCGGCGGTAGGCGGCGGCGCCGCGGTTCAGTTCCTCCTGCGCCGTTGGCGCGGGGGCCTGGCCCGCCGCGGCGGCCGAGGCCGCCAGCATCAACAGCGCGGCGGCGATTGTCTGTCGCATCATCCCGACTCCTTTCGCGTCTGACTATGACTTGCGCCCGAGCGCGACGGCGCGCTGGTAGGCGGCGTAGACGGCCTTCGAGAGGACGGTGCGCAGGCCGCCCTTCTCCATCTGGTAGATGGCCTCGGCCGAGGTGCCGCCGGGCGACGTGACCATGTTGCGCAGCTCGGCCGGGTGCCGGTGCGACTCGCGCGCGAAGAGCACCGAGCCGAGCATGGTCTGCGTGACCAGCTCCTGCGCGACGTGGCGCGAGAAGCCCATGTGGACGCCGGCGTCGACGAGCGCCTCCATCATCATGAAGATGTAGGTCGGCCCCGTCGCCGAGAGCGCCGTCGCCATGTCAATCATGTTCTCGTTCTCGACGTACATCTCGCGGCCGAGCGCGCCGAGGAGCGCGCGCACCACCGCGAGCTGCTCCTCACCGACCTCCGGCGTGGCCGTCCAGGCCGTCATCCCCTCGCCGATCTGCGCCGGCGTGTTCGGCATCGCGCGCACGACCGCCGCGTGGCCCAGCTCGCCCGCGAGCGTCTCCAGCCGCGCGCCCGCGACGATCGAGAGCGCGAGCTGACCGCCTTCGAGCGCGCCGCGCAGCTCGCCCAGAACCTTGCCGACGCGCTGCGGCTTGACGGCGATGACGACGACCGACGCCGGCGCGGCCGCCCCGCCTCCGGGGCGCGACGCGGCCGCGGCCTCGCGGTTGCCCTCGACCACGCGGATTCGGTAGCGCCCGCGCAACTCCTCGCGGCGGGCCGGGCGCGGGTGGCTGCCGGTGATCTGTTCGGGCGCGACCAGCTCGCGCCGGAGCAGGCCGGCGATCATCGCCTCGGCCATCGCGCCGACGCCGACGAACGAGAGCCGCGCCCCGGCCAGCGGGCTCGCCTTTGAAGGGTCGGTCATCTTTCGCCTCCGGCTCAAGAGTTTCGAGTTTCGAGTTTCGAGTTAAGACAAGCGGTTGCTTTTAACTCGAAACTCGAAACTTTGTTTTTACAAACTGGCCGCGCCGTTTTTGCTACCATCGCGGGCACGCCGAGGTCAAGAGACGCGCGGAGGCCGGCCGTGGACAGTCGTCTGAAATTCCGGATTCCTGATAAAATCTGCCGGCCAATCCGTACACACCGAAGAGGAGAATCGTGATGAAGAACCTGCGGAGACTCTTCCCCTTTGCCGCCGCCCTGCTCGCCGCCTGCGCCGCCGCGCCCGCGCTCGCGCAGTCCACCCTACGCCTGCCCCGCCCGAGCCAGAAGGCGAGCGTGATGCAGACCATCGGCGTCACCGACGTCTCGATCACCTACAGCCGGCCCGGCGTCAAGGGGCGCAAAATCTGGGGCGACCCGCCCGCCGGCGCGGCCGCCGGCACGGCCACGCTCGACGACGCGCGCGCCCGCCCGGCGGACGCCGTCATCGTCCCCTACGGCCACGTCTGGCGCACGGGGGCCAACGAGGCGACGCTCTTCAAAGTCACCGACGACGTGTTGATTAACGGCCAGCCGCTCGCGGCCGGCAGCTACAGCCTGCACACCATCCCGGGCCGCGACGAGTGGACGATCATCTTCAATAAAGACGACGGCCAGTGGGGCAGCTTCTCCTACGACGAGAAGAAGGACGCGCTGCGCGTGAAGGCCAAGCCGCAGACGGTCGCCGACTCGCAGGAGTGGCTCTTGTTCCACATCGAGCCGACCGGCGAGAACTCCGCCCAGGTCAACCTCCGCTGGGAGCGCCTCCGCGTGCCCTTCACGGTCGAGGTCAAGGACGTTCAGGCGCTCGCGCTGGCGAAGGCGCGCGAGGCGGTCGCCGCGGCCAAGCCCGACGACTGGCAGACGCCCTTGCAGGCCGCGGGCTACATGCTCCAGAACAAGCTCGACCTCGCGCAGGCGATGACCTGGGCCGAGCAGTCCATCAAGGCCAAAGAGAACTTCAACAACCTCAACCTCAAGGCCCGCATCCTCGCCGCGCAGGGCAAGACGGCCGAGGCCGTCGCGACCGGCGAGAAGGCTTTGCAGGTCGGCCGCGCCGCGAACGCCAACCCGCAGGCCCTCGCCAACTTCGAGAAGACGCTCGCCGAGTGGAAGTCTAAACAGTAGCTCTGTCGCCCGCCGGTCGGCGACGACCAACAATCCTCGCGCCGGATGCGGCCGCCGGGGGCGCCATTTTTTCGGCGCCCCCGGCGGCCGAATATAGTTGTTGACATCCGCCTCACATCCCGTTATTGTCCGCGCCCTAGCGTCCCGGACCCACCAGGCCTCGCCGGCACACTCCGCGAAACCCTCCACCAGGTTTCCGCCCCGCGGTGAACACGGGCTTCAACCCCACCCCACTTGAAGCCCGCCTGGAAAGGAGCCTCCATGAAAACACGTATCGGAAAGCGCCTCCTGGCGGCGACCGGCGCACTCCTGCTGGTCGCCCTCTGCGTCTCCGGCATCGCCGTCGCCCGGCGCCTGCCGCAGAAAAAAATGCACCTTCCGAAAGAATACCGCTCCGAGGTCAAAGACCTCGAAGTCGAGGGCGCCAAGGTCAGGGGCGAGGGGACGGACGACCCCGTCCTCGTCGTCGTGCTGCGGAACAAGTCCGCCCTCGCGGTCACCTCTTATACAGTGACCGTCGGCAATATCCACGTCGGCCAGGACGGCGGGCTGAGCGTCAGCGACGACCCGCTGACGGTCATCGAGCCGTACGGCACGACGGAGGTCTATATCCCGGTCAGCAACTTCACCAACGACGAGCCCCTGGTCGTCACCGCGGTCTTCTACGCCGACGGCACCGAGGACGGGCGCGAGCAAGTCCGCCGTTGGACGCGCGATGACCGCGCCCAGCGGAAGGCCGAGCGCGCCGCCAGGAAAGGAGAGCCCGAGCCATGAAGAGGCTACTGCTCGTCGCGGCGCTGGCGGCCGCCGGCCTCGGCGCGTGCCTCGCGGCGTGGCCGCGGACGGCCTGCGCGCTGGCCGGATGTAAGGACACCTATCAGCCCTACGCCCCCGATAAGGAGACCTCGCTCGGGTGCTCTTCTCAGACGAGCTGGTGTAGTTACCAGATCACGAAACACTGGATCGTCTTCTTCTTGGACAACTTCGAGCAGAAGATGCAGCCCTGGGCGCTGGGCACGAAATCCAGCCTCCGAGGGATGAATTGCCGGCCCACGTTCGAGGCCCCGAGATTCACAGACTACGACGGCATGTCCCGGTGGTCACAGCTCACCCACGACGGCGTCCTTGAGATCGGCGGGTGCGCTCAGGTCGCGGCGCCGCGTTCCTTCGGCGTCACCCACGTCTGCCAGACCTCTGGCACCGGCCGCACCTGCACCACCGCGGCCTTCGACGGCACCTGCCCGTCCGGGACCGCCTACGACCCGGCCACCGGCCTCTGCTGCTCGACCTCGTGCAGCACGACCGCCGCCGGCAAGTGCCTGCTCTACGGCGGCGACTTCGACTACTTCTCCTGCACCTGCACGGGCTGCGTCGAGTGCGCCGCCTCGCCCGTCCTCGTGGACACCGAAGGCGACGGCTTCGCGCTGACGGGCGCGGCCGCCGGCGTCTCTTTCGACCTCGACGCGGACGGCGCGGCCGAGCGTTTGAGTTGGACGCGGGCCGGGAGTGACGATGCCTGGCTCGCCTTAGACCGCGACGGCAGCGGGGCGGTCGAGAGCGGCCGCGAGCTGTTCGGCGACCTGACGCCGCAGCCGGAGCCGGCGGCCGGGCAAGAGCCGAACGGCTTCCTCGCGCTGGCCGAGTTCGACCGGCCGGGGCGGGGCGGCAACGCCGACGGGGTCATAGACGCCTCCGACGCCGTCTTCGACAGCTTGCGGCTGTGGCCGGACGCGAACCACGACGGTGTCTCGCAGGCCGGGGAGTTGCACGCGCTGCCGTCGCTCGGCGTCGAGCGGCTGCACCTCGACTACAAAGAGTCGGGGCGGGTGGACGAGCACGGCAACCGTTTCAAGTACCGCGCGAAGGTGGACGACGCGAAGGGCGCGAAGGTCAATCGGTGGGCCTGGGACGTCTTCCTCGTCTCGCCGCCCCCGCCGGAAGAATAGCCACAAAGACAAAGAGAAATGATGAATGCGGAATGCGGAATGCGGAATGAGACCGGGCCAGCCCCGTTAAATTCATCATTCATCATTCCGCATTCATCATTCTCCTTCTGTTCTCTGTGTCTCCGTGGCTACTCCGGAAAGCGGTGATGGCGAGGGCCGTGGCGATGACGGCGAGCGCGCCGATGACGTTGAACCAGAGGTAGGCGATGCGGGTGTAGAAGAAGCAGTAGAGGACGACCAGTTGGCCGACGACCGCCCCGGCGAAGGCGGCCGTGCCGCCGACCCGCTTGAAATAAAAGGCGAGGAGGAAGATTCCGAGGATGGTGCCGTAGAAGAGCGAGCCGAGGCGGTTGACGGCCTCGACGAGCGAGCCGAGCTGGCCGGCGTACTGCGCGAACGCCATCGCGAAGACGCCCCAGAAGACGGTCGCCAGCTTCGACGAGACGAAGTAGTAGCGCTCGCCGCGGCCCGCGCTGACGAGGCGGCGCTGGATGTCCACGACCGTCGTCGAGGCCAGCGCGTTCAGGGCCGAGGCGCACGAAGACATCGAGGCGAAGAAGACGGCCGCGAAGACTATGCCGACCACCCCGGCCGGCAGGTGGTGGATGACGAAGTTGAGGAAGACGTAGTTGGTGTCCTCCGGCTTCGGGTTCTGCTCCTTCAGCACGGCGACGGCTCGGCCGCGCACCTCCGTCGCCCTCTCGTGCGCCGCGCGCAGCCTCTCAGACGCGGCCTGCTCGGCCGCCTCGTCGCCCGCCCTCAACGCGCCGACGAGCGAGCG
>DASZKF010000352.1:0-24653 GCA_035947355.1 Pyrinomonadaceae bacterium | reverse complement strand
GTTGCGAGTTTCGGGTTTCGAGTTAAGGCAAGAAGCCGTCTTTAACTCGAAACCCGAAACTCGCAACCCGAAACTTCTTTTCAGCCGGCGACCGCCTCGGCCCCGGCCGCCGCCGGGGCGGCCGGCGCGCCCTCCCACTCCCCGGCCGTCATGCCGAGGACGCGCGAGCCTCACAAGGCCGGCGGCGGGGTGGAGGGGCCGCTTCAGCCCTTCACCCAGGTGATCTCGACGACGGGGCTGTGCGCGTCCTTGAGCGTGCGGAGTTGGACGGCGAAGCCGCCCTCGAGCCGCCAGACCTTCGTCGAGGCGAACTCGTCTTCGCGCTCCTCCTGCGCCGGGCCGTGCCGCTCGGTCAGCTTCTTCAGCCACGCGTCGAAGACCTCGGCCCGCTTGCCGAAGGCGTAGACGCCGACGGCGATCTGCCCGACCCCCGCGCCCTCTCTGAAGAAGACCGCGCCGCGCCCGCGCATCCCGTCGAAGGTCGCCTCCCACGCCAGCTCCTTCTCAGAGTCTTTGAGGCCGACCGGCCGCGCGCCCGACTTCTCGACGGCCTTCTTCGCCTCCTCGAAACTCATCCCCCACTTGATGTCCGGGAAGTTCTGGACGAAGTCGGACGGCCCCGTCATCTCCGCCCCGCCCGCGCCGGGCGTCTGCGCCGCCGCGTTGAAAGAGAAGCAGACCAGGAACAGAAGAAAGACTGCGAGCTTTCGATTAAACGTCATATCAATCACCTTCGAAATCACCTTCCTGAAATATTCTCCGCCGCCCGGCCCGTCCGATTCCGCGCCTGCGCGAGATAGAGCGCCGCGCCGAGTCCCGCCCCGAGGCACAGCCCGTAGACGCCGCCCCACAGGAGCATCCCCGCGCGCCCGCCGACCGCGTCGTTGAGCGCCGAGCCGAGGAAGTAGCCGGCCGAGTTCGCGACGAACAGTAGGCCCGCGAGCTTCGGGGCCTCGCGCCACGCGCCGAACCCTCCGGCGAGGACGAGACCCATCAGCAAAGAGCCCGCGGCCGAGCCGACCCACTCGCCCGCCCCGCCGCGCAGGGCGAAGTACGCGCCGACCCACCCAACTGCATACGCGAAAAAAGCGAGGCCGAAGAGCAGGAAAAATTTCGGCCCCCGCCAGCGCCCGCCGGCCAGGGGGACGAGGGCCGCGCCGCCGAGCAGGATGAAGAGCGCCGTCCACGCCAGGTAAGCGCCCCACAGCCCGAGCCGCGCGTACATCCAGCGCTCGGCGAAGGCGACGGTCGCGAACACGCACAGACTGGCGAGACAGAAACCTAGCGCGCCCTTCAGGGCCGAGCGGCCGAGCGGCGCGGCTGGAGCCCCGCCCGCGGCCCGCGCGTCAGACGATTCGGAAGGCTTCATGGTCGGAGATGAACTCGCGTCAGGTCGCGTCGGGCGGCCAGGCAGGGGCCGGACGCCCCAGCCACACCCACGCGATGTAGTCCGTCAGAGGGGGCTCGCCGCCGAGCTGGCGCAGCCGCGCGTTGACCTGCCCCCGGTGGTAGGTGGTGTGGAGCGCGACCTGGAGGACGGTCTCGGCGACGGTGGTCGTCTCGGGCGGCCGGCCGAGGCGCCGCTCCACCATCGAGGCCCACGCCACCGGCATCTGCCCGGCCAGCTGCTCGTCGCCCAGGCCCCCGAGGTGCGCGTGCGCCTCGGCGTAGTAGGTGCGGCCCCAGCGCATCAGCGACGCCGCGTCGTCGAACTCCGGGTACGGCACCTCGCGCGGGTCGCCGCGCCACGTCCGCAGGAACGCGCGCTGGACGACGTGCAGGTGGAGCAGGTACTCGCGCAGCTTCGCGTCCGCGCGCGCCTCATCGGAGGCGAGCACCGCGGTCCACACCGAGGCGTCGGCCCACTCCATGTGGCGGTAGAGGTCTTTGAGAGCGTCGGCGTTCATCATCAGGTTCTCTCCGGACTCCGTCTCCCGCGCGCCGCCGGCGCTTCACCACGGGAGGCTGTTGAGGCTCACCGGGCCCTCGGGCCATTCGCGCCCGCCGCAGGGCAGCACCAACACGTTGAGCGAGGAGACGACGGGGCCGGAGTCCTGCTCGATTTCGACGGGGTCGTTGATGAGCAGCCAGCCGAGCCGCTCGTAGAAGGCGACGAGCGCGTCGCGGCAGAAGAGCAGCCCGAACTCGACGCCCCACTCCTGGCACATGAACTCGGCGGCGTGGCGCATCCCCCGCTGCGCGAGGCCGCGCCCCTGCGCCTCGGGCACCGTGACGACGCCGCCCACGCCGGCCACCGTCACCGAGCGGCCGCCGGCGCTCACGGCGTGTCTGAGGAGGCCGACGTGACTCAGCGGCCGCCCGTCCTCTTCGAGCACGAAGTGCAAGTCCTTCGGCCGCCAGCGGTATCGGAGGTCTTCCGCCCCGAAGATGTTCTCGCCCCACTCGAAGAGCGCCCGCCGCTCCTCATCGGTCAGGTTTTCAGAGAGCCGTATCTCGACTGTCATGCACACCCTCACGTCCGCGTGAGATGGTAGAGCCGGCCTTGCGCGTCCGATGATAAAACATCTCTGACCCGCGACGGAACACCGGCGCGCGCCGGCGGCCGCGGGCAAAGCTCGCAAACTAAAGACTTGGGCGCGCGCCCCGGCCGGCACGCGAGTTGAAAAGGGGAAGTGTGCAAGGTGAGCGCGCGGTCGCTCCCGCGCGCTGAGGTTTGAATACGGCAGACTTCAAGGAGGAGAGCATGGCGAATCCGAACAAGGACGACGCGAACCAGAACCAGCACAACCACAAGGCCATGGCCGCGACCGCCGGCGCGGGCGCGCACCGGCCGGACATGGAGAACATAGACTCGCCCGAGAACATCGGCGGCGAGCGTCCCAACCAGAGCAACACGGGCAGGATGAGCGACGAGACGGGCGAACGCCTCGACCTCAAGCCCAACGACGAGCAATACAAGGAAGGCAACCGCTAAGACGATTGCGGATTGCGGACTCGTGGTGAAGCGGTAGTGGAGTGGGGCGTCAGTCCGCTTCAACACAGAGTTCACAGAAGACACACAGAGGGCACAGAGAAAACCAACTCTTCTCTGTGCCCTCCGTGCCTGCTCCGTGGCGGGCTGCACATACTTGAATGGCAAAGATGATAGGGGTAAATTGGCGCTGTGATGACAGAACTTCTTGAGAAAGCATTCGCCGAGGCTTCCAAGCTTCCCCCTGAAGAGCAAGACTTCCTTGCTCGAATCCTGCTCGACGATCTGGCTTCTGAAGAGTTGTGGGATCAGTCTTTCGCCCGATCAGAAGATAAACTGGCCCGGCTGGCCGACGAGGCGCTTGCCGAGTATCAGCGTGGCGAGACCAAGCCCCTGGAAGAGAGCTTGTGATCTCACACACGACCGAGCGGTTTCGGAAGGCTCTCCAAAGGCTCCCGCCTCACGTCCGGCGTCAAGCCAGGTCGGCATACCGCTTATGGAGGCAAGACCCGTTTCATCCAAGCCTTCAATTTAAGCAGGTTCATTCGAGGAGACCGATCTACTCCGTCCGCGTCGGCATCGGGTGGCGAGCCGTAGGGGTCAAAAGTGATGATACGGTGGTCTGGTTCTGGGTCGGCTCACACGCGGATTATGACAACCTACTTTCTCAGTTGTGACGGGCCGCCCGACAACTCATTGAACCGCACGCGCGATTAGCCCGGCTTTCGTCGAGAGCTTGGACGGCTCCGGCGGTTCGCGCCCGCCGTTGATCCGGGCGTTAGACCGCGCCCCGCCCGGCGCTCGACATACGAGAGCATCACGCCTCCGCAATCCATTTGCCCTCCGCCCGCAAAGGCAATATATTCTGCCTGCACTCCGCACAGACTTAGCTCAACCCAGAATCAATCGCCCAGGAGTCACCTATGAGGGTCAGCCTTCTCCCGCGCACGCTCGCCGCCGTCGTCTCCGTGCTCGCCGCCGCGTGCCTCTTCCTCGTCTCGCTGCCTCGCGCGGCCGTCGCCCGGCAGGCCGCGACGACGCAGGCGCCGCCCGCGCCGGCCGAGGGTCAGAGCGCCCTGCGGCCGCTCTCGTACCGGCTGATCGGGCCTTTCCGGGGCGGGCGCGTGGCGGCCGTCGCGGGCGTCCCGACGCAGCCCTTCGTCTACTACTTCGGCGCGACCGGCGGGGGAGTCTGGAAGACGACCGACGGCGGCATCAACTGGGAGCCGCTCGGCGACGGCACCTTCAAGACCGGCTCGGTCGGCGCGGTCGCCGTCGCCGAGTCCGACCCGAACGTCTTATACGTCGGCATGGGCGAAGAGACCCTGCGCGGCAACGTCTCGCACGGCGACGGGGTGTATAAATCAACCGACGCCGGCAAGACCTGGAAAAAGACGGGGCTCGAAGAGACGCGCCACGTCTCGCGCGTGCGCGTCCACCCGAAGAACGCCGACCTCGTCTACGTCGCCGCCATCGGCCACGCCTTCGGCCCCGACGAGCGGCGCGGCGTCTTCCGCTCGAAGGACGGCGGCCAGACCTGGGAGCGGGTTCTCTACCGCGGCCCGCAGGCCGGCGCGATTGATCTGACCTTCGACCCGACCAACCCCCGCATCCTCTACGCCGCGCTCTGGCAGGTCGTCCGGAGGCCGTGGGCGATGGAGTCGGGCGGCCCGGCGAGCGGCCTCTTCAAATCCACCGACGGCGGCGACACCTGGACGGAGTTGACCCGCAACCAGGGCCTGCCGCGCGGCGTCATCGGCCGCGTCGGCGTGACGGTCTCGCCCGCCAACCCGGAGCGCGTCTGGGCCATCGTCGAGGCCGAGGACGGCGGCGTCTTCCGCTCCGACGACGCCGGCCGGACGTGGACACGCGTCAACGACTCGCGCAGCCTCCGCCAGCGCGCCTGGTACTACTCGCGCATCAACGCAGACCCTCTGAACGCCGACGTGGTCTACGTCCTCAACGTCGGCTTCCACAAGTCCACCGACGGCGGGCGCACCTTCACGCAGGTCCCCACCCCGCACAGCGACAACCACGACCTCTGGGTCGCGCCCTCGGACTCGAACCGGATGATCGAGGGCAACGACGGCGGCGCCAACGTCTCCTTCAACGGCGGCCGCTCGTGGACCGAGCAGGATCAGCCGACCGCGCAGTTCTACCGGGTGACGACCGACGAGGACTTCCCCTACCACGTCTACGGCGCGCAGCAGGACAACTCGACCGTCAAGATCGCCTCGCGCACCAGCGAGTTCGGCATCACGGAATCGGACTGGCACGACGTGGGCGGCGGCGAGTCGGGCTGGGTCGCGCCGCACCCGAAGGACTCAGACATAGTCTTCGCGGGCTCCTACGGCGGCTACCTCACGCGCTACGACCACCGCACCCGCCAGCTGCGCGCCGTCAACGTCTGGCCCGAGAACCCGATGGGCCACGGGGCCGAGGGGATGAAGTACCGCTTCCAGTGGAACTACCCCGTCCTGTTCTCGCCGCACGAGCCGCACGCGCTCTACGCCGCGGGCGACCGCCTCTTCCGCTCGACCGACGAGGGCCAGTCGTGGGAGGCCATCTCAGGCGACCTGACGCGCAACGACAAGTCGAAGCAGGGGCCTTCGGGCGGCCCCGTCACGAAGGACAACACGAGCGTCGAGTACTACGACACGATCTTCACCGTCATGGAGTCGCCCTTGCAGCAAGGCGTCATCTGGGCCGGCACCGACGACGGCCTCGTCCACGTCACGCGCGACGCGGGGAAGCCCTGGGCGAACGTCACGCCGCCGGGCGCGCCCGAGTGGATTCAGATCAACTCGGTCGAGGCTTCGCCGCACGACCCGGCCGCGGCCTACGTCGCCGCGACGATGTACAAGCACGACGACTTCCGCCCCTATCTTTATAAGACCGCGGACTTCGGGCGGACGTGGACGAAGATTGACGCCGGCATCCCCGACGGCTCTTTCACGCGCGTCGTCCGCTGTGACCCGCACCGGCGCGGCCTGCTCTACGCCGGCACCGAGACCGGCATGTTCGTCTCCTTCGACGACGGCGCGGGCTGGCAGCCCTTGCAGCTCAACCTCCCGCACGTCCCCGTCACGGACCTCGCCGTCCACAGGCGCGATAAGGATTTAATCGTCGCCACGCAGGGGCGCTCCTTCTGGATTCTGGACGACCTGCCGGTGCTCCACCAGTTGACCGACGCGCAGCGCGCGGGCCGCGGCGAGACCGCGCTCTTCAAGCCCGAGGACGCCTACCGCACGCCGGGCGAGGGCGGCGCCGAGCCCCTGCCGCCGACGGCGTCCATCGGCGCGAACCCGCCCGCGGGCGTCGTCGTCTACTACAACCTGAAGGCGCGGCCCACGACCGAGGTGAGGCTCGAATTCCTAGACCCGGCCGGGAAGACCGTCCGCGCCTTCAAGGCCGCGGCCACGCGCCCGACGCCGACGCCCACGCCACAGGCGAGCCCCACGCCTACGCCGTCACCTTCGCCCTCGCCCGCCGGCGGCACGAGCGGCCAGCAGGGGACTTCGACCGCGCCCGGCGCGGCGCAGGTGCAGCAGCCCCCCGACCAGCCGGCCGCGCCCACCGGCGAGGAGGCTTCGCAGTTCGGGCCGGACCGGCCGCCGCCGCGCGTCACGACCGACGCGGGCCTCAACCGCTTCGTCTGGGACATGCGCCACCAGGAGGCGGCGCGCTTCCCCGGCCTCATCCTCTGGTCGGGCGAGCTGCGCGGCCCGCGCGCCGTCCCCGGCACGTATCAGGTGAAGCTCACCGTGGACGGGCAGAGTTACACGCAAGCCTTCGAGATCAAGAGGGACCCGCGACTCCAGACGACGGCCGAGGATTTCAACCGCCAGTTCGCGCTGCTCTCGAAGATACGAGACAAGCTGACCGAGACGCACAACGCCGTCGCGCAGATGCGCGAGGTCAAGCGGCAGGTGGACGACCTCCTGAAGCGCGCCGCCGACCAGCCCAACGCGAAGCCCGTGGCGGAGGCCGGGCGCGCCCTGAACGCGAAACTCACGGCCGTCGAGGAGGAGCTGTACCAGACGAAGAACCAGAGCAGCCAGGACCCTCTGAACTACCCGATCCGCCTCAACAACAAGCTGGCCGCGCTGGCCGGCATCGTCGCCAGCGCCGACGCGCGCCCGACCGAGCAGTCCGACGCGCTCTACGAAGAGCTGGCCTCGAAGATAGACGCGCAGCTCCGGCTCTTCGGCCGCCTGATGTCGGACGACCTCAAAGCCTTCAACCAGCTCGTCCGCTCGGCGGACGTGCCGGCCGTCGTCGTCAAGCCGCCCCCGGCGGCCGGGCCTTGAGGCCGCGCCGTCGCACGCCTCCTTCGAAGTCCAGTGACTAGATCGAATTACCGTCGGGTGTGCCGGGGGGCGGTTTCAGCACAGAGACACAGAGGGCACACGGAGGGCACAGAGAAGAGGTTGTCTTCTCTGTGCCCTCCGTGTCCCTTTGTTGAAACCGGAGCCGCGGCGGGCGGGAAGGCTAGGGCCGCGCGGGGTCGGCGGGCGGCGGACTCTGGGCGGGGCAGCGGAGGTGTGCGTCCTCCGCGGCCGGGTCGTACTGAATCTTGAGGACGCGCCCCTGGTACTCCCCCCCGCCCTCGAAGACCCTGTAGGTGACGCCGTCCTCCTCGTTGGTGTAGAGGGTGTGGGCCGGGGTCTCCGGGTCTGCGGCCTTCCTGAACTTCGTCATGTCGAGGCGCAGCCGGGAGAACCGCAGCCGCCTCTTCGGCGTGACGATGATCTGGACGACCGTGTCGCGCGGCACGTCCCAGCCCGAAGACCCTTCGGCGCAGCCGTCGCCGCCCGCGTAGACGACGAAGGCGCGGTGCGAACGGAACTCGTAATGCCGGCTCTTCGGGTCGGGCTTCCCGAACCGCCGCTCGACCTCGGCGCGCGTGGTGCGCAGCGGGACGACCCGCCGCCAGGGCTTGGCCTCGGCGGCCGCGGCCGCGAACAGCACCGCCAGCGCGCACGACACGGCGCGCCTGCTCGTCTTGAAGTCCCTCATCTCACTTGAAGCTCTTCCTCAACTCCTTGTCCCAGTACCGGCTGAACTCGAACCTGTTCCCCGAAGTCGGCAGCGGCGGCCGGTCGCCGGGCATCGTGCTGACCACGATGGCTAAGTCCTGATCCGAGTAGACGAGCCGGCCGGAGTGGTGGATCGTCTCGTGCATGGCGACGCCGCCGTCGCTCTTGACGTAGAGCGCCGTCAGCTCCTCCATCGTCACCGGCGCGCCGGGGACGAAGTTCCCGATTTGGATTCCGGCGTTGTTCGTGGCGATGCTCCCGGTCGCGAAATTCGCGCCGGGAATCGAGCCGGGCGCGCCCGCGCGGACGACGCCCTTCTGCGTCAGCACTATGTCGAAGATCTTCAGCACGTCGCCCTCGGCCACGACCGTGTTGTCGGGCGCGGCGTTCTCGGAGGCGCGCTTGATAAGCTCCTTGACGAAGTCGGCGCATTTCGGCTTACTCAGCAGCCGCTCCAACTCCACGCGGATGGCGGCCGTGTCAACCGGGAAGATCATTTGCGCGGCTTCCTGGGAGCTGATTTTTACCTGGGACATTTTTCCTTCCTCCATCCGACATCTTCACGCGACGTGAAACGCTTTAAAGTGGCGGGCCGTGCGCGGCCGCGCGACCCCTCGGAAGAGACCTTCGGGACGGGCGGTCTCATGAGCATATGGCGGGTGTTGCCGAAACGTTTCAAAGCGGCGCCGGCAGTATACACCCCCGCCCCCGCGAAGTCGCCGACGGCCGCGCCGGCTTTGCAACAGGCCCGCTTAAATTGTTAAATTCTCAAAGCAAAATATCCATCCGCGAGTGGTACTGGAACCGGGCCGGGGACTTCGCGCCCCCGGCCGGGGCCGCGCCCGCTGTTCTTAGTCCGTCGAAAGGCATCGGAGATGAAAGCCAAGAGTCGCCTGACACTGCTCCTGCTCGCCGCCGCCGCGCTCTGCGGCGCGTGCCGCAACCGCGAGACGTTCACGCTGCCGCAGCCTTCGAGCACGGGGCCGGCCCCGAGCGTCGAGCACAATTCTTACGCCGACCTCGTCGCGCGCGTCGCGCCCGCGGTCGTCACCATCCGCTCGGAGCGGGTCGTGCGCGCGCCGCGCCAGCACCCGTTCATGGACGACCCCTTCTTCCGAGACTTCTTCGGCCAGCGCGGCGCGCCCCAGGAGCAGCCGCGCGGGCAGGTGCGGCAGGGCCTCGGCTCGGGCGTCATCATCAGCCAGGACGGCCACATCGTCACCAACCACCACGTCATAGACGGGGCCGAGGAGATCACGGTCGAGCTGAGCGACCGCCGCAGCTTCGACGCCAAGCTCGTCGGCTCGGACCCGCCGAGCGACCTCGCCGTGCTCAAGGTCGAGCAGAGTAACCTGCCCGTCCTCTCGCTCGGCGACTCGGACAGGGTGCGGGTCGGCGACATCGTCCTCGCCATCGGCAACCCGCTCGGGGTCGGGCAGACCGTCACGTCCGGCATCATCTCGGCGAAGGGCCGGCAGACCGGCCTCTCCGACGGGAGCTTCGAGGACTTCCTCCAGACCGACGCGGCGATTAACCGCGGCAACTCGGGCGGCGCGCTCGTCAGCGCCGCGGGCGAACTGATCGGCATCAACTCGCAAATCCTCTCGCCCTCGGGCGGCAACATCGGGATCGGCTTCGCCATCCCTTCGAACATGGCGCGGTCGGTCGTCGAGCAGCTCATCAACCAGGGGCGCGTCCGGCGCGGGCAGCTGGGCGTCGTCGTGCAGGGCGTGACGGCCGACATCGCCGCGAGCATCGGGATGAAGGAAGCGCGCGGCGTCATCGTCAGCTCGGTCCAGCCGGGGAGCGCGGCCGCGCGCGCCGGCGTCGAGCGCGGCGACGTGATCACGGCCTTCAACGGGCAGGAGGTCAACGAGCCGAACGTGCTGCGCAACCACATCGCGGCCACGCCCCCCGGCTCGGAGGTGACGCTGACGGTCGTGCGCGGCGGCCAGGAGCGCCAGGTGCGCGTCGCGCTCGGAGAGCTGGAGGCGGGCGGCTCGCAGGAGCGGGGCCAGAACGAGGGGGGCGGCGACGGGGACGCGCGCGGCCGGCTCGTAATCACGGCCCAGCCCTTGACGCCCGAGCTGGCCGCGCGCCTCAACCTGCCCGAGGGGGCGCAGGGGCTGGTCGTGACCGGCGTCGAGCCGGGCGGCCCGGCCGCCGACGCCGGGTTGCGCCAGGGCGACCTCATCGAGCAGGCCAACAGCCGCCCCGTCCGCTCCGTCGAGGAGCTGCGCTCCGCCGTCAATGACGCCGCCGACCGCCCCCTCCTCCTCCTCGTCAACCGCCCCCAGGTCGGCACCATCTTCGTCACCGTCCGGCCCCGAAGATAAAAGGCAGTAGTCAGTAGACAGTAGTCAGTAGCCAGTAGGCTCCGCACTACTGACGTTGACGCCGACGCCCTGACGATTCGCCGCCGAAGGTCTTCCTACTGTCTACTGACTACTGACTACTGGCTACTGCTTTTATGTACCTGGTCGAGATTCTGCTGCCGCTGGCGGACAACGAGGGGCGGGCGTTCGGGGCGGGGGAGTTTAACCGCGTGCGCGACGAGCTGGCCGAGCGCTTCGGGGGCGTGACGGCCTTCCGCCGCGCGCCGGCCGAGGGCGTCTGGGCCGAGGGCGGCGGGGTGAGCCGCGACGAGGTCGTCATCTTCGAGGTGATGACCGGCGCGCTCGACCGCCCCTGGTGGGCCGCCTACCGCCGCGAGCTTGAGCGGCGCTTCCGCCAGGAGAAGGTCGTCGCGCGCGCCACCGCGTTCGAGGAACTCTAAAACAAGTTTCAAGTTTCGAGTTTCAAGTTTCGAGTTTGTGTTTCGAGATTTGAAGCTCAACGCCCGTAACCAGTCTTAACTTGAAACTTGAAACTTGAAACTTGAAACTTGGGGAGGCTTATGTCGGCGGGGCGCGTCGTGCTGCTGGGCGATTCGGTGTTCGACAACGCGGCTTACGTGGGCGGGGGGCCGGACGTGGTGGCGCAACTGCGCGCCGCGCTGCCGGAGGGCTGGCGGGCGTCGCTGCTGGCCGTGGACGGGAGCGTCACGTCGGGCGTGGCCGCGCAGTTGCGCCGGCTGCCGGCGGACGCGACGCACCTCGTCGTGAGCGCCGGCGGCAACGACGCGCTCGGCCAGGCCGGGCTGCTCGAAGAGCGCGCGGGCTCGATGGCCGAGGCGCTCGACCGCCTCGCCCGCGTCGCCGAGCGCTTCGAGCGCGACTACCGCGAGATGCTCGGCGGCCTCCTCGGCGCGGGCCTGCCGGCGGCGGTCTGCACCGTCTACTACCCGCGCTTCCCCGAGCCGCTTTTGCAAAGGCTGGCCGTCGCCGCGCTCGCGCACTTCAACGACGTGATCGTCCGCGCGGCCGCCTCCGAGGGGCTGCCGCTCGTAGACCTTCGGCTCGTCTGCGGCGACGACGCGGACTACGCCAACCCCATCGAGCCTTCGGCGCGCGGCGGCGAGAAGATCGCCCGCGCCGTCGCGCGCCTCGTCGCCGAGCACGACTTCGCGCGGGGCCGGACGGAGGTGTTCACGAACTGACTGCCCTTCGGGCGGAGGGAGGCGGGATGCGGAACGCTTTACGTAGGCGGACGCGGCGGGCGCTCGCGGCGCTCTTCGTCGCTCTGCTCGCGGCGCAGCCGGCCGCCGGGCAGCGCGCGGCGGCCGAGGGCCCTGAAGCCTGGGTCGGCGAGTATTCGTTCGGGGAGGACGGCGGGAGGACGGCGGGCGGCTCGCCGATCTTCGTCGTGCATGAGCTGCGGGTCTTCCGCGAGGGCGGCGCGCTGAAGGCGGCTAGAGAGCAACGGCTACCAGACCTACGCGGCCTTCGAGTGCGACGCGCGCGCCGAGGGCCGCTGCCTCAAACTCTTCTTCGTGCGCCACGCCGACGAGAACGTCTTCCCGCGCGGCGACTACGCGCCCAGCGACCTGCTGCTCACGCTGGCCCGCGCCGGCGCCGGCCGCCGCGCGCGCCTCCTCACCTATTTCGGCAAGTTCCGCCCCCAGTTCCGCCGCCCCCGCCAGGGCCGGGTCTACTTCAGGAGGGTAGACAGTAGCCGGTAGGCCCCGCATGACTGACGTTGACGCTGACACACAAACAGACTCGATAGCGAAGCTCTTTCTACTGTCTACTGACTACTGTCTACTGTCTACTTCTGCTATGATGTCGGGCATCCACTAGAGCGCCGGTGTCCACGTCGTCAGTCGAGCTGTCCCCCGCCGGACTGCCGCGCCGCCGAGTCAAGATTCAGAAGGAGGAGAGAGAGATGGCAACTGCCGCCGCCAGCGACGCCGCCGTCGGGCACGACGTGACGACTCACCCGAAGGGGCTCTACGTCCTCTTCGCCACCGAGATGTGGGAGCGCTTCAGCTTCTACTCGATGCTCGCGATGTTCGCGCTCTACATGCGCGACACCACGGGCCAGGGGTTCGCCTGGTCGGTGGACGACACGCAGGCGCTCGTCTCGAACTACCTGATGTTCGTCTACGCCAGCCCGCTCGTCGGCGGCTGGATCGCCGACAAGAAGATCGGCTACCGGAAGGCCGTGATGATCGGCGGCCTCTTCTTCATGGCCGGCCACCTCCTGCTCTCCATTAAAGCCATCGGCATCGTCTACCTCGCGCTCACCTGCCTCGTCATCGGCAACGGCTTCTTCAAGCCGAACGTCTCGGCGATGGTCGGCAACCTCTACCCGGAGGGCAGCCACCTCAAGGACCGCGCCTACAGCATCTTCTACATGGGCATCAACGTCGGGGCCTTCCTCGCGCCCGTCGTGATGGAGCTCGTCCAGGGCCGCTTCGGCTACCACCCGGCCTTCGCCGTCGCCGCCGGCGGCATGGTCATCTCGGTCTTCCTCCTCTGGAAGTTCAAGCGGCACGTCGAGGCGGCCGACCGCCCGATGAGCCGCGGCGCGAAGAACGTCGCCAACGTCGCGGCCGTCACCGAGGACGCGCCCCCGGCGAGCGTCAGCCGGCAGAACGCCATCGACGCCGTGCCCGACTGGAAGCGCGTCGGCGCCCTGATCGTCATCTTCCTCATCGTCATCGTCTTCTGGATGGTCTTCCACCAGAACTCGACGACCATCACCTACTGGGGCGACGAGAACACGGACTGGAAGGTCTCCGGCATCATCTCGAACGCCATCAACCCCGGCTGGGTGATCCTGCTCACCTTCCCGCTCGTCTGGTTCTGGGGCTGGCTCGACAAGAAGGGGCTGGAGCCCTCGACGCCGACCAAGATGGTCATCGGGATGGTGATGACCTCGCTCGCCTTCTTCATCTTCTTCGTCGCGGCCAAGCTCGGCGAGGCGTCGCTCGCGTCCGGAGCCGGCCCCTACGACTACAAGATGTCGCCGCTCTGGCTGCTCGGGGCCTACGGCGTGCTCACCCTGGGCGAGTTGATGCTCTCGCCGATGGGCCTCTCGCTGGTCTCGAAGGTCGCGCCCGTCAGGATGCGGGGGCTGATGATGGGCGGGTGGTTCGTCGCCACCGCCATCGGAAACAAGCTGACGCAGATCGGGCAGCTCTGGGACGACTGGCTCCACTCGACCTTCTGGATTTTCCTGAGCGCCTGCGCCCTCGTCATGGCCTTCGTCCTGCTCCTGCTGCTCCGGCCGCTCAAGAAGGCGATGCCGGGGGTGTGAGGAAAAGCGAGTAGACAGTAGACAGTAGTCAGTAGACAGTAGGCTCCGCGCGTCGGACGCCGACGCTGACACGCCGGCAATTCGGTGGCGAGGTTTTTTCTACTGACTACTGACTACTGACTACTGACTACCGTCTTATGAGAAGATTGCTTTCCCTCGCGCTCCTCTTCACCCTGCTGGCCCTCCCGGCGCGGGCCGACGAGGGGATGTGGACGTTCGACAACCCGCCGCTGAAGGTCTGGAAGGAGCGTTACGGGTTCGAGCCTTCGGCGGCGTGGCTCGAGCGCGTGCGCCTCGCCTCGGTGCGCCTCGCCGAGGTCGGGACGACCGTGGGCGGCGGCAGCGGCGTCTTCGTCTCACCCGACGGCCTCGTCGCGACCAACCAGCACGTCGGCGCGGGCCAGCTCGGTAAGCTCTCGACGAAAGAGCGCGACCTCGTGCGCGGCGGCTTCTACGCGCGCACGCGCGGCGAGGAGCTGAAGTGCCCGGACTTCGAGGCGAGCGTGCTCGTCTCCTACGAGGACGTGACGCGGCGCGTGCAGGGCGCGGCCGCCGGCGCGTCTTCGCCCGCCGAGGCGTCCGCCCGGCGCGCGGCCGAGATCGCGGCCGTCGAGCGCGAGTCCGAGCAGAAGACACGCTTGCGCTCGCAGGTCGTCACGCTCTACAGCGGCGGCGAGTACTGGCTCTACCGCTTCAAGAAGTACACCGACGTGCGGCTCGTCTTCGCGCCCGAGGAGCAGATAGCCTTCTTCGGGGGCGACTACGACAACTTCACCTACCCGCGCTTCAACCTCGACGTGACCTTCTTCCGCGTCTACGAGCAGGACCGGCCCGCCAGGACGGAGCATTACCTGAAGTGGTCTAAGTCCGGCGCGGCCGAGGGCGAGTTCGTCCTCCTCTCCGGCTTCCCCGGCTCGACGAACCGCCTGCTCACCACCGCGCAGTTACAGTACCAGCGCGAGGTCGGCAACCCTTTGCAGATGCGCGTCTGGTCCTCGCGGCGCGACGCGCTCGCGCGCTTCGCCGAGGCCGGGCCGGAGCAGGCGCGCCGCGCGCAGTCGGCCCGCCGCTCGCTGGAGAACTCGATCAAGCGACTGACGGGGCAGCAGGAGGGCTTGCAGAACCCGCGGTCGTTCGCGCGCAAGGCCGCCGAGGAGAAGGCCCTGCGCGACGCCGTGGCCGCGCGCCCCGAGTGGCAGCGCGCCTACGGCGGGGCCTGGGGCGAGGTCGAGGCCGCCTACCGCGGGCTGCCGCGGATGGCCGAGCGGTTAGCGTTTACGACGCTCGTGCCCTCGCGGCTCGGGCAGATCGCCACCAACCTCGTCCGCCACGCCGAGGAGACGCAAAAGCCCGACGAGCGCCGCCTCGAAGAGTTCCGCGACAACCGGCTCGCGGCCTTGCGCCTCAGCCTCCTTTCGCCCGCGCCCGTCTACGCCGACCTGGAGGAGGCCGTGCTGGCCGCCTGGCTCTCGGAGGCGCGCGCCGCGCTCGGTGCGGAAGACCCCTTCGTGCGCGCCGCGCTCGGCGGGCAGACGCCCGCAGGGGCCGCGCGGAAATTGATCGCGGGCACGAAGCTGGCCGACGTGGCCGCGCGCAAGGCCCTGCTCGAAGGCGGGGCCGAGGCCGTCGCCAGGTCAGACGACCCCTTAATCGCGCTGGCGCGCCGCGTCGAGCCGATCTACCGCGAGCTGCACGCGTGGGAGGAGGCGAACGTCAAGAGCGTCGAGACGAGCGCGGGCCAGCGCATCGCCGAGGCGCGCTTCGCCGTCTACGGCAAGACCGTCTACCCGGACGCGACGGGGAGCCTGCGCCTCAGCTTCGGAACCGTCAGGGGCTACGAGGAGGACACGACGCTCGTGCCCTTCCGGACGACCTTCCACGGCCTCTACGACCGCGCGGCCGGCTTCGCCGAGCGCCCGCCCTACGACCTGCCCGCCCGGTTCAAAGAGCGCAAGGGCGCGCTGGAGCTTTCGACGCCCTTCAACTTCGTCTACACGGCCGACACCATCGGCGGCAACTCCGGCAGCCCGGTGCTGAACCGCGAGGCCGAGGTCGTCGGCCTCAACTTCGACAGCAACCTCCAGAAGCTTCCGAACCGCTACTGGTACGTCGAAGAGTCCGAGGGCGGGCGCGCCGTCGCCCTCCACAGCGCCGCCGTCGTCGAGGCCCTCGCCAAGATGTACGACGCCGCCGAGCTGGTGAAAGAACTGACCGGACAATAGAGAGCCACATGCGAAACCAAAACGTCACCCCGCACGGAAGAAATGCGGAACGCGGAATGCGGAATGATGAGTTAAATCATCCGGGCCTCTTTAAATTCATCATTCCGCATTCCGCATTCATCATTTCTTTACTGCTGCTGATCTGTTCCGCCCCCGCGGCGCGGGCGCAGGACAGGCTGCTGACGATTGACGACATCTACGACCCGGTCAAGAAGATCAACTTCGGCGGGCCGCCCGCGACGGCCGAGTACGAGTGGCTCAAAGACGGCGAGCACTACCTGCTAGGCAAGAAGGACGGCGGCGCGCACGAACTCCAGCGCGTCAACGCGCGGACGGGACGGGCCGCGCCCTTCCTCGATGTGGCGCGGCTGGAGGCGGCGCTCGCGCGCCTCCCCGGCATGAGCCGCGACGCCGCGCGCGAGCTGGCGCGCACCGACTCGTACACGCTCAGCCCGGCCGAGACCGGACTCCTGCTCAACCACGGCAACGACCTCTTCTATTACGAGTTCGGCCCCGGCACGGCCACGCGCCTGACGGCCGGGCCGGGGGAGGAGCTGGAGGAGGACTTCAGCCCCGACGGCCGGATGGTCAGCTTCGTCCGAGGCAACGACCTCTACGTCGTAGACCTCGCCACGCAGCGCGAGCGCCAGCTCACCTCCGGCGGCGGCCCCCTGCTGCTCAACGCCGTCCTCGACTGGGTCTACGAGGAGGAGCTGTACGGGCGCGGTAGCCGGCGCGGCTACTGGTGGTCGCCCGACTCCTCGCGCATCGCCTACCTCCAGCTCGACGAGGCGCGCGTCAAGCGCTTCCCCGTCGTTGACCACATCCCGCGCGGGCAGGTCCTGGAGGACACGCACTACCCGCTGGCCGGCGAGCCGAACCCGCTCGTGCGGGTCGGGGTGGTCTCGGCCGCGGGCGGCGAGACGGTCTGGGCCGACCTCGACGGCTACGAGCCGACCGACCTGCTCGTCTCGCGCGTCGCCTGGTCGCCCGACTCGCGCCGCGTCCTCTACCAGGCGCAGAACCGGGAGCAGACCTTCCTCGACCTGAACGCCGCCGAAGCCGCGACGGGCGAGACGACCCGCCTCTTCCGCGAGAAGACGCCGGCCTGGGTCGAGGCCGTGGACAACCCCGTCTGGCTCAAAGACGGCTCCTTCCTCTGGCGCTCGGAGCGTTCGGGCTGGATGCACATCTACCACTACGGGGCGGACGGCCGCCTCGTCAGGCAGGTGACGGACGGCCGCTGGGAGGCGCGCACGCTCGAAGGCGTGGACGAGCGCGAGGGCTGGGTCTACTTCCGCGGGACCTCGGCCGACGACCACATCGCCGAGCAGGTCTACCGCGTCAAACTCGACGGCACGCAGTTGACGCGCCTGACTAGAACAGACGGCACGCACCGCGCGAACTTCAACCCGCAGCTCACGCTCTTCCTCGACAGCTGGAGCGACGTGAGCACGCCGACGCAGGTGCGTTTGCACAACTCGGACGGCTCGCTGGTGCGCGCCGTGGACGAGAACCGCGTCGAGGCGCTCAGGCAGTACCGGCTCGGAAAGCCCGAGTTCCTGCAGGTCAAGACGCGCGACGGCTTCACGATGGAGGCGATGATGATCCGCCCGCCCGACTTCGACCCCTCGAAGAAGTACCCCGTCATGAGCTTTGTCTACGGCGGGCCGCACGCGCCGCAGGTCAAGAACAGCTGGGGCGGCCACGCCTACCTCTGGCACCAGATGCTCGCGCAGAAGGGTTACGTGATCTGGGTGCTCGACAACCGCACGGCGAGCGGGAAGGGCGCGGAGTCGGCGTGGCAGGGCTACCAGAAGATGGGCGTGCTGGAGTTGCAGGACCTGGAGGACGGCATCAGTTACCTGAAGGGGCTGCCGTACGTGGACGCCTCGCGCATCGGGCTGTGGGGCTGGAGCTACGGCGGGTTCATGACGAGCTACGCGCTGACGCACAGCAAGAGCTTTAAGCTCGGCATCGCGGGCGGCTCCGTCACCGACTGGGCCAACTACGACTCGATCTACACCGAGCGCGTCATGCGCACGCCGCAGAACAACCCCGACGGCTACCGCGTCACCTCGGTGCTCGCGGCCGCCAAGGACTTGCACGGCAAGCTCCTGCTCATCCACGGCGCGATAGACGACAACGTCCACATGGCGAACACCATCCAGCTCGCCTACGAGCTGCAGAAGGCCGGCAAGCCCTTCCGGCTGATGCTCTACCCGAAGTCGCGCCACGGCGTCACCGACCCACTGCTGCTCAAACACATGCGGCAGACGATGGCCGACTTCGTCATCGAAAATCTATAAACGAGTTCCAAGTTCCGGGTTCAAAGTTTCAAGTTAGAGCATTGTCTTCAACTTGAAACTTTGAACCCGGAACTTGGAACTCGAAATAAGAGGAGTGTTGACATGGCTCACGCACACGACAACGGCGGGTACGCGCGGCGCGTCTCCGACATCCAGGACGCCTTGCGCGAGGCCGGCCTCCAGGGCTGGCTCTTCTACGACTTCCGCCGCAGCGACCCGCTCTCGTACCGCATCCTGCTGCTCGACCAGCAGAAGTTCGCCTCGCGCCGCTGGTTCTACTTCGTCCCCGCGGAGGGCGAGCCGACGAAGGTCGTCCACCGCATCGAGCCGGAGAAGCTCGACGCACTTCCGGGCCGCCGCCTCGTCTACCTCCGCTGGCAGCAGCTGCACGCCTACCTGCGCGACGCGCTCTCGACGGCGGGCGGCCCCTCCGGCGCGCGCCCCCGCGTCGCCATGCAGTACTCGCCGATGGGCGACATCCCTTACGTCTCGCGCGTGGACGCCGGGACGGTCGAGCTCGTCCGCTCGATGGGCGTCGAGCCGGTGACGAGCGCCGAGCTCGTCCAGCGCTTCGAGGCCGTCTGGACGCCGGAGCAGAAGGCCTCGCACGACCGCGCGGCCGACAACGTCCACAACATCATCCTCGAAGCCTTCGGCGAGATCGGCCGCCGCGTGAAGGCGGGCGAGCCCTTGACCGAGTACGACATCCAGCAGTTCATCATGCGCCGCTTCGAGGAGGAGGGGATGACGAGCGACGGCGCGCCGCCCATCGTCGCCGTCAACGCCAACAGCGCCAGCCCGCACTACGGCCCGACGGCCGAAGTCCACTCGCCGATCCGCCGCGGCGACTTCGTGCTGCTGGACGTGTGGGCGAAGATGAAGCAGCCGGGCGCGGTCTACGCCGACCAGACCTGGACGGGCTTCGTCGGCGACGAGGTGCCCGAGGAGCACCGGCGCGTCTTCGAGGTGGTGAGCGGCGCTCGCGACGCGGCCGTCGAGTTCCTGCGCGAGCAGGTGCGGGCCGGCAATTACGTCAAGGGCGGCGAGATCGACGACGTCTCGCGCGGGGTGATCGAGCGGGCCGGGTTCGGCGAGCAGTTCGTCACGCGCACCGGCCACTCCATCGGCGAGGAGGTGCACGGCAACGGGGCCAACATAGACAACCTCGAAACCCCGGACGGCCGCCGCATCGCCCCGCACACCTGCTTCTCCATCGAGCCCGGCGTCTACCAGGAGGGCCGCTTCGGCGTCCGCTCCGAGATAGACGTCTACGTCTCTGACGGCGACATCGAAGTCACCGGCCGCCCCATCCAGACCGAGGTCGTCGCCATCCTCAAAGACTAAGAGTTTCGGGTTACGAGTTTCGAGTTTCGAGTTTGTTCAGCGTGAGTTGAACGGCTCACCGGACGCAGCACGAACTCGAAACTCGAAACTCGAAACTTCTTCAGAGCGGCCCGGCGAGCGTGTAGAGCTGGGGCGCGACGCGGTCGGCCGCCGCCATCAACAACCGCACGAGGGCGTGGGCGGCGGCCCCGTAGAGCGCCGCCGCGACGAGGTAGCAGGCCCCCACCAGAAACAGCATCGCACGACTTTCCGTCCGCGCCGAACCGCTCATCATAACCTCCCTCCGCCGACGCCCGCCGCGCGCCCGGCCCGCGCCGCGGCGGCGAAATCTTCCCCACCCTGTAATGCGCGCTCCGTGCGCGGAAACACCCAAGGGCTCGAAAAAAAATTTCCGCGGGGCGTGTTTACCGGCGTCGCGGGCTGCGTTTACTATGCGTCAGGCGGAGGAGTCGAATCATGGAGATAGTTCAGGACACGGGCAGCCGCTTCGACCTCGGGGAGGATTCGGCGGCCCGCCTGTTGGGAGAGGTTCTCGCCCGCCCGCTGTTCGCGCACCTCGCGACGGCCTCCGAGCAAGGCCCGCGCGAGTCCCCGGTCTGGTTCCTCTGGGAGGGCGGCGCGCTCTGGATCATCGGCAACTACGAGACCGACTCGTTCCCCAGACGCATCGAGCGCGAACCGCGCTGCGCCGTCGGCGTCGTCAACTTCGACGCCCGGACCGGCCTCGTCCAGCACGTCGGCTTCCGCGGCACGGCCCGACTCCGCCCGCACGACGTCGAACGGATGAAGCGCCTCCTCGCCCGCTACATGGGAGAGGAGGAAAACTGGGACCCGCGCTTCGTCGAGATACTCGACGACCCGAACTACATCTTCGTCCGCTTCGACCCGCAGACCGCGGTCGTCCGCGATCAGTCCTACCAACTGAAAAGACCGCCCGGCCCGGACGCGGCCGGCGGCCCTCCCGGTTGACGGGGAAGGGAACTTTTCCTTACCCCGCTTGTCTATTCGAAGGGGTATTTCGATTTCCTCGTTGGGGAGAGTGAGCTATGGGGATACGGAAAATGGCGGGCTGGTGTCTGATCCTGTTAGGGGCCGTCAAGGTGTTTCAAGCGATTCACATACACGCGACATCCGGCCGGAGCCTGGGGGCGATTTCCGCCGTCGTGATCTCGCTCTTGTTCACCTCCGGGGCGGCGTTCCTGTGGCTCGGTAGAGCGCCGTGGCGCGCCCAAGTCAGGTAGCCCCCGCCCTGCGGTCACGGGTGGCGGAAGTGGAAGTGGCCGACGTGCCGCACGTAGAAGAGCAGGTAGAGCGCCAGGAGTAAGAAGCCCGCGGCCAGCGACAGCGCCCCCGCCCTCAGCCAAAAGCGCGACGACTGGCGGCCGGGGCGGCCGGCGAGTTCGTGCGGCCCGTGTTCGGCAGGCCGCGGGGCGTCGGCGGCCGCGTCGCCGTTTATGGACACGGGCGCGATGAGACGGTAGCCGGCCTTCGGGATGGTCTCGATGACCTTCGGCGCTTTCGGCGTGTCGCCGAAAGCCCTGCGGAGTTCCGAGATGGAGCGGTCGAGGACGTGCTCGGTGACGTGCGTCCCGGCCCAGACGGTCTCGAACAGCCGCTCTCTCGTCACCAGCTCGCCCGGCCGCTCGGCCAGCACGCAGAGCACGCCCATGATTTTCGGCTGAAGCTGTACGACGCGCCCGCGCCCGCTGACGCGGTTCAGGCCGGGCTGCACCAGCCACTCATCGCCCACGCGGAAGTCGCGGGTGAGACCTTCTTCTCGCACGTCCGTCCCTCCGACTGTCGTCCCGGATTTTGGATTGCTTCGGCGGGCGCGGCCGGGTTCGAGCGTCCGCACGCGGCCCGCCTAAGCAAGCAGTACGACCGCCGCCCCGCCGCGGTTTCCGCGCCGGAGCGAAGGCCCGCCCCTCCGGAGTCCGCATTCCAACCGACCCTCCGAGGCTCAGGAAAAACTCAGGAATAAATCAGGCGCGGCCCCGCGGGTTCCGGCGTAGAAGGCGGAGTGTTCGCCCGATCAATTCGCCCGAGGAGGCCAGCCGCTTGAAGCCTAACGCCAGAACCTTTCCAGCCTTCCTGCTCCTCTGCGTGTCAGCCGCCCTGGTGCCGCCGTCGCCGCGCGCCGGGGCCGTCCCCGCGCCGGCTCACGCCCACCCGGCCGCCTACCGTTTCGTCGGCGGCCGCTGGTTCGATGGCAGAGCGTTCGTGCCGAAGACCGTCTACTCGGTGAACGGCGTGCTGCGGACGAGCCACGCCGGGCGAGTGGACGAGACCTTCGACCTCGGCGGCAGGTACGTCGTCCCGCCCTTCGCCGAGGCGCACAACCACCACTTTCAGGAGGGCATGGACTACCGCGCGCAGGTCCTCGAACACCTCGCGCGCGGCATCTTCTACGCGAAGAACACCAACAGCATCCCTAAACTCACCGACCCCGTCCGGCCGCACCTGAACAGCCCTGAGAGCGTGGACGTGCTCTTCTCGGGCGGCGGGCTGACCGCGCCGGGCGGGCACCCCGCACAGATTTACGATTACCTCGCCGGCAGGAACTTACTCCCCGGACTGACCAGGGCCGACGTGAACGGCCAAGCCTACTTCGCCATAGGTTCGGGGAAGGATTTAGAGGCGGTGTGGCCGGCGGTCAAGGCCGGGCGGCCCGACTTCATCAAGGCTTACCTCGAACACTCGGAGGAGTACGAGGCGCGGAAAGACGACCCGAAGTTTTACGGCCGGCGCGGCCTGAGCCCCGCGCTCCTGCGGGAGGTCGTGCGCAAGGCCCACGGGGACGGCCTGCGCGTCGCGGTGCACGTCAACACGGCGGCCGACTTCCGCAACGCGCTGCTCGCAGGGGCCGACGAAATAGCGCACCTGCCGCTGGAGCGGATCAACGCCGGGGACGCGCGCAGGGCCGCCGCCGGGAGCGTAGTCGTCGTCACGACGACGCTCAGCCACCGTCCGACCGGCCACGTCAAAGACCCCGACGAAGTCCACCGCCACAACCTCCGGCTGCTGCACGCGGCAGGCGCTAGGCTGGCGGTCGGCACCGACGACAACAACCGGACGGCCGTCGAGGAGGCGGAAAACCTGAACCGCCTGGGCGTCTTCGACCGTCTGACTCTCCTGAAACTCTGGGTCGAGGACACGCCGCAGGCGATCTTCCCCGCCCGCAAAATCGGCGCGCTGAGCGACGGCTACGAAGCCAGCTTCATCACGCTCGACGGGAACCCTCTGGACGACTTCGCGAACGTACGGCGCGTCCGCTTCCGCTTCAAGCAAGGCCACCCCATCCGCGCGACAGACCCCGGCGCAGGAAAGCCTCCGGCTCCAAAATAGAGTCGAACAGTGCAGACGATGCAACCCGCCTGGAGGTAAAAAGCCCAATAAAAACGGGAATGCCGCGGAATCCGCGGCATTCCCGCTCATTATTTAACTCCGGCGGTAGGACTCGAACCTACAACCCTTCGGTTAACAGCCATTCCCTTTCCTTCTCTACCACAAAAGACTTGATTTTCAGCAATGAAAATCATTTCGCCCTTCCAGCTTTCATTCTCTTTTTGCAGATAAGGGGGAATGAAAGGGGGATAAGGGAGAAAGGTAGAGAAGGGAGATGCCGAGGATTCGTAAAGGTGCTGAAATTGAAAAGAACGGAAACTGGTACGGCCGCGTTCGTTATACCTTACCGAACGGCAAAAGAAAAGATATATGGATGCCCGCGCAAGATAAAACACACGCGGCGCAACTTGTACGCGAGAAGCTACGCGAACTGGAATTAACAGGCGAATCAGAAATTAACAGCGACCGCGTAACATTCGCCCAACTCGCACAGACCTACCGTGAGAAGAAATTAGTTCCAGCTAAGATTATTGAAGGACGAAAAGTAGCAGGAGTAAAAAGCATCAAGCCTGCGTTGTGCGCGTTAGAGGCATTAATCAATGGTTTTGGTAAGCAGAGAATCAAAACCATCACTCATTCTGATATTGAGACATACAAATTAAAGCGGCTAGACACTCCCTCAAAAAGGGGCGGTCAAAGGTCTATCGCCAGCGTTAATCGAGAACTAGAAATGCTAAGGGCAATGTTTAGATTTGCTCTTCGGCAAGGATGGCTAATGCGGAATCCATTTTCAATGGGAGATTCTTTAATCAGTAAAGCAGATGAAGTAAGAAGGGAAAGAATACTTTCACCCGACGAAGAAAGGCGTTTGCTAGACGCTTGCCATAAACAAGACGCAAATAACCGAGAGCGCCTAATTCATCTAAAACCTCTAATCATCGCCGCACTGGATACAGGTTGCAGACGCGGAGAGTTATTTAAACTTCTCTGGCGAGATGTTAATTTTGGAACCCGCACAATAACTATCCTTGCGGAAAACTGCAAAACGGCAAGACCAAGAATTGTAGGAATCACACCGCGCCTTTTCGATGAACTGAAAAGAATATGGGAAGATTCAACAGGAGACAAAGACGCATTAGTCTTTGGAGTTACTAACACTATAAAGACTGGATGGAGGGCGCTTTGCCTTGAAGCAAAAATAGAAGGCGTCCGCTTTCACGATCTGCGCCATACCGCTATAACGCGCATGGTAAAAACTCGACAACCCGCATCTCTAATTATGAAAGTTTCAGGACATACTCAGCACTCAACTTTTGCTAGGTATGTTAACCCTGATAACGAAATGATAACTGGCATTGCGGAAGCCCTCGCAGAATTTAATGCGGCACAGCAATCACAATCGCCAGTTTCGGAGGCGACAGAGTTAGTGAACTAACATCTTCACAACAAAAAGAGTTCTGCTAAACTTCGGCTCGCTTTTGCTATTTAGCATTGGCGGGCCGAATCCTTTTAAGGAGAAAAAGTTTCAAAGAAACCTCAATGTCAGAGAAAAAGAGCGATAGCGAAGATGATAAGTTCAGCATTGAAACTTCTTTTGAAATCTCATACGCAGAAGAGGCTAATGAAATAGAGTTCGTTATTTATCACGATGAGAAACCAGCACTCACGGTAAAGGGAAATTTAGAGACTGTTTTAGCGGTAATTAGAAGGTGTCTTTTTGAAAGTAGCATGGGGGAGTTCATCCTTGAAAATTATGACTCTGATCCAGATAAAGGCGGGCAGTTATTATCCGAGCGGGTTGTAAAGAGTCGTGAAGTTTTAA
>DASZKF010000351.1:0-1708 GCA_035947355.1 Pyrinomonadaceae bacterium | reverse complement strand
CGGCCCCGGCTCGCGGCCCGTCAGGGCGACCATCGCGCTGTGATGAAAGTCGTCGTTCCAGAGAGCGTCGAGGCCGCAGCCGCCCTGTTCGGCGGGCCGCAGGAGGCGCGCGTGCTGCGGCTCGTTCTCGCCGACGACGATTGTCCCGCGGCCGCGGGCGGCCTCGCGCACGCGGCGGGTGACGGCCGACAGGATGTGCTCCGCCGAGGCGTCGAAGATTTGCTGCGTGGCGTCGAGGCGCAGGCCGTCGAAGTGGAACTCCTCGACCCAGTAGGCGGCGTTCGAGAGGAAGAACTCGCGGACGTGCGCCGAGCCGGGCCCGTCGAAGTTGAGCGCGTCGCCCCAGTCGGTCCGGTAGCGCTCGGAAAAATACTCCGGGGCGAACCGGCCGAGGTAGTTGCCGTCGGGGCCGAGGTGGTTGTAGACCACGTCGAGGACGACGGCGATGTGATGACGGTGCGCCTCGTCTAAGAAGCGGCGGAGGTCTTCGGGGTCGCCGTAGAGGCGCGTCGGCGCGAAGAGGTTGACGCCGTCGTAGCCCCAGCCGAAGCGGCCGGGGAAGTCTGCGACCGGCATCATCTCGACGCAGCTCACGCCGCACCCGGCCAGCTCGCGCAACTCGCGCCGCGCCGCCTCCCAGGTGCCTTCCGGGGTGAACGTGCCGACGTGCATCTCGTAGATGACCTGGCCGCGCAGCTCCGCGCCCGGCCACGCGGCGTCCGTCCAGCCGAACGCCGTCGGGTCTACGACGCGCGAGGGGCCGTGCGGCCCTCGGGGCTGGAAGCGCGAGGCCGGGTCGGGGTAAAGCTCGCCGCCGCCGTCGAGCCTGAAGCGGTAGTCCGTGCCGGCGCGCGCCTTCGTCGTGTGCGCCGAGAAGTAGCCGCCGTCCTCGGCCTGCAGCGCGACCGGCTCGGCGCGGCCGCCGTCCTCTATGACGACCTCTACGTGGCTGCGCCGCGGCGCCCACACGCGGAAATGCACGCCGCCCCCCGGCGAAACTTCCGCCCCGCAGGGGAGCCTCCGAAAGTTTACTGGTTCCATCCCGGACTCTTCTCGGATGTCGGTTTTTGTGCTGGCAACAGATTCTAAACGGCCCCCCGGCCAAAAGACCAACGCCGCGGCGCTGTCCGCGTAAGCGTCACGAAGCTCCGGCGACTGTCCCCGCGCCGAATGTCCGAGGCCGTACTAATTCGCGGCCGCGGGATTTGTTAAAATCAATCATCCGCCTGTAGACGGAAGGCCCCAAGCCCCCGAAAATTTTAGGCGCGGTCGCCCTCGCGGCAGCCGCGCGAGCTTCGGCCTCACGACTTTTTGAGGTTCGGAGGTGTTTCACATGTCGTCACCGTTGAGCATGCGCGAGGGCGGCGTCTACGTGCTGCCGGGCGGCGAGCGGGTCGTCGCCACGCACGACCACCGCGGCGGCTATTTCCTCTACGCGCCGCACGTCTGGAGGGCCTTCCGGGGCTGGGGGCCGGCCGAGTACGACGTGACGCCCGAAGGCCCGTCCTGACCTGCGCCGGGCGGCCGACGCCCTGGAGCGCCGAAGACCTCGTTGACACCGGCGAGACCGTCAGGTCGGAGGTGCGCTACTACACAGACTACAAGCAGGACGGCCGCGCGCTCCTCCTGCTCGGCCCGACCGACGCGCGCCGGGCCGCCCACCGCTGAGGAAGCAGTAATCAGAAGCCCGACCGTGCGGGGGGGCGCC
>DASZKF010000350.1:0-10496 GCA_035947355.1 Pyrinomonadaceae bacterium | reverse complement strand
CGCGGCGACGCACGCGCTCGCGCTCGCCAGCACGCCCGTCCTGTTCTTCGGGTTCCTCGGCCTCTCGCGCCGGCTCGGCGCCGAGCGCGCGCTCGTCTCGGCGGCGCTCGTCGCCTACGCCTTCGGCGCGGTGGCCGTCGTCTCGGCCGCGGTCGCCGGCGGGCTGGTCGCCCCGGCCCTTTCGAGGCAGATGCTCGCGGGCGACGAGGCCACCCGCGAAGCCCTGCACAGCATCTCCCGTTACAACGGCCTCCTCAACCAGGGCTTCGCGAAGGTCTACGTCGTCGCCTCCTCGCTCGCGGTCGTCTGCTGGTCGTCGGCCGCCTACAGGTTTGGTCGGCTCGCGCGGGCCGTCGCGGCCTTCGGCTGCGCCGTCGGGGCGTTGAGCCTCGCGGCCTTCTTCGCCGGACACCTCCGGCTCGACGTGCACGGCTTCGGCCTCTTCGTCTTCGCGCAGTCGGCCTGGGTCGTGCTCGCCGGCGTGTTCACGCTCAGACGGGGGGATTCGCCACGGGCCTCCGCCTGAAGAAAGGGAGAATCATGGGAAGGCTTCTTCTGTGCCTGACGTTCGGTTTACTGGCGCACGCCCCGGCGTGGGCGCAGGGCGGGCGCGACGCGGTCGAGATTTCCGTCAAGCACGCCGGCGACAAGGACGAGCTGCTCACCAGGGACCAGTTGCAGAGGCTTTTGAGGCAGCACGACCTCTCGAAGTGGCTGTTCACGAAGAAGGTTGTGATTGACCGCGACGAGGGGATACCGCACAGCCACCCCGTCCTGACCCTCAACACCAGGTACACCAAAGACGACGAGTTGCTCCTCGCGACCTTCGTCCACGAGCAGCTCCACTGGCTGCTTGAGCAGAAGAGCGAGCAGGCGAGGAAGGCCATGGCGGAGCTGCGGGGCCTGTTCCCCGACGCCCCGTCAGGCCCGCCCGAAGGGGCGCGCGACCAGGAGTCTACCTACCGGCACCTGATCGTCTGCCACCTGGAGTACCAGGCCGTCAGGGAGCTGCTCGGCGAGCTGCGCGGCCGGCAGGTCATCGAGTTCTGGGCGACGCACCATTACAGGTGGGTCTACAGGCAGGTGCTCGAAGAGGGGCGCAGAATAGGGGGCGTCGTCAGGAAACACGGGCTTTCGATCTGAATTAAGAATTAAGAATTAAGAATGGTGTGCCGGCGGAGCGCCCTTCAGGACTCCACGGCACACCATTCTTAATTCTTAATTCTTAATTCTTAATTGCTCCCGCCTTCGAGCCGCGCCTCCATCGTGATCTCGGCGTTGAAGAGGCGCGAGACGGGGCAACCGGCCTTGGCGTTTTCGGCGGCGGTCTGGAAGCCGGCCGCGTCGCCGCCCGGCACGCGCGCCGACACGTCCAAGTGGACGCGGGTGATGGCGAAGCCGGCGTCGGTCTTCTCCAGCGTGACGGCGGCCGTCGTGTTGATCTCCTCGGCCCTCATCCCGGCGTCCTCGAGCTGCTTCAAGAGCGCCATCGAGAAGCAGCCGGCGTGCGCCGCCGCGAGCAGCTCCTCGGGGTTCGTCCCCGCGCCCTCCTCGAAGCGCGTGCCGAAAGAGTACTGCGCGTCGGCGAGCACCCCGCTCGCCGTCGAGACCGACCCGCGTCCGTCCCTCAGACCGCCCCGCCAGCGGGCGGAACCTTTTCGCTTCATGTATTCCTCCTGAAGAGAATTTTCGATTTAGTTATCAGTCATCAGTTGTCAGTCATTAGTAATAGCAAAAAACTGATGACTGATAACTATTCACGCCTGCGCCCGGCCGAACTCTTCGAGCAGCGGGCGGAGGCGGCGGATGACGAGGTCGTGCGCCGCGCCGTTCGAGGCGACGAGGCCGTGGCGGTTGTAGACGTCGGGCGTGTTGTAGACGAGCGGGTCGCCCCAGACGTCGGTCATGCGCCCGCCGGCCTCTGCCAGGACGGCCTCGGGCGCGCACGTGTCCCACTGCTTCGTCTTCCCCGAAAGGTGTATGTAGAGGTCGGCCTGCCGCTCGACGAGGAGCCCGACCTTGATGCCGACCGAGTGGCGCTTGACCTCGGCGCGCACGCCGAGGGCGCGCACCACCGTGTCCATGCGCGGGCCGCGGTGCGAGCGGCTCTCGGCCAGCCGCATCTGAGCGAGGCTCGTCTCCTTCGTCACGCCCAGCCGCTCGACCAGCGTCTGCGACTCGGCGTCCGGGATGGTGCGCTCGACCCACGCGCCGTGGCCGCGCGCGGCCCAGTAGAGCACATCGGTGGCCGGCGCGTAGACGACGCCGAGGGCGGCCGCGCCCCCGACGGCGAGGCCGATCTGCACGGCGTAGTCGCCGGTGCCGGCGATGAAGCCCTTCGTGCCGTCGAGCGGGTCTATCATCCAGACGCGCTCGCGGGAGAGCCGGCGCTCGGTGTCGGCCGACTCCTCGGCGAGGATGCCGTCGCCGGGGAAGGCTTCCGACAGTCGGCGCACGATCAGCTCGTTGACGGCGCGGTCGGCCTGCGTCACCGGCTCGTTCAGCTCGTCCTTGTGGTCAACCCGCAGCGGCCCCGCCTGATAAGACAGCGCCGTCGCCCCCGCCGCCCGCGCCAGCTCCACGGCCACGCGCAGCTCGTTCTCGAACTCGCCCTTCAGCGTCTCTCTCAGTGCGGACATAAAAAAGTAGTCAGTAGCCAGTAGTCAGTAGTCAGTAGCCCGACCGTCAGGGAGGGCGTCTCAACTCACGCCGGCGTCAGTTCTAATGAAACCTGAACGCCCTCCCTCACGGTCGGGCTTCCTCTCTTATGCATTCCGTGGCGGCGCGGCGGACGGCGTCGAGCGTGTCGGCGAGGTCGCGGCGCGTCGTGCGGAAGTTGGTGATCGAGGCGCGCAGGGCGAAGCGGCCGCGCAGGACGGCGTTCGAGAGGTAGGCGACGCCGCCGCGCTGCACGCGGTGCATGACGCGCGCGTTCAGTTCGTCGAGCCGCGCGTCGAGGAGTTCGCGCCCTTCGCCGGCGGCCGTTTCGAGTCCGCGCCGCGCGCCTTCCGGGACGTAGCGGAAGCAGCAGACGCCGAGCGTGACGGGCGCGAGCAGCTCGAAGTCCTCCGAGTCCCGGACGAGCGCGCCGAGGTGTTCGGCGAGCGCGCAGTCCTCGGCAATCGCCTCGCCGACGCGGCGCGCGCCGTAGTAGCTGAGCATCGCCCAGACCTTGAGCGCGCGGAACGGGCGCGACAGCTCGGGGCCGTAGTCCCAGAAGGCGAACGCCTCGTCCTCCTCGCGCTCGAAGACTTTGATGTAACCCTCCTCCGTGCCGGCGTAGGCGGCGCGCGCCCGCTCGGGCTCGCGCAGCAAGAGGCAACCGCAGTCGAGCGGCGCGTAGAGCCACTTGTGCGGGTCGAGCGAGAGCGAGTCGGCCTCTTCGAGCCCTTCGAAGATCGCGCGCTTCGGCGCGGCGGCGCGGGCCAGGGCGCCGTACGCGCCGTCCACATGGAGCCAGAGGCCGTGCCCGCGGGCGACGCGGGCGACCTCCCCGAGCGGGTCAACCGCGCCCGTCGCCACCGTGCCCGCGCTCGCCACGACGCAGAAGGGGCGCGCGCCCGCGCGGCGGTCGGCCTCGATCATCTCGCCCAGCGCGCGCACGTCCATGCGGAAACCTTCGTCCGTCGGCACCAGTCGCACCTGCTCGCGCCCGAGCCCGAGCAGGTCGGCCGCCTTCGGGATTGAGAGATGAACCTGGTCGGAGGCGTAGAGGGTTGCAGGTGCGCCGGCGCCCCAGAGGCCGCGGCGCGAAGCCGAGCCCGCGTCGCCTCCGCGCGCTCCGGCCTCCTTCGCGCGGTGCGCGACGAAGAGCGCGCCCAAATTCGCCATCGAGCCGCCGCTCGTGAGCAGCCCGCCGCGGCCTTCGCCCGCCCCGCCGTAGCCGACCATCTCGGCGAGCCAGCCGACGACCGTGCGCTCGACCTCGGTCGGGGCCGGGGCCGAGCGCCAGGAGGTCACGTTCGAGTTGAGCGCCGAGGCCAGGAGGGTCGCCAGCGCGCCGACGGGCGCGGACGGCGAGGCCACGTAGCCGAACATCCGCGGGTGGTTGTTCAGCCGGCTGTGGCGGACGACTTCGCGGCAGGCGCGCTCCAGCGCCGCGAGGTCGCACCCTTCGGCGGGGAGCGGGCGGCGGAAGATTTCTTTGACCCGCGCGGCGTCCGTGTCCGGGAAGACGCGGAGCGCGCGGTCGGGTTCGAGGCAGTCGAGCGCGAGCCCCTCGAACATCGCGGCCAGCGCGCGCAGCTCCCCGCGCGGGAGGTCGAGCGACGCGGCGCGCCCTCCGTCGGCCGGGTCGTCCGCGGCCAGTCCCCTGTCCTGCCCCTCTGTCTTCATCGGCGTGCGACAACCCTACCACACCACGCGGGTTCAGGTCGAAGTCCGCCCCGCCCCGCGAAACCGCGGGCCGGCGGCGGCTGTGCTACACTGTGCGCCCGCACTGCGCCGAAGAACATTTGGAGGGCAGCCGATGGCCTTGCAGGGGTTCGCCACGAACGAGGGGACGGCCCGCTACCGCGACCGCTTCCGCGGCCGCGCGGCCGAGCAACACTTCCGCTTCGAGCAGGGCCTCTGGCTCTCCTCGGTCGGCGTCGGAACGTACCTCGGCGACTGGGACGAGGAGACCGACCGCGCCTACACGGGGGCGGTCGTGCGGGCCGTCGAGCTTGGCGCGAACATCATAGACACGGCGGCCAACTACCGCTTCCAGCGCAGCGAACGGGCAATCGGCGCGGCGCTCGCCGAGCTTTCAGGCGGCGGCCTCGCCGCCCGCGACGAGCTGGTCGTCTGCACGAAGGGCGGCTACCTCCCCTTCGACTCCAGCCCGCCCCGCGGCCAGGAGGGCGTGCGCGCCTACGTCGAGGAGACCTTCGTGCGCACGGGCGTCGCCTCGTTCGAGGAGATCGTCGGCGGCAGCCACTGCATGACGCCGCGCTACCTCGGACACCAGGTCGCGCAGTCGCTCGGCAACATGGGGCTGGAGGCGGTTGACGTTTACTACATCCACAACCCGGAGACGCAGCTCCCCTTCGTCGGCCGCGAGGAGTTCGAGCGCCGCCTGCGCGCGGCCTTCGAGCAGTTGGAGCGCGAGCGCGCCGCCGGCCGCCTGCGGTTCTACGGCGCGGCGACCTGGGCGGGGCTGCGCGCGCGGGCCGAGGCGCGCGACCACCTCTCGCTCGAACGCATGTTCGGGCTGGCGCGCGAGGCCGGCGGCGAGGGCCACGGCTTCCGCTTCGTCCAGCTGCCCTTCAACCTCGCCATGCCCGAGGCGCTCGTCGAGGCGAACCAGACGCTCGGCGGCGCGCCGGTCTCGCTGCTCGAAGCGGCGCGGGCGCTCGGCGTGACGGTCGTCGCCAGCGCCTCGCTCCTCCAGGGCAAGGTCGCGCGCGACCTCCCCGAACACATTCGCGAGCCGCTCGGCTCGCTCGCCACCGACGCGCAGACGGCCCTCCAGTTCGTCCGCTCGACGCCCGGCGTCACCACCGCCCTCGTCGGCATGAGCCGCCTCGCCCACGTCGAGGAGAACCTGCGGCTGGCCCGCCTCCCGCCCGCCGGCATAGAAGATTACAGCCGGCTCTTTACGTCTGACGGAGAATGAAAAGAGGGTGATAGGTGATAGGTAAAAGATCAGTTGCTTTTTACCTATCACCTATCACCCATCACCTATCACCCTCCTGAAAGGGTGCGCCGTATGGCCGAAGACGAGATGAGGACGTTCGCGGAGTTCTGGCCCTTCTACGTGCGGGAGCACAGCCGGGCGGGGACGCGCCTGCTGCACGCGGCCGGGACGCTCGCGAGCACGGCGCTGCTCGTCCTCCTCGTCGCGACCGGGCGCTGGCGCTGGCTGCCGCTCGCGCTCGTCGTCGGCTACGCCGCCGCCTGGGTCGGACACTTCTTCGTCGAGCGCAACCGCCCCGCCACCTTCAAGCACCCGCTCTGGTCCTTCGCCGCCGACTACAAGATGGTCGCCCTCATGCTCGCCGGCCGCATGGGCGACGAGGTCGAGCGCGCGCGCCGCGGCGCCGTCAGGTGACGTCGGGCGCGCCGCCTCCGGCCTCCGGGGCCGCGCGCTGCTGCTGCTGCTGGCTCCGCTGGTAGAGGTAGGAGACGGCGAGGAGGATGAGGCCGAGGACGACGAAGGAGACGATGCGGTAGGCGCGGTCGAGCGAGGACAAGTCCCAGAAGAAGACCTTGAGCGTCGTCAGGCCCAGCAGCGCGAGCGCCATCACGCGCAGCAGCCGCGAGCGCCGCACCCGCCCGGCCGCGAAGAGCGCCCCGCCGTAGAGCGCCCACACCACAGAGAGCGAGAGTTGCCGGGCGAGTTCCAGGTCGCCGGCGGCTTCGCCCGCGCGCATCCGCGACGAGAAGTAGCCGCTCGCCTCCGCGCTCAGCGCGACGACGGCCAGCACGTGCGCTGAGGCGACGAGCACCGGCGCGAGGGCGCGCTCGCGCTCGCCGACGCGCTCGGACTTCTCGTAGAGGCGCGCGGCGAAGGCGCAGGCCGCGACGACCAGGGCGAAGCCCGTGAAGGTCTGGTTGAAGACCGGCGCGTGCCACGGCGCGGCGTAGAAGAGGATGTCGAGCGTGGCCGCCTTGAGCGCCGCCACGGCGAGCAGCCCGAGGCCGACGAAGCGCGCCCAAGCCGCGCCGCGCCGCGCGCCGAAGGCCAAAGTCGTCGCGCCGTAGATCGTCCACAGCGCCGTCAGCGAGAACTGGCGCGCGTTGTCGAGCCGGTCGCCGTAGAAGTATTCGCCGCGAGCGCCGCCGCCCCCGGCGGCCAGGGCCTGCCGCCGCTCGAAGTAGTCGTTCAAGTCCTGCGTCAGCAGGACGAGCGCCAGCCCGTTCGCGGCGAGCGCGAGCAGCGTCGTCGCGCCGGCCCGCTCCGTCTCGCCGAGGCCGTCGGCCCGGTTATGGAGTCGCGCGGCGGCCGCCATCGAGCCGACCAGCACGGCGCACGAGAGCGCGCGGCGGTTGAAGACGGGCACGAACTCTTGGCCGGCGTCGAAGGCGAACTCCGTCATGTCGAAGAGCAGCCAGTGCGACGCGGCCGCGACGAAGACCGGGAGCGCCGCGCGACGCACGGCCGGCTCGCCCGCGCGCAAGCCCGCCCACGTCAGCATCAACCCCTCGACGGCCCAGACGATCGTCACCCAGTGGAGTTCGAGACGGATGGCGACGGCCGCCGTGAAGAAGGTCACGGCCGCGCCCATGAAGCCGTAGGCGAGCAGCCGATCCGCGCGGTGCAGGCGGTGGACGGCGTAGAAGAGTCCGGCGTAGGCGGCCGAGACCAGAAGCGCGTGCGAGGCCGGCGCGGCGGTGTCGTAGCCGGCGTCCACGAGCAGGAGGTAGCTGAGGCTGAAGTAGAAGGTGGCGTTCGCGCCGGCGAGCAGGAGGTCGTACCAGCGCGCCGGCCGCCGCGGCAGGAGGTTGTGCGCGACGGCGAGCAGCCCGTAGAGCGCGAAGAAGAGCGAGAGGAAGAAGAGCGTCGGCCAGAGCTTCTCACGGTCGTAGTGGACGACCGCCCAGCCGAGCGTCACGAGCACGGTCGCGGCGAAGGAGAGGAAGTTGAGGCTGCGCCAGCGCTTGAAGTAGGCGACGGCGAGCACGCCCGCGTCCAGGAGCGCGACGTAGGTGAAGAGCGCGACCTGGTTGTCGCGCCCCGTCGAGAGCAGGAGCGGCGTGAGGAAGCCGCCGACGAGGCCGAGCACGGCGACCGGTAGCGCGTCGAGCCGCACGGAGAGCGACACGGCCGCGGCCGTCACGCCGGCCATCAGCGCGAAGGCGGCGGGCTGGCTCAGGAGCTGGTAGAAGTTGAAGGCCGCGTAGATCGAGAGGTAGAGGATGAGGACGCCCCCGCCGGAGAGGACGAAGGCGTAGTGGCGCAGGCCGCGCCCGCGCAAAACCTCGCCCGCGCCGAGCAGCACGAGGCCCGCGCCGGCGCCGATGAGGACGCGCGTCGTGGGGCCGATGTAGCCGCTCTCGAAGGCCAGCTTGAGGAAGAAGGCGGCGGCGAAGGCGACGGCGATGATGCCGGCCCAGGCGAACGCGCGCCCGCCGATGACCGATTCGAGGTCTCGGCCCGCCGCGGCCGGAGTCGTGCGCGCGGCAGCGCCGTCAGCGTCGCCGCCGCGGGGCCTCGGCGGCGAGAGCGGCACGTGCACGTGTCGCTCCTCGCCCGCGGGCGGCGCGGGCCGCGGCGGCTCGCGCGGCACGTGTCGCTCCTCCGGCGGCCGGGGCTCGACGCCCAGCCGCCGCTCGACTGCGGAGAGGCGCTCGGCGTTGGCCCGCAGCTCCCGCTCCAGGCTCCCGAGGCGCGCGACGAGCTGCTCGATGATCTCCCTCGAAGAATCGTCTCCGGCCATAAGCTCTCCCCCGCGGCGGAGACATCATAGAGCAAAACGGACTCCGGCCCCCAGCCTCATTTAACTCCGCGGGTTCGACGCCCGCCGCCTCGGTCGCCTAGAATGGCGGCACGGGACTCAAATCTGAAACTCCGGACTCGCAACCCGAAACCTTATGATGACAGGAGTGCGGCTCGTGCCAAGTGTCTCCAGGGAGGTGTTCGACGCCGCGCTCGTCGTCGTCGGAATCTTCTCGGCGGGGCTGGGGCTGAAGGGCTTTCTGCTGCCGAGCGGCTTCATAGACGGCGGCGTGACCGGCGTCTCGATGCTGCTCTCGCAGGTGACGGGCGCGCCGCTCTCGGTGCTCATCCTCGCCTTCAACCTGCCGTTCATCGCGCTCGGCTACAAGCAGGTCGGCCGGCGGTTCGCCTTCAAGAGCGCGCTGGCGATCACGGGGTTGGCCCTCGCCCTCGCCGCCGTCAAATTCCCCGAGATGACGCACGACAAGCTGCTGACGGCCGTCTTCGGCGGCCTCTTCATCGGGGCCGGCATCGGGCTCGCCATCCGCGGCGGCGCGGTGCTCGACGGCACGGAGGTCGCCGCGCTCCTGGTCAGCAAGGGCAGCAACCTGCTGCGGGTCGGCGACGTGATCCTCATCTTCAACGTCTTCATCTTCGCCGCCGCGGCCTTCCTCCTCGGCGTCGAGCCGGCGATGTACTCGATTCTGACCTACTTCGCGGCCTCGAAGACCGTGGACTTCCTGATCCACGGCATCGAGGAGTACACGGCCGTCATCATCGTCTCGGAGCGCAGCGACGAGATCAGGCACGCCATCGTCATCCACCTCAACCGGGGCGTCACCGTCTACAAGGGGCGCGGCGGCCTGAGCGGGGCCGAGCAGGACATCCTCTACTGCGTCGTCACCCGCCTCGAGATCGGCCGCGTCAAGAACGTCGCCGCCGAGATAGACCCCTCGGCCTTCGTCGTCGTCCACCCCCTCGCCGACGCCTCCGGCGGCGTCCTCAAGCGGCCCGTGCTGCATTAAGTTTCGGGTTACGAGTTTCGGGTTTCGAGTTCGGGCGGCGTAAGTTGAACCTTTCAACCCACGCTGAACAAACCCGAAACCCGAAACTCGAAACTACCGCCTGGCGCGGTAGCCGGGGCGTGCGCGGACGGAGACGTTGGGGCGGGAGGCGCGGACGCGTATCTTGCGGAACTTGCCGTCGCGGGCGGCGTTCGCCGGGTAGTAGCCGAGGCTGTACTGCGTGCGCAGCTCCTCGGCGATCTGGCGGAAGGCGCGCGGCAGGTGTGCGAGCGTGTCGGCGCGCACGAGCGTCCCGCCCGAGGCGCGCGCCATCTGGTCGAGGTAGTCGTCGGCCGTGCGGTAGAGGCGGTCGAGCATCGCGCTGATGGGGTCGTCAGAGGCGGGCCGCCCGCCCGCGGGGCCGGTAGTCCCGCCGCGCGGGGTGATGATGACGGTGCCGGGGGTGCCCGGCACCTTCTTGCCGAGGATGGTGCCGAGGTCTACGGGCTGAGAGCCGCGGGCCTGCGCGCGCGCCAGCCGCTCGGTCTCCTCGCGCGTGTCGAAGCGGACGGGGTAGACCACCACGTCGCCCTCCTCGACCGCGCGCCGGTTGTCCTCGAAGGTGCGGCGCTCGCTGAGGAAGGATGGGTGGTAGGTGACAGGTGAGAAGCAACCTGTCTTTTACCTATCACCTATCACTCTTTTCTGGTCATAAAGTTGAGGCCGCTCTCCTCGGCGTGTGATGCCGGGGAGCGGCCTCGCGGATGGACGTGCGGTAAGGTTTTTTGTTTCAGCCCCGGCGCCTGCGGCCCGCGCCGGTGAGGTTCTCGATGGCCGAGACGACCGTCGCGGCGACGCCGCCGACCGTCTCGGCGACTCTGGTCAGGGTGCTGCCTTGACCCTCGCCGTTAGCCACCTCCTTTGCGGCCGCCGGCCCTGCCGCCTTTACCGCCGCCGCGAGCAGTGCCGCCGCCGGCCGTCGCGCCACGGCCTCCGCCCTTACCGGGGCCGCCCTTCGTACCAGCCTTCGAGCCGCCGCCGCCACGGCCGCCGCTCCTCCCGCCGGCCGCACCGCGACCGCCGCCGCCAGCGCCACCGCCGGCACCGCCACGGCCGCCGCCTGCGCCGCCGCC
>DASZKF010000349.1:0-2542 GCA_035947355.1 Pyrinomonadaceae bacterium | reverse complement strand
ACGGTCGGGCTACTGACTGTCTATTGTTACTTCTCGACGGGGTAGCCGGCGGCGAGCCAGGCGCTGGTGCCGCCGGTGACGTTGAGGAGGCGTCGGAAGCCGAGCGGGCGGAGCAGGCTGGTGGCGGCGCTCGAACGGTAGCCGCCGGCGCAGATGACGGCCGTCTCGCGGGCGGGGTCGAGGCGCGCGGCCTCCTCGCGGAGGCGCGGGCCGAGCGGCATATTCGCCGCGCGCGGCGCGTGGCCCGCGGCGTACTCGCCGGGGCGGCGCACGTCTACGACTTGCAAATCCTCGCGCTCTTCGAGCAGGCGGCGGAGGTCTCCGACGGAGATTTGCGGCACCCCGGCCGCCTCGAATCCGGCCTCGCGCCACGCCTCCATCCCGCCGCGCAGGTAGCCGCGCACCGCCTCGTGGCCGACGCGCGCCAGTCGCGTCACGGCCTCGTCAACCTGCGCGTCGCCGTCCGCCACGACCACGAGCGGCGTGCCGAGCGGGACGAGCGTCCCGACCCACGAGGCGAACTGCCCGGCGAGGCCGACGTTCAGAGCGCCCGGCACATGGCCCGCGCCGAACTCGGCCGCCCCGCGCACGTCCAGGACGACGTGGCCCCCTTCGGCGAGCGCGGCGACCTCCGAGGGGCCGAGCGCCGCCGGGCGCGGCAGGGCTCCGAGCGGGGCCGCGCCCGCGCGGTTGATCTCGGCGTCGCGCGGGAAGTAGGCGGGGGCTTCCGGCAGGTCGGCCGTCATCGCGCGGACGAACTCCTCCTTCGGCATCGGCCGCAGCGCGTAGTTGAGGCGGCGCTGCTCGCCGATGGTCGAGGAGGTCTCCTTCGAGATGTTGCGCCCGCACATGCTCCCTGCGCCGTGCGCCGGGTAGACCTCGACCGAGTCCGGCAGCCGGAGGAGTTTCCCGTGCAGGGAATCGTAGAGCATCGCCGCCATCTGCTGCGGCGTGAACCCGCGCGCCCCGGCGAGGTCGGGCCGGCCCACGTCGCCGACGAAGAGCGTGTCGCCGGTCAAGACCTTCTGCGGCTCGTCCGACGCCTCCGTGTCTATGACGACGACCGAGATGCTCTCCGGCGTGTGGCCCGGCGTCTCCAGGACTCTCAGGACGACCCGGCCGACCCGCAGCTCGTCGCCGTCTTCGACCGCGAGGTGCGGGAAGGCCGCGCCGGCGCGGCGGCCGAAGACGACCTCGGCACCCGCGCGCGCCGCCAGCTCGGCGTGGCCGCTGACGAAGTCGGCGTGCAGGTGAGTCTCGACGACGTACTTGATGCGGAGGCCGTGTGCGGCGGCCTCTTCGAGGTACTGCCCCACGTCGCGCTGCGGGTCTACGACCGCCGCCTCGCCGTCCGAGCCGATCAGGTACGAGGCGTGCGCCAGGCACCCGAGGTAGAACTGCTTGAAGTACATCACGCCGCCTCCTCCGGAGGGCCTTGCAGAGAGCGTCGGGATTCTATAACGGAAATGATGAATGCGGAATGCGGAATGTGACGCACGTTGACCTTCGTCCTTCAAGCCGTCTTCATTCATCATTCATCATTCCGCATTCATCATTTCTTATGCGGCACCCACTTCGGCTACAATGCCGCCCGCAGCTATAACTCGCAACGATTGACCCGGAGGAAATAATGCTCGACCGCCCGCTTTCGAGATTGCTCGCACCTTCACTGCTCACGCTGTTCCTTTTAGGCTGCCAGGCGGCCCTCGCCCAGGAGGCCCCGCTCCCGGCCGCGCCCGAGGCGCGCCGGCAGGCGTCCGACTTCAGCCACCTCCTCAATCCGTCCGCCGAGCCGGAGCCGGCCGCAACCGCCGAGGCCACTGACGCCGCCGAGACTGAGACCTCGGCCGGGCGCGCGGCGCGCGAAGAGTTCGGGCGCACAGGAGGGCGCGCGGTTGAACTCTTCCCGCAAGGCGGACAGGACACCGGCGCTCAGGCCCCGCAGACGCAGCCGACCCCGCAGCCCTACGTCCCGCTCACTCCGGAGCAGAAGATGCGCCGCGCCTTCAAGTCGGCCTTCCTCAGCCCGCAGGGCTACGCCCTCTCGGCCTTCCGCGCGACGCTCACGCAGGCCGGCGAGGACGAGCTGCCCGACAAGGAGTTCGAGGACGAGTTCGGCGACTGGGCCGCGCGCTTCGCGCGCAACGTGGCGAACCGCGCGGCGCGCAACATCTTCGCCTCGGGCGTCTACCCCGTCCTCTTCAAGCAGGACCCGCGCTACGAGCGCGCCACCAAGAAGGGCTTCATGAACCGCACGGCGCACGCCGTCAGCCGCGTCTTCGTGACGCGCGGCGACGACGGCGACATCGAGCCCAACGTCTCGCGCGCGGCCGGCGTGCTGACGGCCAACGCGCTCTCGAACATCTGGGAGCGGAGCACGCCGGGCCACGACCGCCGCGGCTTCGACGCCACCTTCCGCCGCTTCGCCATGTCCTTCCCCTCCGACATGGCCTACAACGTCATCCGCGAGTTCCTCCCCGACATCATCGGGATCTTCAGGAAGTAGACAGTAGCCAGTAGTCAGTAGCCAGTAGAGAAAACC
>DASZKF010000348.1:0-8671 GCA_035947355.1 Pyrinomonadaceae bacterium | reverse complement strand
AATGGATTTCTCTGCGCCCTCTGTGCCCTCCGTGTTGAAACGGCGTCGCCCTACACTCAAGCCCCAAGCCTCAAGCCCCTAGTTCGTCTTCTGCATGGTGATGATGGTGAGCGGCTCGTCGCCGGCCGTGCGGCTGTAGGCGACCCAGTAGCCGGCCTTCGGGTAGGTGACCATCTTGTAGGCGGAGCCGTCCGGCTTGGCCTCGACCTCGGTGCCGAGGATCGTCTTGGCGTCGGGCGCGTTCGTGTTCTTGCCGACGTAGGTGACGATGACGGCCGAGACCTGGCCCTTGTCGTCGTAGAAGACGCGCACGCGCTCGGTCTCGGAGAGGACGAAGAAGTCCTGCGCCTTGTCCTTCTCCTGCGGTTCGCCGAGCTTACCCCGCGCCTCCTCGGCACTCATGCCGAGCGTGACGCCCTTGTACTCGCGGTAGAGCGGCTCCGCGGCCGGGGCCGGGGCCGCCACCTGCTCGCCCTGCGCGGCGGGCGTCGTCTCGGTCGGGGCCGGGGTCTGCGGCTTCGCCGGGGCCGGCGTTTGCTGCTGGGCCGGCGGGGTCGTGGGCTGCGGCGCGGGCTGCTGCTGCTGCGGCGTGGTCTGGGTCGGCGTCTGGGCCGGCGGCTTCTCCTGGGCGCCGGCGGGGGCGGCCCACGCGGCGGCCGCGGCGAGTACGGCCGAGGCGAGCAGGACGCGGGCGGCCTTCCGCGCGTAGACGGTATACGGCATGTCTGAGACCTCCTTCCTTCCGGAGTCTTCGTTAATTCAGTTGTCGGGGGAAGGCTTAAGTATGATGTGAATTATACCAGAGCGGTTCGCCCGCGGCGAAGCCCGCGTCAGCCCGCGGCGAGCGAGGCGAGGTAGCCGTTGAAGAGGGCGCGGGCCGCGTCGCCCATCTCGTTGATGCGGAGGCCGATGAGGTAGCTGGCCTCCTCGCCCGCGCGGTCGAGGCGCAGGTAGTGCGCGGCCGCGGCGAGCATCCGGACGGGGCCGGCGGGCAGTTCGAGTTCGACGAGGAGCAGGCGGCCCTCGTCCACGGCGCAGGTGTAGCCGAGGTAGATCGAGGGGGCGACGAGGCCGACGCCGGTCTCGCTGAGGTCGCGCGTGCGGCAGCGGAGCGCGGCGTCGGGGAAGAGGATGTCGCGCTCGCCCTCGGGCAGCGCGACGGTGCAAGGCAGTCTGACGTTGAAGCGCGGCTTGAGGCGGCGTTCCTTCCCCTGTGGTTCCATCTCGAAAGCAGTCCTCGGCCGCGGGCCTGGGCCGCGGGAAATCTTCGGCGGCAGGTGAGGTGAGCGGTCGCGGGCGTCGGGCCGCGGGGGCTTCCCGAGTTTGGAACAACAAGGGGGCCGCGGTCAATCAAGCCGCCTCGTAGAAGCTCAGCGCCGAGTCGCCCTGCTTGAGGAGGCGCCAGCGGCGCAGGCGGCCCGGCGCGTCGGGCAGGGCGTTCTTGTGGTGGTGCTCGACGACGAGCACGCCGCCCTCGCGCAAAAGCGCCGCCGCGTGCTGGCCGAAGGCGCGCAGCACGGGCAGGTAGTCCGAGTCGTAGGGCGGGTCGAAGTAGACCACGTCCCAGGGCTCCTTGCCGCCGCGCCAGTCCTGCCCGCCGCCCGCGGCCGTCCGCTTGAGGTACTCGGCCGCGTCCGACTTGACGACCTCGGTCATCTCCTCGGGCACTTCGAGCAGGTCGAGGTTCCGTTCGACGAGGGCGCACATCTTGTGGACGCGGTCAACGAAGGTGACGAAGACAGCGCCGCGCGAGAGCGCTTCGATGCCGACGGCCCCCGTCCCGGCGCAGAGGTCGAGGAAGCGCGCCCCTTCGAGCCGCGGCGCGAGGACGTTGAAGAGCGTCTCGCGCAAGCGGTCGGAGGTCGGGCGCGTCTGCAAAGACGGCGGGCTCTTCAGCACGCGCCCCCGGTACTGTCCGGCGATCACCCTCACCCGCCAAATATAAGACAGGATATGGTGAAGGCAAAAGGCGGCATTATCCGCCCGCCGCCCCGCTCACCATTCACGTCTCCTTCTCGACCCACGTCGTCCTCGACGGCCTCCGCCCCTCGAACGCCAACCGGGCGGCGCTGCGCGTCAACACCAGCCACCGCGTCACCGTCCGCAACTGCGCCTTCGGCAACAACGCCCGCTTCACGAAAACTACTGACTACTGACTACTGACTACTGTCTACTGGTTTCTCACTTCCGGCCGCGCTTCGATTTCGACGACGAGTTGGACGTGGGATTTGATGTCGAGCGGGCCGGCCTCGACGGGCGTGCGGGGCGACTTCCTCGCCACGCTGGTGTTCGCGTTCATGCTCTGGTAGCTGGCGGCCTCCCCTCGCTCGCCCTGATCGAGAAGCGGGCGGGGAGGGAAGTCGCCCTCCTGGCTCTCGACGACGCGGACGACGCGCCCCCCGAGCGCCTGCGCGATTGACTCGGCCTTCGTCATGGCCTGGCGCGTCGCCTCGGCGAGCGTCTCGCGCCGCGCCGGGTTGGCCTCGCGCAGGACGAACTCGATGCCCTCGACGCTGTTGGCCCCGGCCTGCGTGGCCGCGTCAATGACGGCCCCGACGCGGTCGAGGTCGCCGGTCGTGACGGTCACGGTGTTGCGCGCCTCGTAGCCGGTGATGCGCGGCTGGCCGCCCCACCAGTCGCGCTGCGGCTGGAGGCTGTAGTCGCTCGTCCTGACTTCCACGTTCGCGCCGGCGGCGGCCTTCGCCGCGGCGATGACCCCCTCGCTCTTGCGCGCGTTGGCCTGCTGCGCCTCGACCGCCCGCGGGCTCTGCGTGACGACCGAGAGGACGATGACCGCCGTGTCCGGCTGCGCCTTCGCGCCCGACTCCCCCGTCACCAGCACGCGCGAGCGCACGGCCCCCACTTCGACCTCCCTCGCGCACCCCGCGCTGGCCGCCAAAGCGGCGACGGCCAGCAGTAGGGTCATCAGTTGTCGTTTGCTCATGGCCGGTTCCTCCTGAAGCTGAACGCCACGGCGGGATAGACTTGCGCGCGGGCCGTTTTGTTCCGCGGATTCTTCAGCCGACGGCGGCGAGGCCGAAGCGGGCGTCGGCGCGGACGCGCTCGATGAGGCGGGAGGTCTCGCGGGTGTGGCGGCGGGCGGTGAGGTAGTGTTCGGCCTCGCGGCGGGCCTCTTCGAGAATCCGGAGGTCGCGGACGAGGTTTCCGACGCGGAAGGTCGGGACGCCGGACTGGCGGGTGCCCATGACCTCGCCGGGGCCGCGCAGCTCGAGGTCTTTCTCGGCGATGCGGAAGCCGTCCGAGGTCTCCTCCATGATGCCGAGCCGCTCGCGCGCGACGCTCGTCTGCCGCTCCGAGGCGAGGAGCACGCAGTAAGACTTCTCGGCCCCGCGGCCGACGCGGCCCCGGAGTTGGTGCAACTGCGAGAGGCCGAAGCGCTCGGCGTGCTCGATGATCATCACCGAGGCGTTCGGCACGTCGACGCCGACCTCGACCACGGTCGTGGCGACGAGGACGTGCGTCTCGCCGCGGACGAAGCGGCGCATCGCCTCCTCCTTCTCGGCCGGCCTCATCTTGCCGTGGAGGAGCCCGATCTGGAAATTGGGGAAGACGCGGTCGCGCAGGTGCTCGAACATCCGCGTCGCGTCCTTCAGGTCCATCTTCTCCGACTCCTCGACCAGGGGGTAGACGACGTAGACCTGCCGGCCGGCGCGCACCTCCGAGTCAACGAACTGGTAAATCCTCTCCCGCGCCTCCTCGCCGCGCACGGCCGTCTTGACGGGCGTCCGGCCGGGCGGCAGCTCGTCTATGACCGACACGTCCAGGTCGCCGTAGACGGTCATGGCGAGGCTTCGCGGGATGGGCGTGGCCGTCATCACGAGCACGTCCGGGTTGTAGCCGCGCTCGCGCAGGGCCGCGCGCTGGAGGACGCCGAAGCGGTGCTGCTCGTCTATGACGGCGAGGCCGAGGCGCGCGAACGAGACCGACTCCTGGATGAGCGCGTGCGTGCCGACGGCCGCGTGAATCTCGCCGGCGGCGAGGTCCGCGTGCAGGCGCTTCTTCTCGCTCGCCCGGAGCGAGCCGGTCAGAAGCTCCACCCGGAAGGGCGTGCGGGCGAGCATCCTCTTGATGTTGCGCGCGTGCTGCTCGGCGAGGATTTCGGTGGGCACCATGAGCGCCGCCTGGTAGCCGTTCTCCATCGCTGCCAGCATGGCGAGCAGGGCGACCGCCGTCTTCCCGCTTCCGACGTCGCCTTGCAGCAGGCGGTTCATTGGCACGTCCGACTGCATGTCGTCGAAGATGCGCCGCACGGCCCGCTCCTGCGCGCCGGTGAGGGCGAAGGGGAGCACCGAGAAGATGCGCTCGCGGATCGCGTCGGTGATCTCGATGACGGAGCCCTTCGGCTCCTTGACGCGCTCGTCGCGCCGCAAGGCGATGGCGAGCGCGACCCAGAAGAACTCCTCGAAGATGAGCCGGAGGTGCGCGGGCGAGCGCGCCGCTTCGTAGTCGGCGAGCGGCGCGTCGTCAGAGGGGAAGTGGATGCGGCGCAGAGCCTCGGCGCGGCCGACGAGCTGTTGACGCGCGCGCAGTTCGGCGGGGAGCGTTTCGCCGAAAGCCTCGTCGCCGAGCAGCCCGAGGACGGCGTGCATCAGTTCGCGCAGACGCTTCGTGCGCAGCTCGCCGAGCTTGCGGTAGACGGGCACGCGGCGGCCGACGTGGATGGCCGCAAGCGCCGGGTCGGCCGGCTCGTCGAGCGAAGTCTCGGGGGCCTCGCCGGCCGCGTCGTCCTCTTCCAGCACGCCGCCGTCCGCGTTCGCAGACGCGCTCTGCTCCTCCCGCTCGGCGAGGCGGATGAGCGCGTTCTCCGGCGGGGCAAGGGTGCCGGGCAGCATCTCGATCTCCTCGTCGGGCTTGTTGAGGCGCAGCGCGAAGGTGTTGCGCCGCCCGTCCCACTCCCAGCGGCCGTAGGCGACGAAGCGCGCGCCGCGCTGGAACCGCTGGCGGTGATAAGCGACGATGCGTGATGCCTGCCGGCCCGAGACGAACCACCAGACGACGACCGGCTTGCCGGTCTTTTCGGGGTCGCCCGCCGTCACCTCGAAGATGAAGAGCGGCGGGGCCTTCGGCCCGCGGTTCTTCCCGACCTGGAAGCCCCCGGCGACGCGCACGTAGAGTTCGAGCGACGCCTCGAACCCGTCGCGCAGGTCGGCGATGCGCGCCATGTTCGAGCGATCCTCGTAGCGCATCGGCAGGTAATTCAAAAGGTCTTCGACCGTCGCCTCCCCCGCGTCGCGCTTCCCCGTGACGCCCGCCAGCGCCAGCCCCAGCTTCCGCGCCGTCTGCGGCCCGAGCCGCGCGACGCCGTGCTGTGGCAACTCCAGGACGGGCGTGTCGAGCGAGAGAGAAGGCATCAGAAAATGATGAATGATGAATGCGGAATGATGAATAAGAGGCAGGTTGAATGATGAGACTCAGCGTCCGTCACATTCATCATTCATCATTCCGCATTCATCATTTCCCCTTACGCCGTCGCCGTGCTGGCGGGTGAGCAGTGGCGGTCGAAAGCTTGACGGAGTTCGTCGGCGATCTGCTCGGCCGAGCGGTTCTCGATCTGGTGGCGCTCGATCATGTGGACGAGGCGGCCGTCTTTGAAGAGGGCGATCTGGGGCGAGGAGGGCGGGTAGGGGGCGAAGTGTGCGCGGGCCGCGGCCGTGGCCTCGATGTCGGCCCCGGCGAAGACTGTGACTGAGCGGTCGGGCCGCACCGGCGACTGGAGGGCCAGCGCGACGCCGGGCCGCGCCTTGCCCGCCGCGCAGCCGCAGACCGAGTTGACCACGACCATCAGAGTCCCCTTCGTGTTTTGGATGGCTTCCTCGACCTCGGCCGGCGTGCGCGTCTCCTCAACCCCGGCGCGCGTCAGGTCTTCGCGCATCGGCTTGATCAGAATCTCCGAGTAAGGCATCTGCTGTCGCTCCTTGCTTGAAAGAAATAGTCTTCCGCTCCGGAAAGAAGTTGCTTGGCGAGTGTCATTGTGTGCGCCGCCGCCGCGCCCCGTCAAACCTTCAGGCCGGGGCGAGGCGGACGCGGCGCGGCTCCCCGCCGTCGCCCTCGATCAGGACGCGCCAGGCCGGGGCGGGCAGAGGGTAGCGGCCCATCCGCTCGGCCCACTCGATGACGATGACGGCGCGCTCGTCCGCGAGCAGCTCGTCGAGGTCAACGGCGTGGGCCGCGGCCGCGCCCTCTTCGAGGCGGTAGAGGTCGAGATGGTAGAGCAGGAGGCGGCCCTCGGCGTGGCGGTTGACGAGCGTGAAGGACGGGCTGGAGACCTCGTCCGGGTCGAGGCCGAGTGCCGAGGCCAGGCCCTTGACGAAGACCGTCTTGCCCGCGCCGAGCGGGCCGCTCAGGAGCAGAACCTCGCCGCCCGCGAGCCGCGAGCCGACGCGGCGGCCGAGCTCGAACGTCTCCTCGGGCGTCGCGGCCGTCCACTCTCCGGCCGCGAGCGCGTCGTGCGGCGCGGCGCTCACGGCAGCTCTCCTTCGGGGTCGAGCGCGAGGAAGGCCGCGCCGAGGTGTTCGCGTATGTCCGAGGCGACGAGCGCGCGCATCCCCCGCCCGCGGGCCGCGAGGTCGCCCGCGAGGCCGGCGACGTAGACGGCGGCGGCGACCGCCTCGACCGCGTCGGCCTCCTGTTCCAAGGTGGCGTAAGCCTGCGCGAGGAAGGCCGTGATGACGCCGGTCAGCGTGTCGCCCGAGCCGGCCGTGCCGAGGCCGGCGTTGCCCGTCGGGTTGACGAAGACGCGCCCGTCCGGCGCGGCGACGAGCGTGCGCGTTCCCTTCAGGACGAGGATTAATTCGTGCGCGGCGGCGAACTCGGCGGCGGCCCGCGACCGTTCGCGCAAGGCGGCGCGGTCGTCCGCGCCGAGCAGCCGCAGCATCTCGCCCTCGTGCGGCGTGAGGACGAGCGGGGCCTCGGGCGTCCCGCGCAGCTCGGCGGGCCAGGGGGCGAGCGCGTTGAGGCCGTCGGCGTCTACGACGACCGGCGTCCTGCGCCGCGCGACCAACTCGCGGACGAAGCGGCGCGTGCTCTCCGCCCCGCGCGAGAGGCCGCAGCCGACGGCGACGACGGTCGCGCGCTCCCGCAGCTTTTCAAACCGTCCGAACGCCTCGAAGCTGACGCTGCCGGATTCGGTCTCGGGCAGCGCCGCCGTCATCACCTCCGGCATCAGGCGGGCCGCGACCGCCGCCACTGCCGAGGCGGGCGCGGCGGCCGTCACGAGCCCCGCGCCCGCGCACATCGCCGCGTCGGCGCACAGGACGGCCGCGCCCGTCATGTCGCGCGAGCCGGCGACGACGAGGGCGTGGCCGTGCGTGTTCTTGTAGGAGTCGGGCGCGTAGCGCGTGCGCCTGAGCCAGCCGACGGCGTCCGCACGCTCGGCGAGGTAGAGGCGCGAGGGCGCGTCCTCGATGAGCGAGAGCGGAGAGCCGATGTCGGCGACGACCAGTTCGCCGTTAAGCGCGGCGGCGGGCGGCAGCACGTTGGCCGGCTTGGGCGCGGTGAAGGTGACGGTCAGGTCGGCCGCCACGGCCGGCCCGATCAACTGCGCGGAGTCTGCGTCGAGGCCGGAAGGGATGTCGAGCGAGACGACGAGCGGAGGCGAATCCTCCGCGCCCGCGCGGGCCTCGCGCTCGCGGCGGATGAAGGCGACGACCCCTTCGTACAAACCCCCGAGCGGGCGCGTCAGGCCCGTCCCGAAGAGCGCGTCCACGACGACTTCGTGCGGGTGCTTCAACTCACCGCGAGCCTCTCCCCAATCCTCGGGCGTTGCGCACTCGCGGAAAAGGATGCGGCCTTCGGAATCGGCGAAGGGAGGCGGGGCGGCCTCTCCCCGGCCGGGCGCGTCTGGTAAGGCCGCGCCGCGCGCCATCTCGCGGACGGCCTCGAAGTTGGCGCGCGCGTCGCCCTCCGACTCCTCGACCCGTCCGAAAAGGATGAAGTCCACGCGGGCGCCTTCGAGGCAGAGTTGACGCGCGAGCGCCGCCCCATCGCCTCCGTTGTTGCCGCGCCCCGAGAGGACGAGGACGGACTTGCCCCTGATGCCGCCGGGGACGCGGGCGACGATCTCGCGCGCCGCGGCGCGGGCGGCCGACTCCATCAACAGCAGCGAGGGCGTCGCGTACCGCTCCGTCGTCAGGCGGTCAATCTCGCGCATCTCGGCGGCCGTCACGATCTTCTTCACGGGCGGGATGATAACACGGGCGCGGAGGTGCGGAATGTGCGAGGGACGGAATGAGGCCGGGGCCGAACGGAGGTGCGTCAAAGGCGGAGGGCTGCGGCTATGACTTCAATAAGTCCCCAAAAGAAAAAAGGCGCCGCCGCCTGCCTGCCACGCCTGCCGCCTCGCCGAGCTGTCCTTTCCGGTAGTGACTCAGAGAAATGTTTAATGGAGTTGGCCGTCCAGAAAAAATTTGGTGGCGGCGAGAAAATTTTTTCCGGCCCGGCGGCGCGGCCTTTCCAGGAAGTCTGTCAGCACGAACGGCGGGAGCCGTCCAGCTTATTTTTTGGCGGCTCTGCGCCTGCGGCGGATGCCAGCGGCTATGCCGGTGAGCCCCGTCCCGAGCAGGACGAGCGTCGCCGGCTCCGGGATCGCCGCCTGCTGCCCAGAGACGATGAACCCCGTGATCTCGGCCGTCTGCCCCGGGTTGATCGCCAC
>DASZKF010000347.1:0-3135 GCA_035947355.1 Pyrinomonadaceae bacterium | reverse complement strand
CCCCCCGCTGCTGACTACCGAGCCGCGGGGCGCTCGTTACTGCCGGGTCTTGTCGCGCTCTTAATTTCCGCAGCCGATGGCCTCGACCTCGACGACGCGCGAGTAGTTGAGCCGCGAGTTGTGGACCAGCACCCTGATCTTCGTGGTCGTGATGTCGGCGAACGCGATGGACCTCCGCGCCCGGGTGTTTGAGCGAATCTCCCCGCCGGGCACGGGCAGCCACTGCCCGCCGTCCCAGTACTGCACGTCGAAATCAATGATCCCGCTCTCTTCGGCCGTCGTCAGCCCCGTCGGCTCCTGCCCGCCCTGGTGGCCGTCCTGTAAGGTGTAGACCCGCACCTCGCTGACGCGCCGGGCCGCCGGGAAGCTGACCTCGAGCCAGTCGGGGTAGAGGCCGCGCGTGCCGTCGTTCCACCCGCCGCCCGCGCCCCAGCTCGCGCCCGTGCGGTCGCCATCAATCGCCGAGAGCGGGTTGAAGTCCCAGCTCGGGTAGACCGAAGAGGCGAGGGCGGTCGCGCCGCCGGACGCGAGCGCGACGTTGGAGCTGCACGCGGGGTCGGGTTTGACCTCGACGAGGTACCGCGCGGTGTTCGCGCTGACCTTGCCGCGCGAGTCGGTGACGACCAGCCTGACCGGGTACTCGCCCACCACGTCGAAGGTGTGGGTGATGGCGGGCGAAGTCGAGACCACGTCATCGCTGCCGTCGCCGAAGTTGAAGGTGTAGGTGGCGACGGTGTCAATCGCGTCGGCGTCCGAGGAGGCGCCGGCGTCGAAGCGCACCGTCAGCGGCTTGGTGCCCTCGTCGGCGTCCGCCGTCAGGCGCGCGAGCGGCGCCGTGTTCGGAAGGCACAGGTTGGCCGCGCGGAGCGTGTAGGCCCCGCCGCCGGTGCTGTCCGGGATGGTCTCGTTGGTGCCGCCGGTGCCCGGCAGGGCCGAAGGCACGGTGGCGCGCACGCTGCCCAGCATGCCGCTGATGGCCTGCCCCGGCTGCGGGTTGCCGATGGCCGACTTCGGCAGGACGAGCGTGATCGTGCCGTCGGCCTCGGCCTTGCTGGCCGGGTCGAGGCTGCCGACGGTGGTGAAGACGCGGGCCGCGTTCTGCGGCACGCCCGTCGTGCCGTAGGTGAAGGTCGGCGCCGCGCCGTCGGACGTGACCATGGAGACGAACCAGTCCTCGGTCGGGCCCCACACGGCGTTGGGCGGGCGCTGCGGCGCGCCGAAGCGCACGGCCCAGCGCCAGCCCGGCGGGACGGTTTCCAGTCTCGCCACCTTCATCGTGAAGACCACCTTGCCCGGCAGGTCCTCCGGCTCGGCCATCGAGACCGAGGTGATGTCGTGGAACGCCTGGCCGTTAGAGGCGTCGCCGGCCGGGTCGAGGACGGCCGTCACGCCGGGCAGCTCGCACGCGCCGGTCGCCTCGACGCGCGGCTCGACCGAAAGCGTCACGGAGTTGCTGGCCGGGCCGGCGCCGCGGGCGTTGACCGCCGCCACCTTGTAGACGTAATTCGCCACGGCCGGGTCGCCGCCGCGGTCGTTGTAGGAGGTGGCGTCGCCGGCCGCCTGGCCGATGAGGACTTCGTTGCCGGGCGAGGTGCCGCGGTAAATCTTGTAGGCGGTGATCTCGGAGCCGCCGTTGTCGGGCGGCGACCAGTTGAGGTGCGAGGCCATGTCGTCGCGCCGCCCCTCGAGGTAAGGGCGCTGCGGCAGCGCCGGCTCCGGCGCGTCGAAGGCGGCGAGCAGCCCCCTGCCGCCCGACTGGCGGGCGATGGTCGCCTTCGCGCTGTAGGTGTTCGCCCCGCCCTTCGCGCACTCGTTGATACAGCCGTCGGCGTAGGCGAAGAGGACGCGGCCGCGGTCGTCCATCGTGGCGTCGTTGAAGTCGAGCAGGTTGCGGCAGGGGTTGTTGCCGCCGCCGTTCCAGATGCAGGCCTCGCGCTGGACGGGGTCGGGCGTGACCCTGACCGTCGTCCAGGTCTTGCCGCCGTCGTAGGTGTGGGCGACGTAGCCGTGCCAGGTCCCCTTGAAGTTGGCGTCCTGGTGGTTCCCGCCGGTCGTCGTGCCGAGGAAGGCGACCGCCGCGCGGGCCGAGTCGCCGGCGACGGCCTGGGCGAAGACGGCGTTCTTGATCCCGTGGCTCGCGCCGAGGTCGACGGGCTCGCTCCAGGTCACGCCGCGGTCTCGACTCATCACCGCGTAGGCGTGGTTGTCCGTGGAGGCGGCCGCGGGCCGGCCCGTGTAGCCGACGTAGATGGTGTTGGAGGCGGCGCCCGGCCCCGGCGGGTCCTTGCTGATGGCGACCGAGGGGTCGAGGATGCCCGACGGCGGGAGGCTGCCCGGGATGGTGCGCACCGTCCAGGTGGTGCCGGCGTCGGTGGAGACGGCCACCGCCTGCCGGCCGCCGCACTGCGCGTTGGGGAGGTAGACCGTCCCGTCGGGCGCGACCTTCACGTGGCCGTGAATCAGTTGGCTGCAGCTCGGCCCGCTGACGCCGACGAGGCCGGTGTAGACGGGCACGGCCCGGTTGAAGGTCAGCCCGCCGTTGTCGCTGCGCGAGCAGAGGGCGACGGAGGTGGCGACGAAGACGTTGCCCATCTGCCCGCAGTAGTAGACGGCCGAGCCTTTGTTCAGGTCGTTGCCCAGGGGCACGGAGGCCGGGTACGGCCCCGCGCCGACGGTCTGGTGGTCGTTGCTGCCGTCGGGGAGGTTGAGCTGGGCCGGCGTCCAGTTGGCGCCGTCGTCGTCCGTGTAAGCCATCAGGCTGTTGCCCGGCAGGAGCAGCGCCCCGGCCACGGAGACGCTGTTCAACTGCGAGACGAAGGTGCGGCCCGTCCGCTGGTCGGTGAAGAGGATCGGGTCGAGCGACCGCGTCTTGGTGCCGATGAAAGAGACGTCCTCCCAGCGGGCGGGGCCGGCCTCGGGGACGGAGCCTTTGGGCTCGATGTCCTCCGGGAAGGTGACGCGCAAGGTCTGGAGGCCGGAGATGTACATCGCGCGCCTGGTGAGCGGGTTGAAGCCGACGGAAGGCTCGGCGGCGGTTTCGCCGACGGCCTGGGGCGGCGAGTAGTTGTGGTAGCGGGGCGTGCCGGCCGGCCCCGGCGAAGGCTCCGCGGCCGGCGCGGGCGCCGGCGCGAGCAC
>DASZKF010000346.1:0-8815 GCA_035947355.1 Pyrinomonadaceae bacterium | reverse complement strand
CGGCGACGCGCCGACGAGTTATTTCACCGGCGTCGACATGGCCGAGTTCCGCCCCGCCGACGAGATGAAGATCCGCGTCATCAAGAAGGCCCGCGCCGAAGAGGAGCAGGAAAGGAAAGCAAGATGAAACGGACAGGAAGGCAGAAGGCGGAAGGCAGAAGGCAGAAAGGGATTTTTGATTTGCGATTTTTGATTTGCGATTTAAAGGGCCGCCTCGCAATCGCAAATCGGAAATCAAGAATCGCAAATCTCGCCGGCCGCCTCCTGACTTCTGCCTTCTGCCTTCTGCTCTCCGCCTCCTGCCTCCTGCCTTCCGCCCTGGCGGCCGACGAGGGCGCGGCCGCGCAGGACGCGAAGTCGCAGGTCATCGTTCCGATGCGGAGCGGGGCGTTCGTCGTCTTCTCGACCGAGATCGTGCCGGCCGGCGCGGCCGAGTCGGCCGCCGGCTTCATCGAGTCCGAGGAGAGCCCGAACCACATCCACCGCGTCTTCGTTGACCGCAAGAGCGAGCTCTACTTCGGCTACGAGCTGCTGGTCGAGCCGGTCGCGGCCGCGCGGCAGTTCCGCGTCTCGGTCAGGCCCCTGAGCGCCGAGTACGAGCAGCAGTTGCGCGCCCGCCCCGCCTTCCGCGGCCGCCGCCTCCACCCGAGCTACAACCCCTCGGCCTTCCCGGCCCGCCCGCAGCTCGTCGGCGACGGCGACACCTTCGCCCTCGACGTGCTGCACAACCCGCGGACGGGGACGAAGATCGTTGACGTGGTGACGGTCTCGTTCGACGACCCGCGCCTCCAGGACGCGCCCGAGAGCCGGCGGCCGCCGCGCGACTTCACGCTCGAAGACGTGCAGATGAAGGTCACGGGCTACCGCCTGCTGGTGGACGGCGAGCAGGTCGCGCGCTCGACGAGCGGCTGCTCCGGCTCGCTCGTCTGGTTCTCGCTGACGGGCCGCGGCCGCTTCGTCTTCTCGCTCGTCGCGCGCCCCGGCTACGACTTCCGCAAGGTCGGCGCGGTGAGCCACAACAAGATCACCTTCGAGTGGGAAGGCACCCGCTTCGAGTGGGCGTCGAGCCTGCCGGTCGTCGGCGGCGGCGGCAACTGGAACCTCTGGGTCTTGCACGACCCCGACTACTCCTACGACCTCTTCGAGAGCGACCCGCCGGCCGACCGCAAGCAGTCTTCGGCCGTCGAGGAGTCGGTCGCGCGGATGAGGGAACGGCGCTCGCGGGCCGAGCTGGTCGAGCCGTCCGACGCCCCGCGCCCCGCCCCGCCCCGCCGCACCCGCGTCGCCATCGGCGCGGCCGACCGCGTGGAAAGCCTGCTGCCTAAGAAGTAGTAAACAGTCAGAAGCCCGACCGTGAGGGAGGGCGTTGACGACGGCGTGAAGCCCAACGCCCTGCCTCACGGTCGGGCTTCTGACTGTCTGTTCTAGCGTTTACTTCTTTTTATCCGGGATGAGGTCTCCGGTGAACAGCTCGACGACCGTCTTGGCGGTGCCGACGAAGGGGATCAGGTCGAGGCCGACGTGGGCCGCGCCGCGCACCGTGCCTTTCTTCCTTAGCGCGTAGCCGGCCGTGCCGAGCACGACCGCCGTGCCGACGACCGGGACGGGGCGCAGCAGGCGCTGCGCCAGCTTCCAACCGCCCGCCCGCGCCGCCCTCCGCGCCAGTTCCTTCTTCGTCATCTCCGCCCCCTTTCGAACTCGAAACTCGAAACCCGCAACCCGAAACTCATTTTTCGAGCCGGGCGCGGGCCCGCTGGAGGAAGGTGCGCACCATGTCGGCGACGCCGCGCTGGAGGGCGTCGCTCAAGCGGCTCTGGCCGGCGAGGCCGGCCAGCGTGTGGAGCTGGCGCGCGTGCTCGCGGCGCAGCTCGACGCGCTGCTCGATGCGGATGCGGGTCACGTCGCCGCGCGGCTCGAAGGTGGCCGTGTAGCGCAGGAGGTTCTGCCGCTCGCCGGTGGCGGGCGACCACTCGATGCGCCCCGCCTCGTTGATGGACTGGAAGACCGAGAACGCCTGCCGTATCGAGCCGATGACCGGCACCTCGGCCCGGATGAGCCAGCGCGCGACGCCCTCGGCCTCGGCCGTGATCCGCTCGACGTTCGGCATCAGCTCGACGAAGTTGCGCAGGTCGCTCAAAAACTCCCGCGCCCGCTCCGCGCTCGTCCGCCACTCCACCTGCTCGCTGAAGGCCGCCCGGATGTGAAACATAAAGCTTAGTTGTCAGTAGTCAGTTATCAGTTGTCAGTTTTGCCTTTACTGATGACTGACAACTGATAACTGACAACTTCTGTCTCAGGTTCACGAATGGTTAAAGAATCGGTTGAAAAAGGAACGAGTTGAAGAAGAGGCGCGTCGTCGAGCGCCAGATGGCGCGGAAGTTCGGGTCTTCGGCGTAGAGGACGACGTGGCCCTTCCCCGTCGGCTCGTCCATGACGTAGGAGGTGCCGCGCAGGAGCTTCTCCGTGGTCGGCCAGGCGAAGCCGGCGAGGTGGAGCGGCTGCTTCTCGTCGTCCGTGAAGATGACGGCGTTGGTGCCCTCCTTCGAGGGGCGGAAGAAGTAGGCGGAGTCCACGAGCACGGGCAGGGTCTCCTCCTCGTAGCCGTAGGTGAGAGGGGTGGTGCGGTCGAGCGTGGCGCGGAAGATCGCGCCGGGGACGGCCTCGGGCACGCGGCCGGGCCGGGCCGAGGGCGAGGCGATGGGCGGCAGCCCCGGCGCGGCCCCCTCCATCTTCTCGGTCTCCGAGTCAGCGATCTCGCGCTGCTCGGGCGTCGAGGCCGCGGCCTGCGACGACTGGCTGCGCCGCTGCGCCCCTTGGGCCTCGCCGCCGGGCGTGGGCGAAGGCGAAGGCGAAGGCGTCGGCTGCGCTTCCGGCGCGCCGCCCGACGCCTTCTGGTCGTCCTCGTCGCTGCCTACCAGGCGGGCCGAGGTCAGGCTCACGTCCTTGAGCGCGCCGAAGACGGCCGCGCCCTTGACGAGGACGAGCGTGCCGCCGCGCTCGACCCAGCCGCGCAGGGCGTCTACGCCCGGCTTTCCGAAGCGCGCGAAGTACTGGCCGGGCGAGCCGTCGGGCAGGATGATGACGTTGTAGTCGTCGAGCCGCGCGGAGCGGATGGCCTGGATCGTCATCGGCGTGAAGTCCACGCCCATGCGGTCGAACGTCCACCACAGGGCGCCGTAGCCCGTGACGCTGACGGGCTCGTCGGCCGCGACGACGATCTTCGGCTTCCGCAGACTGACGACCGTCTCGGAGCCGACGGCCACGTCGCCCGTCTCTGTAAAGCCGGTCTGGACGGCCGTGACGGTGACGCCCGTCTCCTGCGCGAGGCGCGCGATGCGGTCGTGCAAACTTTCGGGGTTGCGCGAGACGCGCGCCACCACCGTCCCGCGCGGCCAGTCGCGCCCGCCCGCACTCAGCGTCCTGGTCGCCACGGCCAGCTTGTAATCCTCTCTCAGCAGGCGGTAGACGAGCGAGGCCGCGCCGTTCGACTCGTAAGGGATGACGTAGGCGATCTGCGCGCGGCCGGTGACGCCGCCCTCCGCCGCCTTGACGTAGCGGAGGAGCGCTGGCATCGTGAGCGGCTCCTTAATCTCTTCCGGCCGGAGCTGTTGGGCGCTGACGACCTCCTCGTCGCGGAGCAGGTGAACTCCGCCGGCTTCGACGGGCGGGGCGTCCTCAGTCCAGTAAGCCTCGACGCCGAAGGCGAGCGGCAGAGACCAGGCGGTCACGTCGTAGAAGCCGTACTGCTCTTTCGTGGCGCTCGTGCCGCGCCGCTCGTTGCGCTCGAAGCGCGCGAGCTGTTCGCGCTCGAAGGCCGCGTCGAGCGGCGTCTGCGCCTCCAGCAGCGCCTTCGCGATGCGCTTCTGCGGCTGCGCGAGGTCTACGACGTAAGCGCCGGCCGGGAAGTCGCGCGCGCGGGCGGGCGAGTCCTTGCTCGAATAATCATGCGCGCGGGCCGAGCGGAAGGGCGCGGTCGCCCGCCGCACCTCGACGCCCGCGCGCAGGAGGTTCTCGACCAGCTCGGCGGCGCGGCCGGGGTCGCGGCCGGGCAGGAGGACGTAGCGGCGGACGGGGCCGCGCTCGCCCTCCTCGACCGCCGTGCGCCGGAACTCGTAGAAGTCGCGCACGCGCGCCTCGCGGTTCGCGGCCGCCGTGGCGAGCGTCGTCAGGGAGGCGACGAAGTGCTTGGCGATGCCGGAGCGCATCGTCACGACGGTGTCGTCGTCGCGCCTCCAGCGCAAGCCCTTCCAGCCGCCGGCGTCGGTCTCGTAGGTCATCCCGGTCGCGCCCTGAAGGCTCGGCCAGGAGTCCCAGTAGCCTGGGTAGAAGAGGTCGAAGATGTCGCGGACGTAGAAGTCCCAGTTGCGCTGGTCGAACTGCGCGGCGTTGGCGCGGCCGAAGGCCGAGAGCCACCGCTCGGTCTGCGCCGGCGGGAGGTTCGGGTTGACGGGCAGCGCCGCCGGCGGGAAGAAGAACTGCGAGGGCTGGCCGTGGTGGTCAACGGCGACCTGCGGGTTCCATTCCAGGTAGGCGCGCTGCATGTTGCGCGTCTCGGCCTGGGAGGCGGCGACGTTGTCGCGGTTGAGGTCGAAGCGGTAGCGGTTGACGCGGCCGTAGACCGACCACGGCTCGTCGTGCTCGGCGGCCGACGGGTCGGGGTTCCCCTGCCCGAAGGAGTTGTACCAGGTGACGAAGCGCTCGTGGCCGTCCGGGTTGGCGCAGACGTTGATGAGGGCGACGCTGTTGCGGAGCATCTCGACGGTCGCCGGCTCCTCCGAGGCGGCGAGCTGGTAGACGACCTGCATCATCGCCTCGAAGCTGGCCGACTCGTTGCCGTGGATGGTGTAGCTGAGCCAGACGACGACGGGCGTCGTCGAGACGAGGCGCTGCGCCTCGGCCTCCGGGAGCCCGCGCGGGTCGGCGAGCCGGCGCATGTTGGCCTTGATCTCATCCAAGCGCGCGATGTTCTCGGGCGCGCTGACGGCGACGACGTGCTGCATCCTGTACTCGTTCGTCAGCCCGATGTCGAAGACGCGGACGCGGTCGGGGGCGGCCTGCGCGATTGAAGAGATGACGCGCTCCATCATCGCGTAGTTGGTGTGGAACTCGCCCACGTCGTAGCGCAGGACGCTCTGCGGGCGCGGCACGCCCTCGCGGTAGGGGCCGCGCGCGTAGAAGTCGAAGCGCTCGGCGCGCTCCTGCGCCGCGGCGGCCGGCAGGCAGAGGACGACGAGCGCGAGGGCAGCGAGCGGGCGGACGTGCTTTCTCATCTCCGGGGCGTGCTTTCTCTTTCGCGTCAGGTGTGCTAAAGACAGGCGCGATATTAACTCGGCCCCCGGCCGATTCCCAAATTGTAGTAGTCAGCGAGTCAGAAGCCCGACAGTCAGGGAGGGCGTTCGAGGTTCGGTATGACTCGGCGCAGGCGTTAACATCAACGCCCTCCCTGACGGTCGGGCTTTCTGACTCGCTGACTACTGCCCATTGTCTACTTCCTTTATGCGCGAGATTCAGACCGAGATCGAAATCAACGCCGCGCCCGAGGAGGTGTGGCGGGTGCTGACGGACTTCGGGGCGTACCCGGAGTGGAACCCGTTCGTGAAGAGCGTGAGCGGGGAGCCGCGCGAGGGCGGGCGGCTCGAAATCTTCGTGCAGGTGCCGGAGGGGCCGGGGATGAGGTTCAAGCCGAAGGTGCTGCGGGCCGAGCCGGCGCGCGAGCTGCGCTGGGTCGGGAGCCTCGCCGTGCCCGGCCTCTTCAACGGCGAGCACTTCTTTAAGCTCGAGCCCGCCGGGCCGGGCCGCACGCGCTTCGTCCACGGCGAGCGCTTCACCGGCCTGATGATCCCGTTCATGGGCGGGGTGCTGCGGAAGACGCACCGCGGCTACCTGCTGATGAACGACGCGCTCAAGGCCCGCGTCGAGGGCGCGGGCGGGGGGACGCGATGAGCAGAGACTACGCGACGAGCACGCAGGGCGAGGACGCCTGCCCCCGCTGCGGCGAGGGGCCTTTGAAAGCCTGGTACGAGCTGAGCGGGGACGAGCGCGAGGTGGCCCGCCGCCTCCCCGCCGCCAAAGACTTCGAGCCCGAGGAGCGCGCCGCCCGCCACCGCTTCTGCACCCGCTGCTGGCACGAGGAGCAGACCAGCGCGCCGCGCACGACATAACTCAATTAAGAATTAAAAATTAAGAATTAAGAACGGCTCGGCCGGGAGTCTTGAAGGTCGTTGCGCAAGCACGCCATTCTTAATTCTTAATTTTTAATTCTTAATTGAGTGGAAGGGGGGCGAGGAAGCGTGGAGTCTGTTTACGCCTGCTCGAACTGTGGCTTCGAGTCGCCGTTCTACCTGGCGGACTGCCCGGAGTGCGGGCTGGGCCACTTCAACCTGAAGCGCGCGGCGGAGCGTCCCGCCTCCCAGGGCGCGGCCCAGACCGCGGCGCCGGCCGGCGAGGCGCGCGTCTGCTACAGGTGCGACTACGAGACGCGCGAGCCGGTCGAGCGCTGCCCGCGCTGCGGGAACAAGCGCGTGCTGACGACGACGGGCGTCCGCGCGCTCGGCGGCGTGCTCGTCGGCATCGGCCTCTTCCTCGTCATCTTCATGGGCGTCATCGCGGTCATCGTGGCCGGGATCATCGCGCGGTCTTCCGACCCCTCGGCGACCACGCGCTTCGAGGGCGGGACGAAGGAGATCGCGCTCATCTTCGGAATCTTCGGCCTAGTCATCGCCTTCGGCGCGACGAGCACCGTCGCCGGGGCCATGCAGCTCGTCCGCGGCCGGCGCAGCAAGACGATGGTGCGCGTCATCATGGGCATCTTCATCGCCCTCCTCATACTCGGCGAACTTATCTACGTCATCCTCGACTAACAAAGCGGGGGCTGGGGGCTAGGGGCTGGTTAAGAGCAGTCGCCGCCCGGGCTTGAGTCGTAACCTCTCAAGTCCGGAGTCGCGGATGTTTTTACTAGCCCCCGGCCCCTAGCCCCTTTCTGTAATCCTGTCGTAGGCGGCGCGGACGGCCGTCATGCGGGCGCGGAGCTCGGAGGCGAGGGCGGCGGGCGAGGCGAAGCCGGCGCGGCGCGCGAGGTCGCCGAGCAGCGGGTGGTCTGCGGCCGGGGGCAGCCGCGTCGAGCGGCCGGCGAGCAGGCGCAGGTCGTGGTCGAGACGGCGCAGAAGGGCGTAGCCGCCCGATAGCGCGTCGAACTCTTCGCGCGCGAGCGAGCCGGCCCGGCGCAGGCTCTCGAGCGTGGCGCGCGTCGAGCGGTCTTCGCCCTCGTCCGCGACGCCGTCGCGCAGTTGCAGGTAGCGCGCGGCGAAGTACACGTCGAGCATCCCGCCCGGCCCGTACTTGATGTCCGTGCCCTTCCGCGAATCCCGCCGCGCGCGCTCCCGCTCCAGGCGCTCGCGCACGCGCCGCGTCTCGGCCCGCAGCGCTTCCGGGTCCGCGCGGCGCGCCGCCTCGTGGACGGCCCCGCGCGCACGCCGCTCCACCCCGCGCCCCAGCTCGAGGTCGCCCGCCACGGCGCGCAGCTTCACGTGCGCCAGCCACTCCCAGACGTCGGCGCGCTCGGCCAGGTAGCTGACGAAGGCCGGCGCGGGCGAGGCCAGCGCGCCGTTGCGGCCGTCGGGCCGCAGCCGCAGGTCTACGCGGTAGAGCGAGCCGTCGCGCGTCACGTTCGAGAGCGCGGCGACCGTGAGGCCGGCGAGCCGCGCGTAAGCCTCCTCGCGCGAGAGGCCGGCGAGCGGGGCGGGCACGCGCGGGTCGTAGACGAGGACGAGGTCGAGGTCGGAGCCGAAGTCGGTGCCGCCGCTGGCGAGCCGGCCGAGCGCGAGCACGGCGAGGCGCGGGCCGGCGGCCAAGCGGCCGGCGCGGCGCGCAAGCTCGCGGCGCGCGACGAGCAGCGCGACGTTGACGCTCGCCGACGCCAGAGAGGTTTGCAGCGCGTTCGACTCGGCCGGCGTGAGGTCGCCCGCCGCGTCGCGCGCGCCCAGCTCGACGATGAGCCGCGCCCAGGTCCGCCTCAGCGCAGAGAGTTCCGCGCCGAAGTCCGCCTCGGCGTCCACGGCGGCGCGCAGCAGCGCGCGGTGGTCGCGCCGCCTGACCGTCTCGGCCCGGACGGAGGCCGAAGGGACGAGCAGCGGGTTGGCGGCGATCATCTCGCCGAAGAACTCGGACGAGCCGCAGAGCCGCACCAGCGCGCGCAGGTCTGACTCTTCGAACTCGGGCCGTTGCCCCGACTTGTCGAGCGAGGCGGCGACGCGCGCCGCGAGCGTCAGCGCCCGGCGGGCGCTCAGCGAGCGGCCCGCCTCCTCGCGCAGGAGCGCGGCGACGCGGCCCTCTTCGTCCTCGCCCGCGAGGTGGCGCGCGAAGACGGCCGCCGCGGCGCGCGCCGAAGTCTCCTCCGCGTCGGCGCGGTCGCCGGCCGCGGCGCGCGCCGCTTCGCCCCCCGGTTCGGCAGGTTGGGATTCAGCGCGGCCCTCATCAACAACCCCGGCCTGCGCCGCCGCGCCGCCTTCGCCGGCCGACTCGAAGACGCGGCGGTAGACCCGGCTGACGTTCGACGTGTGCAGCGCCAGCGCCCGCTCGAAGTCGGTGGGCGAGAGGTGCATCCGGCGTGCGACGAGCGCGCGGCGGGCCGCGTCTTCCGGCAAAGTGTGCGTCTGCAATCCGTGCTCCATCTGGAGGCGGTGTTCGAGCGTGCGCAGGAAGTTGTAGGCGTCGGACAGCTCCGTGCGCTCGCGCTCCGTGACGAGGCCGCGGTCGGCGAGGCGGCCGAGCGAGATGAGCGTGTGCGGCGCGTGGAGCCAGGAGTCTCGGCCGCCGT
>DASZKF010000345.1:0-2119 GCA_035947355.1 Pyrinomonadaceae bacterium | reverse complement strand
ACGCCCTCCCTGACGGTCGGGCTTCCGTTCAGACAGCTTAGGCGGCGGGCGCCGTCTCCGGCTCGCGCGGGGCGGGCGGGCGCACGCCGGGCGCGGCCGAGATGAGGTCTTTGGCGCGCTTCGAGAGGCGGACGCGGCCCGGCCCGATCTGCCCCTGCTCGCAAGCCTCGACGAGCGCGGCGACGACCTGCCCGTCGTAGCGCGTCCCGACGTAGGTCTTGATGAGCGCGAGGGCGGCGTCGAGGCTCATCCCCTTCTGGTAGGGGCGGTCGGTGGTCATCGCGTCGAAGGTGTCGGCCACCGAGACGATGCGGGCCTGCATCGGAATCTCGTCGCCCTTGAGGCCCTGCGGGTAGCCTTTGCCGTCCATCATCTCGTGGTGCATGTACATGCCCGGCAGGAAGTCCTTCATCGCCGGGATCTGCGACATGATCTTGAAGCCCTTCTGCGGGTGTTGCTTCATGATCGCGTACTCCTCGTCGGTGAGCGCGGCCGGCTTCTTGAGGATGTTGTCGTCAATTCCGATCTTGCCCACGTCGTGGAGCAGCGCGCTGATCCTCAGCTTCTCGATCTCGTCGTCGGGCAGGTTCAGCCGCTCGGCCATCGCGACCGAGAAGCGCGCGACGCGCTCCGAGTGGCCGCGCGTGTAAGGGTCTTTGCCGTCAATGGCCGCGGCCAGGGCCTTGACCGTGCCGAGGAAGAGCTGCCGGTTCTCCTCGGCCGCCCGCCGGAGGTCTTCGACGTAGCGTTCGAGGTGGTCGGTCATCAGGTTGAACGACTCGCCCAGCTCGCCCAGCTCCGTGCGGCTCCGTACCTGAATGCGCTGCGTCAGGTCGCCGCCCGCGATGCGGTGCGCGCCCGCGGCCAGCTCGCGGACGGGCTGCGTCAGCTGCTTGGCGAAGACGAAGCCGATGACGAGGGCGAAGGTGGCGGCCAGGAGGCTGATGATGAGCGTCTGCCGCCGCATGTCCGAGACCGAGCGCAGCGCCGCGTGCTCGTTCTGGACGGCGACGACGCCGAGCAGGGCGTCCGCGTCGAGCCGCGCCGTCGAGTACGCGCCGAGCATCTCGACCTCGCGCCCCTCGCGCTCGGCCTTGAAGGGCGCGAGCGCCGACTTGACCTGCCTGCCCGTCGCGGCCCACTCCTGCACGACCCGCAGGTCGAGCATCGAGCGGCCCGAGAGCGCGACGCGCGCGTCCGGGTGCGCGACGGCCCGCCCCTCGGCGTTGACGACGAAGACGACCGGCAGGCCGCGCTCTAAAAGCTCCGGCTCGCTCAGGGCGCTCTGCTGCTGGACGGTGGCGAAGACCTCCGAGAAGGAGACGACGGCGACGACGGCCGCCAGCACCTCGCCGCCCTCGCCCCCGCCCATCACGGGCGCGGCGATGGTCAGGGCCATCTCCTGGCTCGAACGGATCAGGTGCGGCCCCGTGATGCGCACGCCCGGCCCGGACATGTCCGCGAGCGCGAGGTTGACGCGCGCGTTGACCTCCTCGCGCGAGATGGCGTCGGGCTTGTAGGCGACGTGCGGCGCGGCCGCCACGGGGAGGATGGCGAGCGCGTTCAGGTTCTTGTCCGCCTCGACCGCCTTCTGGAGCCGGCCGTCGCTGCCTTCGAGTTCGAGCACGCCGACGCCGCCCGTCAGCTCGAAGGCGCTCGCGAGGCCCGTCACCACCTCACGGTAGCGCTGGCCGAAGAGCTCGATCTGCCGCGCCTTGTTCTGCACGAGCTGCGCCTGGTAGCGCCCCTCGATGGAGCGCAGCTCCTCGGCGCTGCGGTCGGAAAGCATCCAGCCGGCCATCCCGAGCGGGACGAGGCCGACGACCAGGAGCGTCCCCAGAACGATGTAGAGCAGGCGCAGGCGGAGGAACCGTTCCAACATGGGCGGAGAAATCTGCGGGCGAAACGGGTGAAATCAGGGCGGGCGAGCGGGACTCCGAAACCCTCGGGCGGCGCGACCGACCAAAGCCGCACACACTTTTCATACTACGTGGCGGGCGGCGCGACTGTCAACGGTTAAATCAACTTTAACCCGTTGATGGGGTTGGGCAAACGGGCCGTCGTGTTAAGTTGCCAGATAGGTAAGGTTGGAACTGATGGGGCGGCGGGGGCAAGCCCC
>DASZKF010000344.1:0-3305 GCA_035947355.1 Pyrinomonadaceae bacterium | reverse complement strand
CGCACAGTTTGATTTGAACTGTGCGCCCGCGCCTCTGTGGTTAACTCTGTCGGGTCCTGCCTTGAACTCGAAACTCGTAACTCGTAACCCGAAACTTTTGTTACCGCCGGGCAGTCGTCGCGCTGACGGCGTTCGAGTACCTGGTCGTCCCTTTGTCGTTGAAGGCGTACACGCGGTAGAAATACTTCGTGTTCGTCGCCAGCCCCGTGCTCGCGTAACTCTTGGCGTTGGCGCCGAGCGTGGCGATGACCATGTAGAAGGAGCCGTTCGTCGAGCGCTCGACGCGGTAGCCGGTCTCGTTGGTCGTCACGTCCGTCCACGTCAGGTTGATCTGCGACCTGGAGGCGACCGCGGCCTTGAGGCCGGTCGGCGTGCCGTCGAGCATGACGGCCATCGCCGCCGTGTTGTCGCCCTCGATCAAGGCCCGGTTGGCCTGCACGTAGACATCGGAGAGCAGCACCCCGTCCGAGAGCAGCACGCCGTCGCCCATGATCTTCCCGCCGTCGGAGAGCAGAACCCCATCCGAGAGCAGCACGCCGTCCGAGAGCAGCACGCCCGTCCCCATGAAAATCGAGCCGGCGTCGAGCGTCGAGCCGTTGCTCGTCAAAAGGCTCTCGCTGAGAGTGATGCCGTCGGAGAGCAGAACCCCGTCGGAGAGCAGCACGCCGTCCGAGAGGAGCACGCCCTGCGCCTCCGGCGTGGCGTCGGCCAGAAGCACGCCGAGGCCGTAGACGGCCTGGTACTTGAGGATCAGGTTGATGCCGGTGGCGAAGGTGTAGTCGAGGACGACGCCCTGGCCCCAATAGAACTGGTAGCCGGCGATGTTGGTCGTCGGCTGAGGCGCGGCGCACGACGCGCACAGGAGCGGGTCGCCGACCGGCGTCGAGGAGGTCAGGTCGGTGCGGACGAGGCGGGCGAGCCGCGTCGCGCCTTCGAGGTTGACGAGGCCCGCGCCCTGCTCCAGGTGGTTGAAGCCGGCCAGGGGCTGCGCCGTGTACATCAGGATCGCCTTGACGAGGTTCGGCGTGAGCGAGGGGTTGGCCTGCTTGAGCAGCGCGGCCGCGCCGGCCACGACCGGCGTCGCCATCGAGCTGCCCGAAAGGTACATCTGATCCTTCGTCGCCGCGCCCGAGGCGTCGGCGTCGAGCAGGGGGTTGTTGACGACGAGGTAGTTGTTCGCGGCCTGCGCGGCGACGAGCTTGTTGCCGGGCGCGACGAGGTCGGGCTTAACGAGGTTGTCGTAGTGGCGCACGCCGCGGTCGTCCGTCCAGAAGCTGCGGGTCGGCCCGCGCGAGCTGTAGGAGGTGACGCCGTCGTCCGAGCGGGCGTCGGTGCCGAAGGTGTTCGCCGCGCCGGCCGTGATGACCGAGGGGTCGTTGCCCGGCGCGTGAATCTGGCCGTAAATCTTCTGGCCGCTCGAGTCCTTGCCTTCGTTGCCGGCCGCGGCGACGACCACGATGCCGGCGTCCACGAGGCGGCGCACGGCCAGGCACAGCGGGTCTACGGTGTAGGAGTCTACGGCCGCCGTCCCCAGGCTCATGTTCACGACCTTGATGTTGTAGGTCGTGTTGGCGCGGTTGGTCAGGACCCAGTCGAGCGCGCCGAGCAGGCCCGAGACAGTCCCCCTGCCCTGCGAGTTGAGGACGCGGAGGTTGATGAGCTTGGCCGCGGGCGCGATGCCCTGGTAGGCGCCGCCCGCGACGCCCGCGCTGCCGGCGGCGATGGAGGCGACGTGCGTGCCGTGGCCGTAGGGGTCGTCGGTGCGCGCCTCGCCGGTGAAGTCCTGGCTGAAGACGACGCGCGAGCGGTTGGTCGAGTCGTGCTGGAAGACGTGGCTCGGGTTGACGCCCGAATCCATGACGACGATGCCGACGCCCGCGCCGTCGTATCTCGTCGAGCCGCCCAGCGCCGCCGCCGCGTCCGCGCCCGAGGTGAGCGAGACGTGGCCGAGCAGCTTCACCTCGCGGTCGAGCGAGACGTAAGCCACGTCGCCGCGCAGGGCGGCGGCCTCGACATCCCGGAGCCGCAACTGGACGACGCGGGCGGCGAGGTTCTTGAAGGCGGGCTTGACGGTCGCGCCGCGGGCCTTGAGGTCTGAGTCGAGTGAGGATGTCCAAGACCCGGCCGGCTGGACGATGACGTTGACGCGCTCGTCGCCGGGGCGCTCTCTGACCTTCTTGCGCAGGTCGGCCCCGACCTTATCCTTCTGCGCCGCGGCCGCGCCGCGCCGCGCCAGGAGGCCGGTGCGGTCGCCGAGCATGATCCCGAGGCTCAGCGCGAAGGAGACGAGCACGAGGATCGTCCGGGGCTTCAGTCTGTGGGAGCTGGTTGATTTCATGATCGACACTGGGGCGTCTGTGTTCGGTCTGTCCGGCGTCCCGCTAGGGCGTCTCGGCTGACGGCCGCGGGGTGCGCTCGCACGGCGCTTTGGCAACGGCCGTGCCTTTCGCGGCTCGGGCCGGGGGGAGTTGAATTCCCTGAGATTTTCGCGCGGCGAGGGCGGGGCCGGATTCGGCCGGAAGGTTCCGGGAGGTCAGTTTGCGAGGGCGGGCCGGTCAGCTTGACGGCCTGACCGATTTGTCATAAAAGCCGTGCGTCCGCACCGACACCAGACGAGAGGAGTGCAGAGAGGATGGCCGAGAGGAAAGGGATCGTCAAAGAGTTCCGGGAGTTCATCGCGCGCGGCAACGTCATAGACCTCGCCGTCGGCGTCATCATCGGCGCGGCCTTCACCAAGATCGTGACCTCGCTCGTCGAGGGCGTGCTGATGCCGCCCGTCGGCCTGCTCACCGGCCGGATAGACTTCGCCAGTAAGTTCGTCGTCCTCGACGAATCGAAGGGCGTCCCCCCGTCGCTCGCCGAGGCGAAGGCACAAGGCATCCCCGTCATCGCCTACGGGCAGTTCATCAACGACGTGATCGGCTTCCTCATCGTCGCCTTCGTCATCTTCCTCATCGTCAAGAAGATGAACCGCATCTGGAGCGCCGAGCACCCGGAGGCCGAAGCCCCGACGACCAAGAACTGCCCCTTCTGCGTCTCCGCCATCCCCGTCAAGGCCACCCGCTGCCCGCAGTGTACGAGCGAACTAGCGGGGGCTAGGGGCTAGAGACTTGAGGCTTGAGGCTAGGTGTTTATAGAGGCGAGCCGCGGAGCGGCGGCATGAAGTAGCCCCGCCCGTGAGGGCAGGGCTCGGGTTCAGGTAACAGACGCGGAGCCCCGCAGTCGGGATGTGCCGCCCCTCCGGGGCTCCGGCTTTTGTTAATGCGGCTTGTGCCCCGCCCTGACGGGCGGGGCTACTTCATGCC
>DASZKF010000343.1:0-3124 GCA_035947355.1 Pyrinomonadaceae bacterium | reverse complement strand
GAACTCGAAACCCGAAACTCGCAACTCGAAACTTCCCGCTCTAATCGGCCTTGGCACAGAGTTGCGCCGCGCCGTCGGCGACGGCGCGGCGCGTGCACTCGACGGGCAGCTTCCAGTTCTCGACCGGGGTGCCCTCGACGTTGAGGTAGTCGGCGAGGTACTTGAGGCGGCGGGTCTCGCGCGTCTGCTTCTCCGTGAGGCCGCGCGTGAGGAGCGAGAAGCGGTCGGCGAGGTAGTAGGGCGGGAGCGCCTGGTAGTGGAGCGTCGCCTGCACGGAGGCCGGCGCGGCGCGCAAGGACGCGAGCGGCACGCGGTAGACGACCGTGTTCGTCCCCTCGGAGCCGCGCCCCGCTCGCGCGTCGTCCTGCGGGATGTAGCCGGGGTCTTCGCGGGCGTTGCCGAACGGGTCTGTGAACTCGGCGTAGGGGCCGTCGGGCGTCCAGCCGCGCGGCAGCATCCGGTTGTCTTTGACGTGCTCGAAGAGGCGCACGAAGCTGTTCGTCAAAAGCCCATCATTATCGCGCACAAGCTCCTCGTAAATCTGCACCTGGTCGCCGCGCGTGATCGGGTAACGGGTTCCGAAGAAGTGCGGCTGGATGAGCTGGACGCAGCGCGCCGGGTCGAGCTTGTCCTTGCAGAGCCGCCGGCACTGCTCGGCCGGCCGCTTCGGGTCAAGGCAGACGATCTCGAAGTGCTCGGTCGGCAAGACCTTGTCCGAAAGGCCGTCAACGATCTCGCCCTTCGCGTTCGTCCGGCCCGAGGCCCAGACCGGCTTCCCTTCCGCGTCGAGCACGAGGAACTCCAGGAACCCGCGCCGGAACTCGACGCCCGAGGGGAAGCTGTGGCCGGCGAGGTTCGTGACCTTGACGGCGACTTCGAGGGCGTCCGTGGTGCGGTTGATCGAGACGACCTCCAGGTCAACGGTCTCCGCCGCCAGCTCTAAGCTCGCGTTCTCGGCCGTCACCAGGCCGGGCACCGGCGTGCGGCCGTCGCCCGAGACCGGGTACATGTAGTCTGCGGTGGCGACGCCGAGCACGTCGGCGAACTGTTGGAACATCTGGTTGGCGAAGACGTTCAGCGCGACCAGCGTGTGGCGCGAGTAGTCGTCGCGCACCTTGAGGCGGAGGTCGCGGTCGGGCAGCCGCCAGTCCACGTAAGGGTAGGTGTTGTCCTCGATGTTGGCGATGCGCGAGTTGATGCGCAGGCCGCGGAAAGTTCGCGGCATGTGGCAGTCCTGGCAGCTCTGCACCGAGGCCAGCTTCACCTCGCGCTTCGAAAGCTCCGGCTCGTTCTGGAAGTCACTGTTGAGCCACTCCATGTAGGTCGTCTGCTCGTGGAAGACCATCGGCTTCCCCGCCTTGTCCTTCAGCTGCCTCCCCTCCTTATCGAGCACCGGCGTGATGACGGTGTGGCAACTGCCGCACAGGGCCGACGAGGTGATCTGCGGCGCGTGCTCGGGCGTGATGCCGAGCGCCTGCTTCATCGGGAGCGGCAGCACGTCCTTGTAGGGGCCGTTGACGGTGCCGGGCGGGTCGAGGGCGAAGTCGCCGGTGAAGCTCGGCGGCGTGCCGAGCTTCGGGTTCCGGTCGGACATCTGGTGGCAGACGGCGCAGGAGATGCCGTCGCGCGCGAGCGCGCCGTAGCGCGCCGGCCCCGCGTACTCGTAGCGCGGCGGCTCCGGCAGGGCGTAGACCCACTCGTGGTTGAAGGCCGGGGTGAGCTGGTCGGGCGGGGGCGTCTTGCCCGGCGAGCTGTCAATCACCAGCTGGCGCTGGCCCATGATGCCGTGGCAGTGGAAGCACTTCGAGTCGAGGAAGGCGTCCTTGTTACCGAGCGGCGAGTTAGCGAACTGCGCGCGCTCCGACTCGACCTGCGCGTGGAAGACCGGGTCGCGGCCGGCGAGCCCCATCATCGAGGCGCGCCACTCGGTGTAGGGCGAGAGGTTGACGGGCGTCTCGGTGAACGTCGCCGACATGTTCACGTCGCTCGCCGTGTGGCAGCCGATGCACTGGTCGGAGGTGACGAACTGCGGCGGCCCCTTCGGCCCGGAGACGACGTGGTCGAGGTTCTCGTTCGGGAAGGCGACCGGCTTCGCGACCCCGGCGGGCGGGGTGTGGGCCGTCGCGGGCCGGAGGTGCTGGTCGTCGTGCGGCGAGCGGGCGGTGAGGGACGATTCGGCCGGCGCGGGCAGCCGCTGCGTGAGCCGGGTGTTGGGCGGCGGCGGGAGGAAGGTCGGCAGTTGGATGAGGAAGGAGATCGGGTCTTCCTTGACGTTGCGGACGGAGGCGAAGGTCGAGGTCTGCGCGACGGCCGAGGCGTGGCAGCGGATGCAGTAGGAGCCGAAGCCCTGACCCTTGTTGTCTATCTTCGACGCGTCGAACGTATCGTTCGTCCCGTGGCCCGACCAGTACCAGCCGTCCCAAGAGCCTTTCTCGTCGCGCAGCATGATGGACCAGCCGTTGAGCGGGGAGTCGGCCGCGGCCGGCGGCGCGAACTGCTCCTTGACGATGAGCGCGCCGTCCGGGGGGTCGCCCTTCCGGCCCGCCCGCATCCAGTCCCAGGCCTGCGGCGAGTAGAAGACGCGCACGGCCGGGTGCGTGCCGTAGTAGACGCCGCTGACGAAAGGCCCCGTGTCGCGGACTTCCGGGTCGGCCTCCCAGCGGCCGTAACAGCGGCCCTTGAGGAACTCGATCAACTGCCGCTCGAATTCGGGGACGCCGACCGCGCTCGGCAGCGGCAGCGGCCGGCACTGGCCCGCGCCGCCCTGCCCCGTAGGGGTGCGGGTCGCGGCGGCGCCGCCCGCGAAGGCGGCCAGCGCGAGCAGCGAGAAGCCGAGCGCCGCGGCGAGGCGCAGGGTCGTCGTGTACTTCATCGGCTCTCCTTTCAGGACGGGGCGAAGGTCGAAGGGCAACCCGCTTAAGGCTGATCGTCGCGAAAAGCTACGAGCTTTACGGAAGAGGCAAGGAAGTCGGCGCGAGACGGCGGAAGAGTATGCCGCCCCCCCGGAAGTGTCAACAGATTTTTGATTTCATATCAGCGTCGTTGAGTGTCGCGGGAGGTAATTTCAACACAGAGGACACGGAGGACACAGAGGTCACAGAGAAGAAGTCATTTTCTCTGTGAC
>DASZKF010000342.1:0-11285 GCA_035947355.1 Pyrinomonadaceae bacterium | reverse complement strand
GTGGAGCCTCCGTGCCTCTGTGTGAACCCTGACTTCCGCGACCCTCAACCTGCGAGACACCCCGACTCCGCAATCCGCAATCAATCAATCGTCAGCCCCTTCTGCTTAATCAGCGCGTAGACCGACTCGATGTCGGCGGGGACGGCGGCCGTCAAATTCTCCGCGCCAGAGGCGGTGACGAGCACGGTGTCTTCGAGGCGCATGTGAATCTTCTTGTCGCGGAACTCGAGGAGCGGCTCGACATTGAAGACGACGCCGGCCTGCAGCGTCGTGTCGGGGTCGCCGCCGCCCACGTCGTGGACGGAGAGGCCGATGGGGTGGCCGACGTAGCGGCCGAGTTCGAGGAACTGCTGGTGGAAGCCGTGCCGCTTGTAGACCTCCTCGGCCGCGTCCTGCATCTGCTTGATCGTCGCGCCCGGCTTCATCACAGAGATGATGCGGTCGCGCGCTTCGAGGATGCAGCGGTACATCTTCTCCTGCTCGGGCGTGAAGGTGCCCGAGACGGGCCACGTCCGCGTGATGTCGGAGGTGTAGTAGTCGAAGTCCGCGCCGTAGTCCATCAGCACCACCTCGCCGGCCTCCATCCGCCGGTCGTTGCGCGTGTAGTGCCAGGTGACGGTGTTCGGCCCCGAGGCGACGATGGGCGTGAAGGCGTCGCCGCGCGCGCCCATCTTGGTCTGGACGAACCGCGCGGCGGCCTCGACCTCGTACTCGAACATGCCGGGCCGCGTGCCGCGGATGGCGGCGCGCAGGCCCTCGGCCCCGACCTTCCCGCTGCGCCGCAGCCGCTCGATTTCGTAAGGCGTCTTGACCCAGCGCAGGCGGTCGAGCAGGGGGTTCACGTCGGCGACGGCGAGGTGCGGGTTCAGCTCGCGCAGGCGGGCGACCGCCTGCTTGACCGCGGGCGTGTAGCGCAGGAGCGGGTTCGAGGCGAGCGTGGCCTCGTGCTGCTCCTGCTCGCCGCGGTTGTGCTGGAGCGTGTCGGGCGCGCTCACCGGCGCGTAGAGCTTCTGCGCCTTGCGCGCCGCGAAGTTGAAATAGGTGAGGAAGTTTTCCAGCTCCGCGACCTGCGTCAGTCCGTAGCGCGCCGCCGGCTGCGGCTCGTCGAGGATGCCCGGCCCCTCGACGTTGATCTTCCACTGGGGCCGCTTGTGCGCGAACAGGAAGCTCTGCTTCGAGGGGCCGATGAGCAGCAGCACCGCGCCCGGCTCTTCGACGCCCGTGAGGTAGTAGAAGTCCGGGGCCTGGCGGAACTTGACGGCGTGGACGTGCTGCTCGCCGGCGAAGACGACCGCGAGGCCGTCGCCGATCTGCTCGAAGAGTTTCGCGCGCCGGGCGGCGAACTCGTCCTTGTCGAAAGCGGCCTGCGCGCGCGCGGCCGTCGTGATGCAGAAAACCAGCGCGGCGGCGAGGGCGAAGAATACTCTGCGGGGGCAACGATGCATGAGACTTGAAAACTCCTCCGGATGGAATCGGGCCGTGTGCAACGGCCGGACAAGTTAACACGATTCGGGTAACCGTTCAGCGTTTTTTCGCCGCGTCCAAACATTTGAACGAAGCACGAAAAATTGAATCGCCGGCAGTAGCCCGACCGTGAGGGAGGGCGTCGTGCTTACATCAAGGACGAGCTACGTCTAATCTCAAACGCTCTCCCTCGCGGCCGGGCTACTGACCGTCGTGTCTAATGACCACCCCGCCCTTCATCACGAAGCGGACGCGGCCGAGCGCGGCGGCCTCCGCGAGCGGGTCGCCTTCGACGGCGACGAGGTCGGCGAGCTTGCCGGCCTCGACGGCGCCGACCGCGTCTCGCAGCCCGAGCAGTTCGGCCGCGTAAGTGGTAGCGGCGCGGACGACCTCGGGCGCGGGCAGGCCCCAGTGGGCCAGCGCCTCCAGCTCCAGCAGCGCCGCCTCGCCGCGCGTCCTGCCGGGGTGTATGTGAATCACGTCCGAGCCGGCGACGACGCGGACTCCCGCCGCCAGCGCCTCCCGCACGCGCACGGGCGTCCGCTCGTCGCTCTGCCGGACGTAAGCCTCGAAGTCGGCGGCGGCCTCGGGCGCGCGGCGCAGCTCGGCGGCGAAGATGGCGCGCAGCGTCTCGGCCGTGTGGACGTTGAGGACGAGCGCGATACGGCGCTCGCGCATCCGCGCGAGCAGCTCGGGCGTCGCCTCGACGCCGTGCTCTACCGAATCCACGCCGGCCTCGACCGCGTTCGCAATCGCCGCCCGCGAGACGGCGTGCGCGGCGACCCTGCGGCCGTGATGCCGGGCCTCCTCGACGACGGCCTTCACCTCTTCGGCGCTCAGCACGTTCGGCCCCGCGTCGACGACGACCTTAATCACGTCCGCGCCCGCCGCGACTGCCGCACGCACGGCGCGGCGCGCGCCCTCGGCCCCCTTGACCTCCAGGAACTCGCGCTCGACTACCTCGCGCGGGAGGTTCGCCCCCTGCCCACCCGGCGGCGTCAGCTTCCGCGTCGCGGCGAGCACGCGCGGCCCCTCGGCGCGGCCCGCGTTGATTGCGTCGCGCAGCGCAGCGTCGCCGCCGCCCGAGCCGCCGAGGTCTCTGACGGTCGTGAAGCCCGCGGCCAGCATCTCGCGCGCAGACCTCTCGGCCAGGCGACGCCGCTCCGCCGCCCCCATCCGGGCGGTCGTGTCCACACGCCCGTCGTAGGCGCTGAACAGGTGCGTGTGCGCGTCAATGAGGCCCGGGATCAGCGTCAGGCCGCCGAGGTCAACGACGGCCGCGCCCCTCGGCAGCCGCCTCCGCAGCGCCGCGAACCCGCCGACCTCCTTAATGCGCCCGCCCACGACGAGCACGCCCGCGTCGCGCACATACGAACCCGCCCGCACGTCCAACACCCGCGCCGCCCTGACCAACAGCACCCCGCGCGAGCCCTGCGCCCGGACGGGAGCGCCGAGCGCGAGGCAGACGACGATGGACGCGAAAGTTCGTCTCAGCATACGTGAAGGGCCTCCGGCAGCGACCGTGAGAGTCGGCCCGGTGTTGGCGGAGTTGCCTTCCTAACTGCTCAGGGTTCGAGAATGATGCCTCGGAGTGTCACGAGGCGGCGGCCTCTTCGGGGGGGATGATGCGGAGCTTGGGCGACTCCTGGAGGACACGGGTGCCGGGCGGGACGGAGTGGGTGAGCCAGACGTTGCCGCCGATGACCGAGCCGCGGCCGATGACGGTGTCGCCGCCGAGGATGGTCGCGCCGGCGTAGATGACGACGTCGTCCTCGATGGTCGGGTGGCGCTTGGTGTTGCGGACGAGCTGGCCCGTCAAGTCCTTGTCGAAGGAGAACGCGCCGAGCGTGACGCCCTGGTAGAGCTTCACATTCCTGCCGATGACGGCCGTGCTTCCGACGACGACGCCCGTGCCGTGGTCTATGAAGAAGCTCGGGCCGATCCGTGTGCCGGGGTGGAGGTCAATCCCCGTCCGGTGGTGCGCGTGCTCGGTCATGATGCGCGGGATGAGCGGCACGCCGAGCTTGAACAGCTCGTGGGCGAGGCGGTAGACCATGATGGCGTAGGTGCCGGGATAGCTGAAGATGATCTCGTCGTGGCAGCCGGCGGCCGGGTCGCCGTCGTAGGCCGCCTTCACGTCCGAGGCCAGCACCTCGCGCAAGTGCGGCAGTTGCGTGAGGAACTCCTCGGCGCACTCGACGGCCTGCCGCTCGGTGACGGGGCAGGCGTCTTCGAGCCGCTGGCCGTGGTTGACGGCGCGGCCGATCTGCTCGGTCAGGGTCTCGTGGAGCCAGGCGAGGCGCGACTCGACGTGGAGGCGCAGGGCCGCGCCCGTCAGCCCCTGCGCGCCCGTGTAGCCGGGGAAGAGCAGCTCCTGCAGCGCCTCGGTCATGCGGATGACCTCGGCGCGCGACGGCAGCGGCCGCCGGTCGAGGTGGTGAATCTTGACGCCCTCGCGCGAGTACGACTCGACGAGCTGGCGGCCGGCGCGGATGAGCTTCTCGTTCATAAAAGGCAGTAGACAGTAGACAGTAGACAGTAGACAGTAGAAAAACTTTAGCCGTCGAATCGTTCGCGTATCGGCGTCAGCCGTCGAGCCGCGGAGCGCCTACTGTCTACTGACTACTGACTACTGTCTACTTCGTTATTCGATTTCGATGCCGCGCTCCTGGGCGATGCCGCGGGCCTTCATGATGATGTCGTCGTCGGGCGGCTCGGCGCCGCGCATCCAGGCCTCGACCTCCTCGACGGGCCGGCCGAGGGCGACGGCGAACTTCGCGTCGTCGGACTCGAAGCCCGCGTCGCGCAGCCGCCTGAGGAGCGCGAGGCCGGCGGCGGCGTCGGTGCCGCGGTCGTCGAGCGCGTCAGTCCGGGTCTCGGGTTCGTTCCTCGCTTCAGCCATTGTTCGTCGCCCCCTGTTGCTGGTCTCCGACCGTCGCCTGGTAGCCCAGGTCTTGAATCTTCTTGATGAGCGTGGCCTGCTGGACGACCGCGTCGTCGAAGGTCACGTTGGCCGTCTTGCCGCCGAAGGTCACTTCGGCGCTCTCGACGCCGGCCGTCTCTTCGAGCGTCTCCCTGATGTCGGCGGCGCACGACTCGCAGTGCATGCCCTGGATGTGAAACTCGGCCTTCATCCTCTGCCCCCTCCCCGGAGGTCGCCCGGCGGCCCCCGTGTTTTCGTCTTGCTCGCGTGTGGGCGCATTATATCGCACCACGCCGCGCCCTTTCTAATCGGCGCGTTGACAAAGGGCGGGGCCGGTGTAGAATTCCGCCTCGTCGCACAGACTTTACAAGGGGGTGGCCCGCTTGAGAGTTCTCTCCGGTCTCGTTTGCATCCTGCTGGCGGTCGGCGCGGCGGCCGCGCCCGCCGACGCCCGGCAGAGGTGGTACAGGGGCAACACGCACACACACACGTCGAACAGCGACGGCGACTCCTCGCCCCGCGAGGTCGCCGCCTGGTACAAGGCGCACGGCTACGACTTCCTCTTCATCACGGACCACGACCGCCTGACGGGCGTCGCGGAGCTGAACGCGGCGCTCGGCGCGGGCGGGAACTTCCTCGTCATCGGCGGCGTCGAGGTAACGGACAGTTTCCGACTCCGCCCCGTCCACCTGATCTCCCTCAACCCGCGCGCGCAGACGCCGCCCCGGCACGGCGACTCCGTCCTCGACACGCTGCACCGGAACGTGGTCGCGATCCGCGCCGCCGGCGGCGTCCCCGTCGTCGCCCACCCGAACCTCAAGTACGCCGTCAGCGCCGGAGACCTCAAGGCCCTGCGCGACTACAGCCTGTTCGAGCTCTTCAACGCCTTCGACGTGACCAACAGCGGCGGCGACGCGTCGCACCCGTCTGTCGAGCAGATTTGGGACCAAGTCCTCTCGGCGGGGAAGGTGCTCTACGGCGTCGCCGCAGACGACGCGCACACGCTGACGAGACCCGACCGCGCGCCGCCCGGCAGGGCCTGGGTGATGGTGCGGGCCGACGGCCTCACGCCCGCCGAGATCGTCGGGGCGCTCGAGCGCGGCGACTTCTACGCGACGAACGGCGTCCGCCTCCGCGACCTCCGGGTGACTTACAACAGCATCACCGTCGAGACCGAGGGCGGCGACTGCGAGGACTTCGAGGACTTAGAGTTCTGCTTCCCGCACACGGTCGAGTTCATCGGCCGCGGCGGCCGCGTGCTCAGGAGCACGACCGAGAGTGTGGCCGAGTACCGCTTCGCGGGCGACGATCTCTACGTGCGGGCGCGGATCACCGACGGGTTCGGCCGCACCGCCTGGACGCAGCCCGTCTTCCTCGCGGGGCCGGCCGCCGCGCACACGGTCATCAACGCGGCGACGCCTGACCCCGGCCTCGCGCGCGCGCGGGCCGTCGCCCCCGACACCCTCGGCGTCCTCGTCGGGACGGGCTTCGGCGTCAAGCCCGAGCAGGCGCGGCCGGGGCCGGACGGCGCGTTCCCGCTGGAGTTGAACGGGACGCGCGTCAGCGCGTGCGGGCGGCCTTCGCCGATCCTCTTCGCCTCGCCCACCCAGGTTAATTTCCTGATCCCGCCCGACGCCGCGCCGGGCGCGTGCGAGGTGGTCGTGACCAACCCGCAGGGGGCGCAGAGCCGTCTCGCCTTGACGCTGCGGGGCTCGGCCCCGGCGCTCTTCACGCAGGACGGGACGGGCGCGGGCGAGGCCGTCACCTACAAACTCTTCCGCGAGCTGCCGACCATCTTCGGCGGCGAAGGCCCGCGCCGCGTCATCGTCTTCGCGACGGGCGTCGGCCGCGCGGGCGTGACGGCCACGGCCGACGGCCAGCCCGTCGCGGTCGAGGCGGTCGTCCCCAACCCGACCTTGCCCGGCCTCACGCAAATCCACCTCGCGCTCCCGGCGCACCTCGCGCCCGGCACGGTCACTTTGGTCATCTGCGCCGGCGGGGCCGACAGCAACGCCGTCACCGTGCGCCTCTAAGACCGAGGAGGCGCAGGATGTCCGAGCCACACAGCCTGACCGTCGTCGAGGCGCTGGGCGAAGCCGCCGAGACCTTACGCGCGGCCGGCGTCGCGGAGTCGCGGCGCGAGGCCGGGTCGCTGCTCGCGCACGTCACGGGCCTTGACCGCACGCGGCTCCTCACCCACCCGGAAGATCGCCTCGCGCCCGAGAGCCTCACCGAGTTCCGCCGCGCCGTCGCGCGCCGGGCCGCGGGCGAGCCCTTGCAGTACGTCACGGGGCGGCAGGACTTCTACGGCCTTGAGTTCGAGGTCACGCCCGACGTGCTCATCCCGCGCCCGGAGACCGAGCTGCTCGTCGAGGCGGCGCTCGAGCTTTTGCGGGAGGCGCCCGCGCCGCTCGTCTGCGACGTCGGCACCGGCTCGGGCTGCATCGCCGTCGCGCTCCTCGTCGCGCGCCCCGGAGCGCGCGCCGTCGCGCTCGACATCTCGCCGGCCGCGCTCGCCGTCGCCGCGCGCAACGCCGCCCGCCACGGCGTCGCCCCGCGCCTCACGCCGCTCGTCTCCGACTGCTTCGAAGCCCTCGGCGCCGGCCCCGAGATTCGTTTCGACATCATCGTCTCGAACCCGCCCTACGTCGCCGAGCGCGACCTCGCCGGGCTCCAGCGCGAGGTGCGCGAGCACGAGCCGCGCGTCGCGCTCACCCCCGGCGGCGACGGCCTCTCCGTCATCCGCCGGCTCGTCGCCGAGTCCCCGCGGCTGCTCGTGCCGGGCGGCCACCTCCTCTTCGAGATCGGCTTCGATCAGCACGAGCGCGTCCGCTCCCTCGTTGACCCCTCGGTGTGGTCGCTGCTCGACATCCACCGCGACCTCCAGGGCATCCCGCGCACCGTCGCCCTGCGGCTCGCCGGGTAGCCGGCGCCGGCGGGCGCGTGCTAGAATCCGCAAACCTTATCAGGGTCATCAACAAAGTTTATGGACAAATTTCGCATCACAGGCGGCCGGCCCCTGCGCGGGCGGGTCTCGATCGGCGGGGCGAAGAACTCGGCGCTGCCGTGCATGGCCGCCGCCATCCTGACGCCGGAGACCGTCACGCTCCACAACGTCCCGTACGTGCGCGACTGCCTGACGCAGCGCCGCCTGCTCGAAGACCTCGGCGCGACCGTGCTCGTGCCCGACCTGCGGACGCACAAGATCACGGCCTCGCACGTCGAGGTCTTCGAGGCCCCTTACGACCTCGTCAAGACGATGCGCGCCTCGGTGCTCGCGCTCGGGCCGCTCGTCGCGCGCTTCGGCCGGGCGAAGGTCAGTCTCCCGGGCGGGTGCGCCATCGGGACGCGGCCGATTGACCTCCACCTCGAAGCCCTGAAGATGCTCGGCGCGCAGGTCAGCCTGGAGGCCGGCTACGTCGTCGCGCGCGCGCCCCGCGGGCGCCGCCTCGTCGGCGCGGACGTGGGCTTCCAGAAGGTGACGGTGACGGGCACGGAGAACCTGATGATGGCGGCGTCACTCGCGCGCGGCACCACCCGCATCCACAACGCGGCGCGCGAGCCGGAGATCACAGACCTCGCAGACCTCCTCAACCGGATGGGCGCGCGCGTGCGCGGGGCGGGCACGGAGACGATCACGGTCGAGGGCGTCGAGAGCTTAGGCGCGGCCGAGCATACCATCATCCCCGACCGCATCGAGACGGGCACGTTCCTCGTCGCGGCGGCCATCACGGGCGGCGAGCTGGAGATCAAGGACTGCTGCCCGGCGCACCTCTCGGCCGTCGTCGAGCGCCTGCGCGCGGCGGGGGTCGAGGTCGAGGTGGTCAACACTACGACGCTGGCCGCGCGCCGCTCGAAGCGGGGCCTGCGCGCGGCGGACGTGACGACCGAGCCTTACCCGAACTTCCCGACCGACATGCAGGCGCAGTACATGGCCCTGATGACGCAGGCCGGGGGGTCGGCGCGCATCACCGAGACGATCTTCGAGAACCGCTTCATGCACGCCTCGGAGATGCAGCGGATGGGCGCGCGCATCCAGCTCGAAGGGCACAGCCGGGCCGTGGTCGAAGGCCCTTCGGAGCTGATGGGCGCGCGCGTGCAGGCTTCCGACCTGCGCGCCTCGGCCTCGCTCGTGCTCGCGGGCCTCGCCGCCCGCGGCGAGACGACGATTGACCGCGTCTACCACATAGACCGCGGCTACGAGAAGATCGAGGCCAAGCTGCGCGCCGTCGGGGCCGACATCGAGCGCGTCCGCGAGTCCGTCACCGCGCAGCTCCCGCCCGTCGAGACGGTCGAGGCCGCCGGCGGCGGAATGAGGAAATGATGAATGCGGAATGATGAATGATGAATGTGACGAGGCCGGCCCGGTCACATTCATCATTCCGCATTCCGCATTCATCATTTCTTTTCCCCGGAGTCAGGGAAGATGATACGCGGCCCTCGCATGACAGTCCTGCTGTACGTCTTAGTCGTGTCCCTCGCGCTGGCCCCGGCGGGCGGGGCGCAGGCGAAGATCGAGGCTTTTGACAGCCGGGAGGCTTTCGCCGGGGCGACCGCGCGACTCGTGACGGTTGACTTCGAGGCGGTCGCGCCGGCGCGGGGCTTCGGCAAGTACCAGCCGGGGGCGGGGCTCGCGGCGGGCGGCGCGCATTTCCGCGCGACGGGCGGGGCGAGGTTCGGGGCCGGCGTCATCTACGTCCTCAGCCCCTCGTACGCCGCGCCGAACCCGATGTACAACACGGGCACGGGCGCGCTGCTCAGCTGGGGCGCGCCGAACCAGCCGGGCAACGCCGCGCTCGAAGCGTCGCTGCCCGGCGGCACGACGGCCGTCGGCGCGGAACTCTGGACGCAGCAGCCTTACCTCTCGACCGTCGAAGTCACGGTGACGACCACCGACGGTGCCGCCCAGACCGTCGTCGTCAACACGCGCGCGCGGCCCGCCGGCTCGTTCGTCGGCTTCATCTCCGAATCGGACATCGTCTCGGTCAGGTTCCGCCCGCCGAAGGGGCAGACGGGGCTGCTGCTCGACAACTTCGTCTACGGCCGCAGGGCCGAGGGGCGCGCCGTGCGCCCGACCGCGCTCGGGGCCGTGCAGAAACTCGCCGAGGAGGTCGGCGCGCTGTTAGACCGCCCGGCCTCCCCGACTCCCACGCCGCGCGCGGGCCGGCCGAACGCCGAACGCCGGGAGCAAACTCCCGACGCGGGTCAGAGTCCGACTCCTCCCGCCGCGCAGACTCCCCCGGCCCCCGCGCCCGCCCGCGGCACCGTCGCTTACATCCGGGGCGGCACGGAGATTCGGCTGGTAGAGTCGGACGGCTCGAACGACCGACGTCTGTGGACGCACCCGCTGGCGACCGAGGAGATGGGCGTCTACGACCTCGCGTGGCGGCCCGGCGGTGAGGAGCTGGCCTTCTCCAGCGCGCACCACGGCGTCGTCTCGCTCTACCACGCGGACATCTACGCCGTGAGGGCGGACGGGACGGGCTTCCGCAAGATCACCAACCCGCCCGACCACGCGGAGTTCGCGCGCCACCCGAAAGGCTCGGTCAGCGTCACGGTGCGCAACGACCAGCCGGCCTACCAGCAACAGCAGGCGAGCGCGGGCGTCTTCTTCGTCTACGTGGCCGGGGCCGACGAGCCGCAGCAAGTCACCCTGCCGCCCGGCTCGTCCAGGACGCTGCTGTTCAAGTCCGTGGCCGACTTCGGCGACCACGCGCAGCCGGTCGTGGCGATGTACGGCCGCTACCGCTGGTTCATGCCCGGCGTGGACGTGCGCGCCGGTCAGACGATCAACGCGCCCGCGTTCAGCATCACGGGCGACGGCATCGAACTGCTCGGCGCGTTCCGCCCGGTCTGGCGCGCCGACGGCTCGCGCGTCAGTTACCGCTCCGGCGTCTGCGTCATCAACAGCGCGCCGGCCCGGCCGAAGCCCGGCGAGTACACCTTCCGCCCGCTCTTCAAAGGCGATCACCCTTCGGGCACGTGCGCCTGGGACTGGGGGCCGACGCCCGCGCTCGCCGACCAGCTCATCTACACGGAGAACTCTTCGGGCGGCTCCGCCGTCTACCGCGCCTCGGAGGGCGGCGCGCACCCCGGCGCGAGGCTGCACACCTTCAGCGACCTCGAACACCAACTCTTGAACGACCTGCGCTGGCTGCCGGACGGCTCCGGCTTCCTCTACTCGCAGACGAACCCGGCGGGGGACTCGGCGAACATCTTCCGCTACGACTTCGCCACGCGGCGCGTGACGCCGGTGACGATACTTGAGGGCGAGTTCGCGCGCCGCTTCGACCTCTCGCCCGACGGCGGCTTCCTGGTCTTCGAGCGTTCGAAGAAACTCGACGATTACCGCGAGGTAGACTTGTGGGTCGTGCGCTCGGACGGCGCGGGCGCGCGCCTCCTCGTGCGCGGCGGCCTCGGCCCTTCGTGGCGGTAGGCGGCCCGGAAAATTTCGACAGGCGTCGGGAAGGAAATCTTATGGCCGAACACGATTGCCTCTTCTGCAAAATCGCCGCGGGCGAAATCCCCGCGCAGCTCGTCTACCAGGACGAACGGGCCGTCGCCTTCCGCGACATCAACCCGCAGGCCCCGACGCACGTCCTCGTCATCCCGCGCGAGCACGTCGCCTCGCTGGCCGAGGCCGAAGAGGGCCGCGAGTCTCTGCTCGGGCACCTCCTGCTCGCGGCCGCCCGCGTGGCGCGCGACGCGGGCCTCGAAGCGTCCGGCTTCCGCACCGTCATCAACAACGGCGCCGGCGCGGGCCAGAGCGTCTTCCACCTCCACCTGCACGTCCTCGGCGGCCGCCCCCTCTCCTGGCCGCCGGGCTAAAGGCGTCGGACGGAAGGCGAGTCGGCCCGCCGCTTCCGCCCCGGCGCAAAATCGGGGCCGGCGCGGGCTC
>DASZKF010000341.1:0-3227 GCA_035947355.1 Pyrinomonadaceae bacterium | reverse complement strand
GACGGACAAGCTGCGGATGCTGCTTGAGATCACGCGCAAGATCAGCCGCTCGCTGAACCTCGAAGAGGTTCTGGCGCAGGTGATGGACACGCTCGACTCCCTGCTGCCTTACGACGCCGCCGGCATCTACATCATCCGCCGCGACGTGCACACGACCGACGGCGGCTCCTCGACGCTCGTCTTCCACGCCGAGGCCGTGCGCGGCTACGACATCGAGGAGCTGATGGAGCTGCGGCTCAAGCTCGGCGAGGGCCTCATCGGCTGGGTCGCGCAGACGGGCGAGGCCGTCCGCGTCGCCGACGTGCGGCGCGACCCGCGCTACGTCAACGCCCGGCGCGGCACGCGCTCCGAGATGGTCGCGCCGATCATCTCGAACGACGAGGTCATCGGCGTCTTCGACCTCGAATCCGACGCGCCCGACGCCTACTCGGAGGACGACCTGCAGGTCCTCCAGCTGCTCGCCTCGCAGGTCGCGATCATCGTCGAGAAGGCGATGCTGCACGAGCAGTTGGTCGAGAAGAAGCGGCTCGAAGCGCAGCTCGAAGTCGCCCGCCAGGTGCAACTCAGCCTGCTCCCGCCGGGCGACCCCGTCCTCGAAGGCTTCGACATCAGCGCCTACAACTTCTCGACCGAGGAGGTCTCGGGCGACTACTACGACTTCGTCAAGGTCTACGAGGATCACCTCGGCTTAGTCATCGCCGACGTCTCGGGCAAGGGCGTCCCGGCCTCGCTGCTGATGGCCTTCCTGCGGGCCTCTTTGCGCGCGGCCATCCGCATCGGCTACGCCCCGAACGTCGGGATGGCGAAGGTCAACTTCCTCCTCTGGGAGACCATCGAGCCGCACCAGTTCGTGACCGCCTTCTACGGGATGCTCGACGCGACGAACCGGACGCTCGCCTTCGTCAACGCCGGCCACAACCCGCCGCTCATCCTCGAACGCGACGGCCGCGCGCGCTTCATCGAGCGCGGCGGCCTCCCGCTCGGCATGTTCCGCGACACGCGCTATTACGAGTACTACCTGCCCATCGAGCCGGGCCAGACGCTCGTCCTCTACACGGACGGGGCGACCGAGGCGGCCGCCCCCGGCGGCGAGGAGTACGGCCGCGCCCGCCTCGTCGAGGCCGTCCGGTCGGGCCGCGACAAGCGCGCCCGCGAGCTGATTGACTTCCTCTACAACGACATCTACGAGTGGACGGGCGGCCGCGGCTCCGGCGACGACGTCACCTTCGTCGTCATCAAGGCACTCTGAGGAGGGGCTAGGGGCTAGAGGCCGGGGGCTTGTTAAAAGACTAAGGGCCGGTGAAAGCTCATGCCCTCACCGGCCCTCAACTTCTTCACTAGCCCCTGGCCTCTAGCCCCTCCTCAGTGCGCCTTGAGGGACTCGTGGGCGTGGTCGCCGCCGGGCGCGAGCGGGGCGCGGTAGCGGCCGTAGCGGAACTCGGCCGCGGCGTCGTCGAAGGCGTAGACATCGAAGCCGTAGGCGTCGAAGTAGGCGACGAGGTCGTCCGCCGTGCGCATGTAGATGACGGGCGTGTGGCCCGCCTCGGCGCGAATCTCAAGCAGGCGCTCGATCACTTCCAGCGGGGCGAAGACCCTCACGGGGTCGCGGTAGGTTGCCATCGCTTTTGCGCCTCCCTTCTCGGAAGTCTGCGGGGCGGGCGCCTCGAACCGCCGGAGAGCGCGCCCTGCGCCGTACGGTCACTGTGATGTACGCCAAAGCGGGCACGGTTGTTTGCACCCGGAGTGTCTTTTCGGTTACAACTGTTTGCGGAAAGGTTTCGCCGCCCGGCGCGGGCCGGGCCTCCACGACCCGGCCCGCGGCCTCGCCTCACACACTTGCGTCAGCGACTCGGACTTTGTCATCTTCAAAGCGTTGGGCGCGCCCCGGCCGCGCCCTCCCGCACGCTTTAGGCAACCGGAGCAGAACTGCCCATGACCACGCCGAACCAGAACGCCCCCGCGCCGCCGCCCGCGGGCGCGCCGCAGTTGAACTTCGTCGCCGTCCTCCAACGCATGCTCGCCGCCTCCGAGAGGGTCAGCGACCTGATCTTCTCGCCGGGCCGCGCGCCGCAGGTCGAGCTCCTCGGCGAGCTGAAGCCGGTGCCCGTCCCCGGACTCGAAAAGCTCCTGCCGGCGCACACGGCTTCGCTGGCGCGCATCATCATGGCCGGCCACCAGACGGCCGCCGAGAACCTGGAGAAGTTCGGCTCGGCCGACCTCTCCTTCAGCGCGCCGGGCCTCTCGCGCTTCCGCGTCAACATCTTCATGCAGCGCGGCTCGCACGCCATCGTGATGCGCGTCATCCCGCCGCGCCCGCCGCAGTGGAGCGATTTCAACCTGCCGGAAGTCCTCAAGGAGATCGTCGGCCTCAAGAACGGCCTCGTCCTCGTCACCGGCCCGACGGGGTCGGGGAAGTCCACGACCCTGGCGGCCGTCATAGACCTCATCAACGAGTCGAAGGCTTACCACATCGTGACCATCGAAGACCCCATCGAGTTCCTGCACCCGCACAAGAACTCGACCATCCACCAGCGCGAGCTGCACTCGGACACGCCGAACTTCGCGCTCGCCCTGCGGGCCGCCCTGCGCCAGGCCCCGAAGGTCATCCTCGTCGGCGAGATGCGCGACCGCGAGACCATCGAGGTCGCGCTCGAGGCGGCCGAGACCGGCCACCTCGTCCTCTCGACCCTGCACACCATAGACGCCTCGAAGACCGTGGACCGCATCATCGGCGTCTTCCCCAAGAACGAGGAGCAGGCCATCCGGACGCGCCTCGCGCAGAGCTTCCGCTTCATCGTCTCGCAGCGGCTGCTGCCTCGGGCCGACCGGCAGGGCCGGGTCGCGGCCATCGAAATCCTGAAGTCCACGGCGCGCACGCGCGACTACATGGAGCGCGGCGAGCAGGAGGGCCGCAGCCTCCTCGACGCGATGGATCAGGGCGAGATCGAGGGCATGAAGACCTTCGACGGCGTCATCGAGCGGATGATCCGCGCCGGCGTCGTCAACCGCGACGAGGCCGTCCCCTACGCGACCAACCCCGGCAACCTCCTCCTCCGCCTCAGCGACATGGCCGGCCCCGCCCCGCCGGGCGGCGAAGCGCGCGGCGGCTCGATGCTCGACGTGATCGAATAACAGTTTCGGGTTTCGGGTTGCGAGTTTCGAGTTAAAGACAGCGTGCGGAAGCCCGACCGTGAGGGAGGGCGTTGAGTCTAACGTCAGGCTCAACG
>DASZKF010000340.1:0-6051 GCA_035947355.1 Pyrinomonadaceae bacterium | reverse complement strand
GCCGGTGTTACCGCCTCTGCCGGGGCCGAAGCCGCCGCCCTCGCCGGGGCCGACGCCGCCGCCCGTCCCCGTCCCGATGCCGCCGCCCGTGCCCGGCCCGGAGGAGGGCGTCGTCGCGGTGGATTTCGGGTCGCCGTAGGGGCTGTTGCTCAGGTCGGGCTTCGAGAGCATCGGGTCGAGGTCAATCGTCACCGGCGTCGGAAGCTTCGGGTTCTTGATGGCCGGCGGGTGCGGGTTCGGCGGCAGAATCACGGGCACGAGCTGCGCCGTCGGCAGCTTGCCGTGCGAGGCCGGCAACTGCTCCTGTCGGCCGCCGCCGCCGCCGCCCTGCGGCTTCTCGTACTTCGGCTTCGAGCCGCCGCCCTTGCCCTCGTTCATCCCGGCCGGGCCCTTGTCCGGCTCGGGCTGCTCGTTCGGAATCTCGGTGTTGAGCATCTCGACCAGCTCGAGCTGCTCGGTCATGGCCGCTCGCTGCTCGGCGCGCGCCATCCGCACGCGTTCGAGCAGGACGACGCCGACGACGACCGTCGTGATGACGACGAACGCCGTGAGCACGGCGACCGCTATGTTGCGCTGCGAGAAGAACTTCCACCCGGCCCGCGAGTAGCCGGCGACGGCGCGCTGCGTGAACTGGCCGGGGCTGCGCTTGAACTCTTTCCAGTTCAGCTCGTTGTCGTGCGCGACCTCCCGCAGCTCCTTTGTCAGGCGGCGCGTCAGGCCGACGTCTTCGAGGATCGTCAGGTGGTACTCCTCGCGCCCGCCCACGGCCGCGGCCGCCACCGTCTCCTCGCCCGCATCAAAGCCCTCGGCCCCCGCGCCGGCGCCGGCCGCCGCCGCGACCGTGACGGACTCGTCCGCCAGATGCGAGGCCGCCACCGGCTGCGGGACGTGGCCGTTCAGAGGCGTCCCGTCGACCGGACAAAAACCGAACTTCTCGGCGAACTCCTCCAGGCACGTTGGACAACGTTTCATGTCTCTCACTACCTCGCTACTCGTTGCACGAAAACCGCAGGCCCACTGTCAAGTTGAAGATTAAAGACTTTCCGGCCTCTTACGCAAGGGGAACCGGGCGGATTTTTCAAGCCCCAGAAGACGCCCACGCGGGTGAGTCGGACGCAAGGCGCCCCCGGACGGCATTTGGATGCCGGGAAGTCTGAAACGGTGCGCCGCAGGGGCCGACAGTTTTACCCGGAATCAACGACTTACGGCCCGCCTCCCGGTTTGACCCGGCCGCCGGGCCAACTTTACACTACCCGCTGTCAACCGCGCCCGCGGTTCGCGGCGTCAAACGTCCGACGCCCGTGCGGAATGCCAGGGAAAATCAGGACCGACATGACGACTCTAAACACCCCCCGGCGAGGCCCGCGCTCCCGCCCCCTGCGCCTCGCGCTCGCGCTGCTTTTGGCCCTCGCCCCGGCCGCGGCCTCGGCGCAGGGCGCGCCCGAGCCGAGGCGCGAGCAGCTCCTCAACGGCCTCCGCATCCTCGCCCTCAACCGGCCCGGCGACCCGCAGCTCCTGCTCCGCCTGCGCATCCACAGCGGCGCGGCCTTCGACCTCGCCGGCAAGGAGGGGCTGATGGCGCTGCTCGGCGACGCGCTCTTCGACGCGCAGACGCGCGAATACGTGCGCGAGGAGTTGGGCGGGCGGCTGGAGGTCTCGACCGGCCTCGACGCCGTTGACGTGACGCTCTCGGGGCGCGCGCAGGACTTCGACCGCCTGCTCGAACTCATCCGCAACGCCGTCACCAACATGAGGTTCACGAACGAGTCGGTAGCGGCGCTTCGCGAGGCGCGCCGCAAGACGCTGGCCGAGGCCGAGACCGCGGCGGCCGCCGCCGACCGCGCCGCCGCCGCGCGCCTCTTCAACGTGCACCCTTACGCGCGGCCCGCGGCCGGCACGCCGGAGTCCGTGGCGCGCGTCGAGCGCGCCGACCTGATGCTCATCCAGGAGCGGTTCCTGAACCCGAACAACGCGACGCTCGTCGTCGTCGGCGACGTGCAGCCGGCGCGGCTCATGCGCGCGCTGCGGCAGTCGCTCGGCGGCTGGCGCAAGAGCGACGGCCTCGTCCCCGAAACCTTCCGCCGGCCCGAGGCGCCCGACGCGCGCACGCTCGTCGTCAACCGGGCGGGCGCCGAAGGCGCGGAGGTGCGCCTCGCCGTGCGCGGCCTCGCGCGCGCCGACCGCGACCGCCCGGCCGCGCAAGTCCTCGCCGCGCTCGTCCGCGAGCGCTGGCTCGCGGCCTTCCCCGAACTCAGGGAGCGCGCCGCGACGGTCCGCCACGAGGCGCACCGGGAGGGCGGCCTGTTCGTCCTCTCGGCTTCGGTGCGCACGTCCGCCGAGGCCGCGAAGGCTCTGGAGACCGCGCGGGCCGTCCTAAACTCTTTGGCCTCGAACGTGCCCTCCGCGGCCGAACTCGACGCGGCCCGGCGCGCCTTCGCCGACACGCTCGACGCGCAGCAGGCCGCGGACGCCTGGGCCGCCTCCTGGCTTGACGAGCACTCGTACAAGTCGCCGGCCGTGACCGCCTCGGAGACGGCGCGCGCCGCCGCGGCCCTCACGCCCGACGAGGCGCAGCGCGTCGCCGCGCGACTCTTCCTGCACACGCCTTCGGCCGCGGTCGCCGTCGGCGACGCCGAGGGCCTGCGCGCGGAACTCGCGCGGCTCGGCGGCGTAGAGGTCTTCGGCGAGCAGCCGCCGAAGCAGGCTCAGCAGCCTCCCCCGCCCCCGCCGGCGCGGCAGCAGCCGGCCATCCAGCTGAAGCGCCCGTAGGCGATTCGCAAGAAAACCGCAAATCAACCGCAACCATCCCGTAGTACCAAATCCGATAACGTTGGCCCGTCCAGACGCACCCACGCAGACAGACTCACAGGTCGAGCACGCGCGCCGCGTGCGCGAGATGTTTGCCGGCATCGCCGGCCGCTACGACCTCCTGAATCACCTGCTGTCGGGGAACGTTGACAAGCGCTGGCGGCGTCTGGTGGCGCGCGAGCTGCAAACGTCTCTGGTCGAGGGCGCGCGCGTGCTCGACGTGGCCTGCGGGACGGGCGACCTCTCGCTGGCGCTGGCCGCGGCCGGGCGCGCGCGGGTGGTCGGACTCGACTTCTGCCGCCCGATGCTGGAGGTCGCGCGCGCGAAGTCGGCCCGCGTCCCGTTCGTAGAGGGCGACGCGCTGCGGCTGCCGTTCGCGGCCGAGTCGTTCGACGCGGTGACGATAGCCTTCGGGCTGCGGAACCTCGCGGGCGTGGCCGAGGGGCTCGCGGAGCTTCGGAGGGTTTTGAAGCCGGGCGGCCGCGCGGCGGTGCTGGAGTTTTCGACCCCGGTCGTCCCCGGCTTCCGCGCCCTGTTCCGCTTCTACTTCACGCGCGTGTTGCCGCGCGTGGGCGGGCTGGTCAGCGGCTCGCGCGGCGCTTACGAGTATCTGCCCGACTCGGTCTCGAAGTTCCCCGACCAGGAGCGCCTGGCGGCGCTGATGCGCGAGGCGGGGTTCGAGCGGGTCGAGTACCGGAACCTGACGGGCGGGATCGCCGCGCTGCACACGGGCGCGCGCCCGGCCCGGAGTTGACAAGACATCGGTTGACGACATCTCGGTTGCGACCTTTCCGGACGCAACCCGGATCGTAGCCCGACGGATTTAATCCCGCTCGCTGGTTGTCGGGGCCGGCGTGCGGGAGGGCCGTCGGGCTACGTCTTTTTATAAGAGTTACGAGTTTCAAGTTCAAAGTTTCAAGTTCGGTGGTTGTCTTAAACTTGAAACTTTTAACTTGAAACTCGTAACTCTTTCCTTCAGGTGCTATCATCCCTCACGCGTTAACCACCGAATCGAGTTCAGTCTCTTGTACGGATGAAGCATAAGCTTCTCGACATCCTGCGGCGCGTCGTGATCCTGCTGCTCGTCGTGTGGACGGTCGTGTCGCTCGTCACGCTTCTGATCGAGTTGGTGCCGGGCGACCCGGCGCAGGCCATCCTCGGCGACCAGGCGACGCCCGAGCAGATCGCGCAGTTCCGGCAGAAGCACGGCCTCGACCGCCCGGCCTTCTTCTTCTCCTTCGGGGGCGAGGAGGGGTTCCGCTGGCACGGGGCCGACAACCGCTACGTTGACTACTGGGGCGCGCTCCTGCGCGGGGACATGGGCCGCTCGTTCCGCACCGACCGCCCCGTCGTGGACCTCATCCTGAGCCGCTACGGCGCGACCATCCAGTTGGCGCTGGCGGCGCTCGTCGTCGCCGTCAGCATCGCGGTCCCTTTGGGCGTCATGGCCGGGACGAACCGCGGGCAGTGGCTCGACAACGCGCTGTCGGTCGTCGCGCTCGTCGGCATCAGCCTTCCGAGCTTCGTCGTCGGCCCGTTCCTCATCTACATCTTCGCGGTGTGGCTCGGCTGGCTCGCGCCCTCGGGCCGCTTCGGCTGGTCGAGCATCATCCTGCCGGCGGTCACGCTCGGCGCGGCGCTCTCGGCGCTTTTGACGCGCCTCATCCGCTCGTCGGTCATCGAGGAGATGGGCGAGGACTACGTGCGGACGGCCCGCGCGAAGGGGTTGAGCGAGCGGAAGGTCGTCTACAAGCACGTCCTGAAGAACGGGCTGATCCCGGTCGTCACCGTCCTCGGCCTCCAGCTCGGCGTGCTCCTGGCCGGGGCGATCATTACGGAGAAGATTTTCAACTGGCCGGGCCTCGGCCTCCTGCTCGTGGACGACGGCATCGGCAAGCGCGACTACCGCCTCGTCCAAGGCTGTGTGCTCGTCATCAGCGTCACCTACATCTTCGCCAACACGCTCACGGACATGGTCTACCGCCGGCTCGACCCTAGAATCAGAGTCTCTTGATTGCGGATTGCGGATTGCGGAATTAGGAGAATAGGAATGGCTTCTTCGACATCCCTCAATGTGAATCCGAATATGAATCCGCAATCCGCAATCCGCAATCCGCAATCGTTATGAACCGTCTCGCGCTCTTCGGCATCGTCTTCATCGCGCTGCTCGTCCTCGTGGCGCTGGCGGCCCCTCTGCTGGCGACGCACGACGTGGGCGCGACGAACCTCTCGGCGCGCTACCTTTCGCCGTCGGCCGAGCACTGGCTGGGGACTGACGCGACGGGGCGCGACATCTTCTCGCGCGTCGTCTACGGGGCGCGCATCTCGCTGCGGGTCGGGCTGGTGGTGGTCGCCGTCTCGGCGGTGGTCGGGACGGTCGTCGGCGCGCTCGCGGGCTACTACGGCGGCTGGGTCGACCGCGTCGTCTCGGGCTACCTCTTCAACGTCTTCCTCGCCTTCCCCGGACTGCTGCTGGCGATCGCGATGGTCGCCTTCCTCGGCGCCGGCCTCAACAAGCTGATCCTCGCGCTGTGCATCATCGGGTGGGTCGGCTACGCGCGCGTGATGCGGGGGCAGGTCTTGAAGGTGCGCGAGTACGACTTCGTGCAGGCGGCGCGGGCTTTGGGCGCGAGGGACTGGCGCATCCTCTTCGTGCACATCCTGCCGAACGCCGTCCAGCCGCTCATCGTGCAGGCGAGCCTCGGAATGGCCGGCGCGGTGCTCTCCGAGGCGGCGCTCTCGTTCCTCGGCCTCGGCGTGCCGCCGCCCGCCCCGTCGTGGGGCGTGATGCTCGAGGAGGCGCGCGACCTGACGACGCTGCGCGTCGCGCCGCACGCCATGATCGTCCCCGGCGTCGCCATCGCGCTCACCGTCCTCGCCTTCAACTTCCTCGGCGACGGCCTGCGCGAATACCTCGACCCGCGCCAGCGCAGACGATGACTCCCGACGCGGCCGGCGCCGCCATCTCCATCGAAGACCTCTCGAAGACCTACCCACCCCCGCTGGCCGGCCTCAAGGGCCTGTTCCGGATAAGCTCGCGCCCGCCCGTCGAGGCGCTGCGCGGCGTGACGCTCGCCATCCGCAGGGGCGAGGTCTTCGGCCTCATCGGCCGCAACGGCGCTGGCAAGACCACGCTCACCAAAATCATCGCCACGCTCGTCCAGCCGACCGAAGGCTCCGCCGTCGTGCTCGGCTTCGACAGCGTGCGCGACGAGGAGCGCGTGCGCGCGCAGGTGGGGCTGG
>DASZKF010000339.1:0-9457 GCA_035947355.1 Pyrinomonadaceae bacterium | reverse complement strand
CTCCATCACGATCCTGATCTTCAACCTGCTGGTCGACGTCGCCTACGCGTTCCTCGACCCGCGCATCAGGTACTAGAAGGCCATGAAGGACGAACCGACGCCGCAAGTGCCGACCGAGGAGGGCCGCTCGCAGGCGCCCCGCGCCGACCGGCCCGCGCTCACCACGCGCGGGACGCCGCCGGGGCCGCCCGTCCGCCGCCGGGAGGGCGACGAGATTCACCCGTTCCCCGAGACGGCCGTCGGCGAGGGCGACGTGCGCCCGGCACCCCGCGGCCGGGGCGGCGCGACGGCCGTCTGGGCGCTGCTCTTCGCGGAGGTCGGGTTCGTCCTCGGCGTCTTCTACGGCCACCACGTGATCGGCTACTTCGCCGCGTGGCTGCAAGGGCGGGGCAACTTTTGGAACGGCCTGATCGGCGCGGCCCTCTTCCTCCTCCTCTATTTTTTCGTCGTCCCGAGACTCAAGCGCCGGCCCGAGGGGGAGTCGAGGGCCGTCGAGGGCACCTCCCTGTGGAGGGACGCCTGGCGGCGTTTGCAGAAGAATAAGCTGGCCGTCTTCGGGCTCGTCGTCGTCAACGTCATCCTCGTCGCGGCCATCGCCGGGCCGTCTATCATCCAGCGCTACACGGGCTACACCTACGACTACATCCCGCCCGAGTCGGAGCTGATCCGCTCGTTCCCGCCGTTCGCCGCGCCCGACGGCGCGTTCTCCTGGACGCACCCGATGGGCACCGACAGCGCGGGCCGGGACATGCTGGCGCGGGTGCTCCTGGGCGGGCGCATCTCCCTGATGGTCGGGGTGATTTCGACCATCGTCTCGCTCGTCATCGGCGTCGCCTACGGGGCGACGGCCGGCTACCTCGGCGGCAAGGTTGACGACGTGATGATGCGCATCGTGGACGTGCTCTACGCCATCCCGTACATGATGATCGTCATCGTGCTGTTGGCCTTCTTCGGCGGGCAGTCGCCGCTCGGCCAGCTCTTCCTCCTCTTCGCGGCGCTCGGCGCGGTCTCGTGGCTGACGATGGCGCGCATCGTGCGCGGGCAGGTGATGTCGCTGAAGAACCAGGAGTTCGTCCTCGCGGCGCGCGCCACCGGCGTCCCGACGCCGAAGATCATCTTCCGCCACCTCGTCCCGAACGCGCTCGGGCCGGTCATCGTCTACGCGACGCTGACCATCCCCTCGGTCATGTTGCAGGAGGCGTTCCTGTCGTTCCTCGGCCTCGGCGTCCAGGCCCCGCTCGCCAGTTGGGGGAGCCTCGCCGCCGAGGGCATCCAGAACATCGCGGTCTTCCCGTGGCAGCTCATCTTCCCCGGCGTCACGATGGCCCTGACGCTCTTCTCGCTGAACTTCCTCGGCGACGGGCTACGCGACGCGCTCGACCCCCAAATGCGAAAGTTTTAAGTTTCGGGTTTCGAGTTTCGAGTTAAAACGCCTCCGCAACTCGAAACTCGAACTCGAAGACGCGAGGTTGGAAATCACGAACTCGAAACCCGAAACCCGAAACCCGAAACTTATGAGTGAGGACGGCATCCTGCTCTCGGTCAGAGACCTGCGGACGTACTTCCAGACGGAGGACGGCACGGTGAAGGCCGTGGACGGCATCAGCTTCGACCTGCGGCGGGGCGAGACCCTCGGGATCGTCGGCGAGTCGGGGTCGGGTAAGTCCGTGACGAACCTCTCCATCCTCCGCCTCATCCCCGACCCGCCGGGCAAGATCGTCTCGGGCGAGGTGCTCCTGCACGGGCAGGACATCCTGTCGCTCCCACCCGACGAGGTGCGCCGCATCCGGGGCAAGCGCATCAGCATGATCTTCCAGGACCCGATGACCTCGCTCAACCCCTTCATGCGCATCTCGAAGCAGCTCGGCGAGATCACCCGCCTCCACCTCGGGCACAGCAAGGAGCAGGCCCGCGAGCACGCCGTCAGGATGCTGGAGACGGTCGGCATCCCCGAGGCCCGCGCGCGCGTCGACAGCTACCCGCACGAGTTCTCGGGCGGGATGCGCCAGCGGGTGATGATCGCGATGGCGCTCTCGTGCGAGCCGGAGCTTTTAATCGCCGACGAGCCGACGACCGCGCTCGACGTGACCATCCAGGCGCAGATCCTCGAACTCATCAAGAAGCTCAAGGAGGAGACCGGCACCTCCGTCATCCTCATCACGCACGACCTCGGCGTGGTCGCCGGCATGACCGACCACATCATCGTCATGTACGCCGGCAAGGTCTTCGAGCAGGCCCCGACCCGGGAATTGTTCTCCTGCCCCGGCAACCCTTACACGAAGGGCCTGCTGCGCTCGGTGCCCCGACCCGGCGCACGAGCAGGGCAAGGCGCTCTACCAGATTCCGGGCCTCCCGCCCGACCTCGCGCACCTCCCGCCGGGGTGCCCCTTCCAGGCGCGCTGCGAGTACGTCGAGGACATCTGCCGCCGCGAGTTCCCGCCCTTCGTCAAACTCAACGAGGAGCACTTCTCGCTCTGCCACTTCGCCGAGGACATCTACCGGAAGTCTTGCAGCGAGCGCGACGCGCGCGCGGCGGCTCAGGCCGGGGGCGCCCCGGCGCCGCCGCAAGCCGAGGCGCCCGCGCCGATGCGCACGCCGGAAGACGACAGGGAGGAGAACCGCTGATGGGGACGACGGGCGGAATCGAGGCGGGCGGCAGGGCCGGGGCCGAGGGGCTGGCCGTGAACAAGGCGTCGAACCGCGCGCGCCCGGCGACGAACGGCGACCCCCTGATCTCGATACGCGACCTGAAGGTGCATTTCGACCTCGGCGGCGGGACGGCCTGGGACAAGCTGGTGGGCGGCGCCGAGGTGCGCCGCGTCGTCAAGGCCGTGGACGGCGTCTCCGTTGACATCTACCCCGGCGAGACTTTGGGGCTCGTCGGCGAGTCGGGCTGCGGCAAGTCCACCCTGGGGCGCGCCGTGCTGCGGCTCACCGAGCCGACCGGCGGGCAGGTGCTCTTCCGCGGCGCCGACCTCGCGCACGTCTCGAAGTCGCGCCTGCGCCGGCACCGCCGCCACCTCCAGATGATCTTCCAAGACCCCTACGCGTCCTTGAACCCGCGCATGACCGTCGCGCAGATCATCGGCGAGCCGATAGACACTTTCCAGATCGCGCGCGGCCGCGAGCGCGAGGCGCGCGTCCGCGAGCTGATGGCGACCGTGGGCCTCAGCCCCCGCTTCATCAAGCGCTACCCGCACGAGTTCTCGGGCGGGCAGCGCCAGCGCATCGGAATCGCGCGGGCGCTCGCCGCCGACCCCGACTTCGTCGTAGCGGACGAGCCGATCTCCGCCCTCGACGTCTCCATCCAGGCGCAGATCATGAACCTCCTGGAGCGGCTCCAGAGCGAGCGCAACCTCACCTACCTCTTCATCTCCCACGACCTGCGCGCCATCCGCCACGTCTCCGACCGCGTCGCCGTCATGTACCTCGGCAAGCTGGTCGAGCTGGCCGACGCGCGCGTCATCTACGACGACCCTTTGATGCCCTACACGAAGGCGCTCATCTCGGCCGTGCCCGTCCCCGACCCCGAGATCGAGGCCGCGCGCCAGCGCATCGTCCTGCAGGGCGACGTGCCCTCGCCGATCAACCCGCCCCAAGGCTGCCGCTTCCACACGCGCTGCCCCTGGGCCGTCGAGGCGTGCCGCGAGGTCGTGCCGCCGCTCGCGGAGATTAAGCCCGACCACTTCGCGGCCTGCATCCGCATCAGCCCCGACCAGCCCCACATCGAGCGGGTCGCCCCCGGCGACGCCCCCGGCCTGCGCAACCCCGGCCGCGTGCTCCATCCGGAGACCGCGTCGCCGTCGCCGCCGGGAGGTGGCGGCCGGGACTCGGGCGTTTGATAACTGTCACCGCTGACCCGGAGCCCCCCGAGGCCGAGCGCGCCCCCGCGCAGTGAAAATTTCCCCTTATTCGTTGTATAAAAAAGGCTGAAGGGCCGGACAAACCCTTTCATTCGCCGGCAAGAGACGGGCCGCGCGTCCGTATTCTCTTGTTTTGTGGACGTGCGGACGCCTATACTGCGACCGGTGGACGGCCGACCCGGCGGGCGCTCACAGCCCCCGCGGGACGGGAAACGCGCCTTCCCGCACGTTTCCCGTCGCCCCCCGCCGCACACCGCCCGCAGTAGGAATTCCGTCTGGCAGTGCCGCGTCAGCTAATGGACAACACCGCCCCTGCCCCAGAGCGTGCTGCCCAGCAGGCAACCACGACCGACGTGCCGGCAGGCTGGCCCGAGGCCCAGAAGGAGCTGGCGGCCGGCTCCGGCCTCTCGCTGCTTCTGGTCGAAGGGCGGCAGCCCCCCTCGCTCGTCGTCTCGAACAACAACTCGATCTGCCAAGCCTTCCAGTCCTCGCCCGCGCACGCGCACCGCTGCCAGCCCGACTGCGGCGAGGCCTACTTCCGCGCCGTCGAGGCGGGCGCGGCGACGCACTACCGCTGCCACGCCGGCCTCCACTGCTTCGCCGCGCCGGTCGAGCTCGGCGCGGGTAAGACGCTCGCCGTCATCGGCGGCCGCGCCTTCCTGCGCGGCGCAGACTACCGCGCGCTGGCCGAGCGCGTGCGCGCCGGCGACCTGACCGAGCTGCTCTCGCCTGACCTCTTCCGCAACGTCATCTTCGCGCTGCGGCCCGACCTCGACGAGCTGGCCGAGCGCGTCGCAGAAGCTGCACGCGAGTTCTCGGAGCAGCCGGGGCCGAAGGACGGAGCGGGTGCGCGGGCGGCGGAGGGGCGCGCGGGCGGCGCGCTGGTCGAAGTCGTCGCGAGCCCGCCGCGCGCCGGGCGGGGGAGGCGGGCCGCCGGCGTGTCGCACTCGGCCTCGAAGGCGATTCCGGCCGGCACGTCGCTCGAAGAGGCTTGCCACAGGGCCGTGCGGCCGCTCGTCGAGGAGCACGGCGTCGAGTCGCTCGCGCTGCTGCTGCGCTCCGACGACCAGTTCTACCCGACGTGCGTGACCGGCCACTTCCAGACCAGCCCGCCGCGCGTCACGCTCCAGCCGAAGGAGATCAAGCTCCTGCTCGCCACGCAGCAGACCGACTCCATCGCCGTCCCCGCGGGCGGGCGCACCTCCTCGAAGCACGAGGACGCCGTCGAGCTGTTCCCGCTCCTCGTCGGCGACGAGATCAAGGGCGCGCTGCTCGTCGGCGACCGGCGCCTCACCGACGAGCAGCGCCAGGCGCTCGTCTCCTTCTGCCGCGACCTCTCGATGCCGCTCGAAGTGATGCGGCTGCGCGACGAGCTTGAGCGGCGGATGCGCGCGGCCACGCACCTGCAGGCCTTCACCGAGGTCATCAACACCTCGCAGCCCGACGAGGCCTACGCCGCCATCCTCCGCCACTCGGCCGAGCTGCTCCGGGCCGAGCGCGGCTCCCTGCTGCTCTACGACGAGCGCGCGGGCGAGCTCGCGGGCCGCGCCGCGGTCGGCCCCCGCGCCGACGTGGCGCGCGAGGCGCGCGTGCGCTTAGGCGACGGCGTGGCCGGCACCGTCCTGCGCGAGGGCCGGCCGGTCGTCGTGCGCGACGTGGCGACGCTGCCGGGCTGGGACCCCGCGCCGGCCGAGCGCAGCTACAAGACCGGCTCCTTCATCAGCTACCCGATCATCGTCGGCGGCCGCAAGGTCGGGGTGCTGAACGTGACGGACAAGGCGGGCGGCGGCTCCTACGACGAGTTCGACCTGAACCTCCTGGAGCTGATCGCGCCGCAGATGGCCTTAGCCATAGACCGCGCCGAGTGGCACCGCAAGGCCACGCAGTTCCAGTTGCTTTCGATCACAGACCCCCTGACCGGCCTCGTCAACCGCCGCTACCTCGAAGAGCGCCTGTCCGAAGAGCTGGAGCGCTCGAAGCGCCACCGCTTCGCGATGAGCTTCATGATGGTGGACATTGACGACTTCAAGAGTTACAACGACCGGCACGGCCACCAGGCCGGCGACCTCGCCCTGGAGATGACCGCGCAGTGTTTGAAGACGGCGCTGCGGTCGGCCGACGTGGCGGCGCGCTACGGCGGCGAGGAGTTCAGCATCCTCCTGCCGCAGACGGGGCTCTCCGAGGCGCGCGTCATCGGCGAGCGCATCCGCCGCCGGGTCGAGCGCACGCACTTCCCGCACGGCAAGTCGCAGCCGCAGGGGGCCGTCACCGTCTCGATCGGCGTCTCGGCCTTCGGCCCCGAACTCGACACGCCCGCCAGCGTCATCAACGGCGCAGACCAGGCGCTCTACGCCGCCAAGAGCCGCGGCAAGAACTGCGTCTCGGTCTTCGAGACCAAGAGCGCCGACGCGGGCGAGACGCCGAAGCGGGAAAAGAAGTAGACAGTAGTCAGTAGACAGTAGTCAGTAGGCCCCGCATTAAGACTGCTGACGCTATAACTTTGAGGGTTCGATAGCGAATTGTATTTCTACTGACTACTGACTACTGTCTACTGTCTACTGTTCCGATGCCCCCGAAGAGCAACAAGACGGGACGTATCCTGGGGCGCGTCGCCCGCGAGCATTTCGTGGGGCGCGGCGAGCAGCTGCGCGAGCTGGCCGGGCTGGCCGCGCCGGCCGGCGGCCCCCGGAGCCTGCTGCTGCTCGCGGCCCCGCACGCCGGCGCTTCGGAACTGCTCCGCCAGGCTTACGACGAACTCTTCCGCCAGCGCGGCTCGGCCTCGCCCGTCTACTTCGGCTTCTCGCGCAAGGACTCGACGGCGGCCGCGGCCGCGCGCCGCTTCCTCCACACCTTCCTCGCGCAGACGCTCGCGCACCGGCGCCAGGACGCCTCGCTCGTCGCCGCCGCGCCGCCGCTGCGCGCGCTCATAGACCTCGCCGCGCCCGCCGACTACGAGTGGGTCGAGGGCCTCATCCAGTCCTTCGAGCGCGCGCAAGGCGAGGGCGACGAGCGCTCGCTCGTGCGCGTCTGCCTCGGCGCGCCGAACCTCGCCGCCGCCCGCGGCGCGCGCACCGTCGTCCTGCTCGACGACGTGCACGCGGCCGAGCACCTGGAGGGCGAGGTCGAGCTCGGCTCCGAGGTCGCGCATACGGCGGCGCAGCCGGGCGCGGCCTTCGTCCTCGCGGGCCTGCGGCGCCGTCTCCTCGACGTGCTCAACGGCACGGCGGCGCTGGCCGGCCTCGACCTGATGAAGCGGCTGCACCTCTCGGCCTTGAAGGAGGGCGAGGCGCGCCCTCTCGTCGAGCAGCTCGCGCGCGCCTCCGGCGTGGCCGTCAACGAAGAGACGCGCGACCTCGCCGTCCAGCAGCTCGAAGGCAGCCCGGCCTTCATCACCGCGCTCGTGCAGGCGGCGCGGGCCGCGGACTCCTCGCTCGAAAGCTTCCGCCAGTTCCAGAGCCTCTACGTGGACGAGCTGATGGGCGGGGCCATCCACCGCCGCTTCAGCTCGGTGCTCGAAGAGGTCGCGCCGTCACCGGCGCTCCGGCGCGGCCTGCTCCGCCTGCTCCACGAGTCAGCCACGAACGCCGGCGGCAAGTCGCCGGCCGAGGTCTGGCTGAAGAAGCTCGGGCTCGACGCCTTCGGGCTCGAGCGGCTGATGCGCGGGCTGCACGCGCACGAGCTGGCGAGCTTCCAGGCCACCTACGTCGAGGTCACGCCCGGCCCCGTCTGGAGCGACTTCCTGCGCGCCAGCTACCGCCTCCAGGTCTCGGTCGAGCCGCGCGCGCTCGTCGTGGCCGACACGCTCGTCGAGGCCCTCAAGCGGGCGCCGCGGACAATGGCGCGCCACTACCGGCGCGAGTCGGCGCTCCGGCTCGGCGACCTTCTGCGCCGCTTCGACTTCCAGCGCGTGCCGGCGAGCCTCCTGCACTACGACCGCTTCGCGCGGCTCTACCGGGGCGTCCCGGCCGAGGAGGTCGCCGCCGGCCTCGACGCCGAGACCGACCTCGTGCGGCTGCCGCAGGTCGTGCACTCCGCGAGCTGCGCGTGGTTCCACCCGCCGATGGCGCAGGTCTGCGACGAGGAGCGCTGCGCCGTGGCCCACGGCTTCGACACGGCCGCTTACGCCGACGCGGGCGAGGTCGTCTGGGTCGCGGCCGAGGTCGAGTCGAAGCTCGAAGCCGGCCGCGCGCTCACCGAGGTCTGGCTCGACCGACTGGCGCAGGTCGCGCACGCCTGCGGCTTCGAGCGCGTGCGTCTGTGGCTGGTCGCGCCCGAGGGCTTCTCGGCCGAGGCGTCGGAGCTTCTGCGCGAGCGCGAGGCGTTCGGGTCGAGCCGCCGCCAGTTGGAACTCCTCGCCGCGCGCCTCGGCGCCGGGGCGGGGCGCGGCGAGGCCGACGAGTTCGCCATCGAAATCCCGATGGGCGAGGACACGGAGCTGATCGCCGCGCACACCGTCGAGCAGATCGCGCGGCGGATGGAGTTCCAGCCCGAGGCCATCAACCAGATCAAGACGGCCCTGGTCGAGGCGTGCATCAACGCGGCCGAGCACAGCCTGAGCGCCGAGCGAAAAATTTATAACCGCTTTCGCGTCGAGGATGATAAATTAGTCATCACCGTTTCGAGCCGGGGGCTTCCGGCCCCGTCGGCCGTCTCCGATAACGGCGCTTCTTTCGTCGAAAATAACGGGCACGAGTCTGCCGAAGGGCCGCGCGGCCGCCGCGGTTGGGGCCTCAAGCTGATTCGCACGCTGATGGACGACGTGGAGTTCGAACGCGTCGACGACGGGACGCGCCTGCGCATGACCAAGTACCTGCGGAAGTAAGAAGGGACTTCCAGGATGACGGAACCAGCCAGGGCTTCCGCGCCGCCCGTCTCCCCCGGCGGCGCCGGAGTCGCGGTCGTCTACGCGGGCGACTACGTCAACAAACTGAACGCGCAGCGCATCGAGCGCGAGTGTCTGCTGCGGCTCGAAGGCGGGTGCCGCGGCCTCGTCATCAACTTCCGGGGGACGGAACTGGTCAACTCCATCGGGGTCTCGATTCTCCTGGGGGTGATCGAGGCGGCCGAGGAGCACGGCACGCCCGTCGTCTTCTCGAACCTCAGCCGCCACACCGTCCGCCTCTTCGACCTGCTCGGCCTGACGCGCCACGTCGCCCTGGCCGACACGGACGAGGCCGCCCTCGCGACCCTCGGCGAGTTCGCCGCGCCGCCCCCGCAAGGACACTGAGAAGCAAGTAAATAGTGAATGGTAAATGGTGAATGGAGGTTGAGCCCGCGGGGCGTCGTGCTTTAACGACCCGACCCGGCTGTCACTCATTCACCACTCACCATTCACCATTCACCAACTATGCCCGAACCTTTGCGCAAGGTGCTGCACGCCTTCGCGGCGCTGGCCGACCTGGGCGAGGAGATCGCGGAGACGCACGACTTCGAGGAGATGGTGCGCTCGGCGCTGCACGTCGTCTTAGGCGCGCTCGGCGTGCGTCGGGGGGCCGTGGCGGAGTTCGACCAGGAGACTTCGTCGCTGCGGCTGGTCGCCGCGCGCGGGCTGCCCGGGCGCGCGCCGCGCGAGACGCTTTTGAGCCTCGGCGGCG
>DASZKF010000338.1:0-7248 GCA_035947355.1 Pyrinomonadaceae bacterium | reverse complement strand
GGGAGGTCGGGGACGCGCTCCTCCACGCGCCGGCCCTGCGCGGCCGCGGGCCAGGGCGCGAGGAGGGCGGCGGCGAGCAGCAGGCAGGCGACACGGAAGGAATGATGAGTGCGGGATGATGAATGATGAATAAGAAGCGACTTGTCTTTATTCATCATTCCGCATTCATCATTCATCATTTGCTTTCTCATCCTGTCCATCCCTGTTTGAATTTGTCTGAGCCTTGAGCGGGTTTCGGCCTCGCTATGCGCTCTAAGGTTTCGCGCCGGCCGCGGCCCGGAGCGTCTTGACGGCCTCGCGGATGGCGGCGGCGTTCTTCGCGCCGGGGTTGGCGCGCAGGTACTTCTCCAGCTCGTCGGCGGCGCGGGCCGGCTCGCCCCGCCGCTCGTAGACGCGCGCCAGTTGCTGGTGCGCCGCCGCGAGCCGCTTGCCGCTCAGCTCCAGCGCCCTCAGCAGAGACGCCTCGGCGTCGTCGAGGGCCTGCCGGCGCTCCTTCGAGGCCGGGTCGAGGCGGACGGCGTGTTCTATTAGGGCCATCCCGCGCAGGAGCGGGTGGAGCGGCTCGCGCGCGTTGAGGCGCGCGGCCTGGGCGTAGGCGGCCGCGGCGACGGCGAACTTGCGCTGCCGCATCATCACGCTGCCGAACGAGGAGTAGACGGCGTCGTCCTTCGGGTTGATCCGGCGGGCGCGCTCGAAGGCGGCGATGGCCCCGCCGAGGTCGCCCGTGCGCTCCAGCTCGGTGCCGAGCGCGAAGTGCGCGTCGAAGTAGTCGGGGAAGAGGCGCGTGGCCTCGCGGAACGAGGCGAGCGCCTCGGCCGACTTGCCCTCGCCCGAGAGCCGCGCGCCGCGGTCGAAGGCGGCGCGCGCCTCGGGCGGCACGTCCTGCGCGAAGGTGACGCGGCCCGGCCGGATGCGCCCCGCGCCGGGCTTCGGCGTGAGCGTCACCTCGACGACGCGCGTCTCGCCCGGCGTGTTGTCGTCAATCGCGCGGCCGAAGTGGACGGCCTCGCTCGCGGGCTGGTAGTCGGGCGAGTTGACGAAGATGATGTAGGCCGAGCCCAGCAGTTCGCCGAACTGGAAGTCGCCCTCGTTGTTGGTGACGGTCTGCCCGACGGGCGTGCCGTTGCCGGTCTGGAGGTCAACGATGACGCGCGCCAGGGCGTTGCCGGCCGCGTCGCGCACCTTGCCGCGGACGGAGTGCCCCTGCTGGGCGAGCGCCGCCGGGCAAACCAGCAGCAGGCAGAGGAGGGCGTGGGACAAGTGTCGTCCGGACATGAGACGCAGATTATACATGCGGCGCGGCGGAAGCCCGACCGGAGGCAAGTTGCGGGTTACGAGTTTCGGGTTTCGAGTTAAAACAACTTCTTGTCTTCTAACTCGAAACCCGAAACCCGCAACTCGAAACTGCTGCCCGGTCGGGCTTCCGCTTTAGACCTCTCCGGCCCGCCTAGAAGCGGAACTTCGCGGCGAACTGGAAGGCGCGCGGGCCGCCCGTGCCGAAGACGCTCGTGGCGCGCGAGGACGGCTGGAGGAAGCCCCGCGCCGCCCCGGCGTCGTCGAGCACCTGGACGACGTTGGCCTCGTCCCGGTAGTTCGCCACGTTGAAGAGGTTGAAGACCTCGCCGATCAGGTCGAGGCTCACGCTCTCGGTGAAGCGCAGCCGCTTGGTCAGCCGCAGGTCTTGCGAGATGAGCGAGTCGCCGCCCAGCGAGAGGCCCGGCGGAAGCTCGGCGAGCGGCGAGAGCGGGCTGCCGAAGACGTCCAGGAAGATGGTCTCGCCGGTGTCGGGATCAATCTCGGTGGCCGCCGCGATGCTCGGGATGCTCTGGTTGTAAGCCTGGATGAGCGGGTTCAGGTCGGCCCCGGTCTTGAAGCGGCGGCCGAGGTCGCCGAACTTCGTCCCCGGCAGGTAGGAGAGGAACGTGCCCGTCCCCGAGAGGTCAACGTCGTGCGGCAGGAAGGCGCTGAACGGCAGGCCGCTGAACATCGTCGAGATGAGCGAGACGTTCCAGTTGCCGAGGATGTTGCGCTTGGCCCAGCTGTCGCTCCGGGAGAAGAAGGGCAGGTCCCAGACCGTGCTGAGGACGAAGCGGTGCTCGCGGTCGAGGGCCGCGGGGCCGAACTCCTTCTTCAGGTTGTTCAGGTCGGTGGCGACCTGCCCGAGCCCGAGCGCGTCGTTGCCGAAGCCGTTCAGGCGCGACAGGCTGTAGCTGGCCGTCATCTGGAAGCCCTGCGCGAAGCGCCGGTCGAGGCGCAGGAGCAGCGCCTTGTAGGTCGAGTAGGCCGACGAGTCGGCGTAGGGCACGGGGAAGTGCGCGTCCGGGACGAGCGGCCCGGCGGCGCTGTCGGCGTGGTTGACGTCGTAGACGAGCACCTCGTGGACGCCCTTGCGGTAGTTGAAGTCGGCCTGGAGGAGCATGTTCCAGGGCAGCTCGCGCTGGACGCCGAAGGCGTACTGTATCGAGTACGGCACCTCGAAGTCCGAGGAGAAGATCGGCCCCGAGACGGTCTCGAAGCACTCGATAGAGGTCGGCAGGTCGCAGTCGAGGGCGTTGGCCTCGAGTTCGGCGCGCACCTGCGGCAGGATGGCGAGCAGGTCGCGGACCGTGATGAAGCCCGACTCGTGGCCGGGGGTGTTTCCGAACTGCCCGTTGCCGCCCGGCAGCAGGTCGCTGATGACGCTCGTTCCGACGAGGAAGAGCTGCGCCCCGGCCGGCCCGAGGTCGGCGCGCTCGAAGAGGCGCAGGTTGTCAATCGTCGTGTCGTAGTAGATGCCGACGCCCCCGCGCAGCACCGTCTTCCCGTTGCCGGCCACGTCCCAGGCGAAGCCGACGCGCGGGCTCCAGTTGTTGCCGTCGGGCGGCGGGGCCTCCGTCCCGCGCGTGAACAGCGGGGCGATGATGGACGGGCGCGGCTGGTCGTGGTTCCACAGGTTGGTGTCGTAGCGGTAGGCCAGCCCGTAGTTGAGCGTGAAGCGGTCGGTCAGCTTCCAGTTGTCGTTGCCGTAGAACTGGAAGCGGTGGTTGACGGTCTTGCCCGCGGGGTCGTTGAAGGGCAGCGTCGGGTCGCCGATGCCGAACGAGAGGTCGCGCACCGCCGCGTCGAGGAAGTCCTCCTCGGTGTTGAGCCCCGTCTCGGGGATGAAGAAGCGGATGCGGCCCGGGTTGGCGAAGACGAAGATGCCCGTGATGGACGAGCGCTCGTAGTTGCCGCCGAACCGGAAGGTGTGGTTGCCGGACGAGTAGGTCAGGTCGTCGCGGAACTGGTTGCGGTTCTGGAACGTGGACTGCGGGGTGATGGCGTTCGTCCCCGAGCGGAAGACCTGGTCGGGGAAGTCGCGCAGCTCGACGACGCCCTCGGTCGCCGGGTTGATGACGTTGCCGAAGTCGTTGTAGGCCCAGATGAACTGGTTGGTGAGCTTCGGCGTGAGCGTCGAGGTCAGGCCGGCGACGAGGCCGTGCGTGTCGTTGGTCACGATCTGGTCGTTCGAGGTGAAGATGCCGGAGGCCGACTCGCGCGGCACGATGCCGGTGCCGGGCGCGAAGGGCACCTGCTGGAAGTTGTCGTTGAAGGAGTAGCGCGCGAAGAAGGCGTTAGCCGGGTTGACGACCCAGTCCACCTTGGTCGTGAACAGCCGCTCGTCGAACGGGTTCGGCGTAAACCCGCTGAACTGCGGCGACGAGAAGACGTTGTGCAGGGCGACGGCGTCCTGGTTGTTCTGCTCGTAGTTGACGAAGAAGAAGAGTTGATCCTTCCGGAGCGGGCCGCCGAAGGTGCCGCCGAACTGCTCGCGGTCGAACGGGACGCGGTCGGCCCGCGCCTCGGGCGGGATGCCGTTGGCCGCGTCGAGACGCGAGAGGCCGGGGAAGGCCGCGAACTTGTCGTCGCGCCAGTAGATGTAGGCGTTGCCGTGGAACTCGTTCGTCCCGGAGCGCGAGACGACGTTGACCGTCCCCGTCCCCGACGCGCCCGAGGAGACGTCGACGTTCGAGATTCCGAGCTGGAACTCCTGGACGATCTCCTGCGAGAAGTTCTGCGTCGTGGTGCCGACGACGTTGTCCACCACCGACCCGCCGTCGACGGTGATCTGCGTCGAGCGGCCGGCCTGCCCGGCGATGGAGACGCCGGTGTAGTTAGCCTTCGTCGGGTCGAAGGTGCCGCCGGCGACGGTCTCGACGCCGGGCTGGAGCTGCGCGAGGTCGAGGAAGTTGCGCCCGTTCAGGGGCAGGTTCTGTATCTGCTGGGTCCCGACGACGCCGGCGACCTCGTGGTCAACGCGGTCGACCTGCGCCTCGGAGGTGCCGACGACCGTCACCTCCTCGGCCGCGCCGCCGACTTCGAGCGCGAAGTCGAGCGGGACGGTGCTGCCGACGGCGACGACGATGTCCTTAGCCACCGAGGTCTTGAAGTTCGCGCCCGTGGCGCGCACCTCGTAGGTGTCGGGGGCGAGCTGCGAGAAGCTGTAGCGCCCCTCGTCGTTGGTCGTCGTCGTGCGCGTCTGGTTCGTCGAGACCTGGCGGGCCGTGACGGTCGCATTCGGGACGACGGCGCCCTGCGGGTCTGTCACCGTGCCCTCGATGCCGCCGGTCGGCTGCTGCGCGAGCGCCGCCGGCGAAAGGCTCAGGGTCAGGAGGGCGAGCGAGAGCGCGCCCGCCAGCCAGCTTCTAAATCTGTTCTTCATCCGAACCTCCGTAAATGTTGCTTTCGCCCGAAGGGTGCCGCCGGGCGGGCACACGGGTGGCGTCGCGGCCCCGCGCTGCGAGTCCGCCGAGCGCCCGCCGACGCGCGGCCGGGGCCGGTTCGGGCCGAGCATGAAGTTCAATTTTCGGGACGTTGCGCCGGGCGGCACATCCTTGTAACGCGAGGGAGCTTCGCGCGGCCGTCGTTCGGCGCCGGACGCCTCCGGGCCTCTCGTCAGAGGCCCCCGAGCCACCCGGCCGTGACGGCTCACCGCCCTTCGACCCCGCTAACGCAAGAGACATTCCAGCGCCGCGCGCGCCCCCTCGCGCCGGGCCGTAAAGTCCGCGACGTGTTGCGTTAGTGACGAGCCGGCCGCGGGCGTGTACGCATGAAGGAATGCAAATCTAAATTAATGACGGCGGGCCGCTGGGTTCTCGTAGCCGTCTACGAATTCTCGGAGGGAGCTTCGGTGCGTGAGGCGCGCGCGCAAAAAAGAGAGGACGCGCCGCGGCGCCGCGGCGCGTCTGGAGGGCGGGACGTAAATCTAAAACGGCGCCGACGGGGCGCGTCTAAATCGGCGTACGCCGGGGCGCTCAGGCCTCGACGCCGCGGCGGCCGAAGAACTGCTTGAGCGCGGGGTAGACGTCCTCCTTGTCGTCTATGCGGACGCCGACGAAGCGCTCCTTGCGCTTGAGGCGGTCGTTGAAGATGGAGAGCAGCGCGCCCGAAGAGCGCCGGTAGCCGGCCCCGCCCTCCTCGCCGATCTCGCCGTAGCCGAAGAGGTTGCAGGTCTGGATCAGCTCGTCGGCGAGGCGGACGGCCTCCTCGTTGTCCGAGTAGTAGTTGTCGCCGTCGGAGAAGTGGAAAGGGTAGATGTTCCAGTCCTGCGGCCGGTAGCGCTCCCGGATCACGTCGAGCGCGAGCTGGTACGCCGAGGAGACGACCGTCCCGCCGGACTCGCCCTGCGTGAAGAACTGCTCCTCCGTCACCTCCTTGGCCTCGGTGTGGTGCGAGATGAAGACGATCTCGACGTTGTCGTACTTCGTCCGCAGAAACCTCACCATCCAGAAGTAGAAGGAGCGCGCGATGTACTTCTTGAACTCGCCCATACTCCCGGAAACGTCCATCAGCGCGAGGACGACGGCGTTGGACTCGTAGCGCTTGTCCTCCTCCCAGGTCTTGAAGCGGAGGTCTTCCTTGCGGACGTTGCCGAAGCGGGCCTCGCCCTCCTCGCGGGCGTTGCGGCGGATGTTCTCTAAGATCATGCGCCGCTTGTCGAGGTTCGACATGATGCCGGTGCGGCGGATTTCGTTGAAGCGGGTGGTCTTCGACTGGACGGCGCGCTTGGCCTTCTCTTCGAGGAAGGGGAGCTGGAGGTCTTCGAAGATGAGCGCGGCCAGCTCGTCTATGTTGACCTCGGCCTCGTAGTACTCGGCCCCGGCGTCCTGGCCGGCCGGCCCCTTGCCCTTGCCCGGCCCCTGGCCCTGGCCCTGCCCCTCGCGCGCGATCACGTCGCCGACGCGCGTCTTGCCGTCGCCCTGCCCGACGTGTTTACGCTTCCGGTGGTCGAAGCGGAACTTGTACTCGTCGAGCGAGCGGATGGGGACTTTGACGGTGCGCCGGCCGTCCGAGAGGATGATCGCCTCGTTCGAGACGATGGAGCCGAGGTTCTTGCGGATGGCCTCCTTGACGCGCTCCTTGTGCCGCTCCTGGTCAATGATGCCCTTGCGCTGCAAGGACCAGTCGTTGCGCTGGATCGTCCCCGAAATCTGCGAGTCGTTCATCATCAGGCGCGGCCTCCCGCATCGTCCGTCTACCGTCAAGCGAACCGCCCGCGCCTCCGGACTCGAAAGGCGCGGGCGGTTGGGTTCTGCCGCGAATGCGGCCCGCGCCCGCTAGCGCGAGAGCAGCGTGCCGACGTAGGTCAGGAGCTCGTTGGCGCAGACGGGGCAGTAGCCGTGCTCCTTGATGAGGCGGTCAACGACCTCGTTGATGCGGCGCAGCTGGTCGGGGTCGGGCGTCTTGGCCGAGGTCGTGATCTTCACCACGTCCTTGAGGTCGGCGAAGATCTTCTTCTCGATGGCCTCCTTGAGCCGCTCGTGCGAGGTGTACTCGAACTGCTTGCCCTTGCGCGCGTAGGAGGAGATGCGGATCAGGATCTCCTGCCGGAAGGTGTTCTTGGCGTTCTCGGAGATGCCGATCTGCTCCTCGATGGAGCGCATCAACTGCTCGTCCGGCTCCAGCTCCTCCTCCGTGATCGGGTCTTTGATCCGCTCCTTGTTGCAGTAGGCTTCGACGTTGTCGAGGTAGTTGTTGCAGATCGTGCGCGCCATCTCCTCGAAGGAGTAGACGAAGGCGCGCTGTACCTCGACCTTCGCCATCTCGTCGTACTCCTTGCGCGCCGCCGAGATCAGGTTCAGGTAGCGCTCGCGCTGCTCCGAGTTGATCCCCGTGTGCTGCTCGAAGCCGCCCTTGATGGTGCGCAGGGCGTCGATGGGGTTGATGCAGGTGACGCCGTCGCGCACCAGGGCCGACGAGAGGCGGTTGATGATGTAGCGGGGCGAGATG
>DASZKF010000337.1:0-2725 GCA_035947355.1 Pyrinomonadaceae bacterium | reverse complement strand
GTAAAAGGCAAGTTGTCTTTCCCAGCACCCGACACCCAGCACCCGGCACCTTTCTTTCAGGCGAAGCCGCCGACGAGCAGCAGTCCGACGGAGAGGGCGGCGAGCACGTACATGACGGGGCGGACTTCGCGCCCGCGGCCGGCGAGCAGGTAGAGGCCGGCGTGCGTGATGAAGCCCCAGAGGATGCCCTGCGTGATGGAGAAGGTGAGCGGGATGAGGGTGACGGTGAGGAAGGCCGGGAGCGCGTCTTCGAGACGCTTGAAGTCTATGCCGGCGACGCTGCGGAACATGAAGGCCCCGACGAGGATGAGCACGGCGGCCGTCGCGTAGGGCGGCACCATCGCCGCCAGCGGGGCGACGAAGAAGCACGGCAGGAAGCACAGTGCCGTGAAGACGGCCGTCAGCCCCGTCCGCCCGCCCATCTCGATGCCGGCGACCGACTCGATGTAGGCCGTCCCCGACGAAGTCCCGGCGAGGCCCGCGCCGAGCGTCGCCCAGGAGTCCACGATCAGCCCCTCGCGCAAGCGTCGCGGGTGGCCCGCCTCGTCGAGCATCCCGGAGGCGTGCGAGACGCCGATGAAGGTCGAGATCGAGTCGAAGAGGTCTGTGAACATCACGGCGATGATCGCGGGCAGCAAAGAGAGCCGCAGCGCGCCGAGCACGTCGAGCTTGAGGAAGACGCTCCCGAAGTCGGGCCACGAGAAGGGCTGCTCGGGGGCCGCGACCATCCCGCGCGCCCACGCCGCGGCCGTCACGGCGAAGATGCCGGCGAGGAAGGCGAACGGGCTCTTGCGCTTCATCAGCACGAAGGTGAGGGCGAGGCCGGCGAGCGAGAGCAGGGCCGGCGCGCCGAGCGGGCCGAGACGGACGAACGTGACGGGGTCTGCGGCGACGAAGCCCGCGTTCTTCAGCCCGATGAAGGTGAGGAAGACGCCGATGCCGGCGGCCGTGGCGAGCCGCAGGTTGGGCGGGATGGCGCGCGCGATTGTTTCGCGCAGCGGCGTCACCGAGACGAGCAGGAAGAGCACGCCCGCCCAGAAGACGATGCCGAGCGCCGCCGGCCACGCCACGCCCTGGCCGATGACGATGGTGTAGGCGAAGAAGGCGTTGATGCCCATGCCGGGCGCGACCGCGAAGGGGAGCCGCGCGTAGACGCCCATCAGCAGCGTCATCGTGAAGCAGACGAGGACAGTCGCCGCCAGCACGCCGGAGAAAGGCATCCCCGTCCCCTCGGCCGCCAGAATCGAGGGGTTGACGACGACGATGTAGGCCATCGTGAAGAACGTCGTCACGCCCGCGATCAGCTCGGTGCGGACGCTCGCCGCGCGCGCCGCCTCGCGGCCGCTCGTCTCCTGTCGGTCGGGTTCCATGTGTTTTATCGTCAGTTGAAAAGGGGCGGGCGAGACTGTACCATTTTCGCCGCCCGAGATGAACACCGCCGTCGCCACAGAGACCCGCGCCGCCGCGCCGCTCGAACACAGCCTCCGCCCGCACTTTAAAGCCCTCGCGCAGTTCGACTCGACGAAGGCGCTCGCCGCCTCGCCGCTCTACGCGCGGCTGCGGCCCGAGGTCGAGCGGGTGCTCGGCGCGGTCGTCTGCGAAGACTTCCGCGCGGCGGGCGAGGGCGGACGCGCGCGCGACTCCGTCCGCGCGGCGGCCTGGAACGTGGAGCGCGGGGCGCGGCTCGAAGGCATCGCCGAAGTGCTCGGCGAACACGAGCTTCTGCGCGGGAGCGACGTGCTGCTTTTGACCGAGTTGGATTACGGCATGGCGCGCTCGGGCAACCGGCGCGTGGCGCGCGAGCTGGCCCGCGCGCTCGGGATGTCTTACGCCTTCGCGCCGTGCTACGTCGCGCTGACGAAGGGCAACGGGCTGGAGAGCGGGGTGGCGGGCGAGAACCGCGAGGCGCTGCACGGCAACGCCGTCCTCGCGCGCTGGCCGATTGAGCGCGCGTGGTCGGTGGCGCTTCCGAACGGCAAGGACAAGATGCGCGGGGCCGAGAAGCGCCTGGGCAGCCAGCGCGCCGTCGTGGCCGACGTGGCGCACCCCGCGGGGAGCTTCCGCGCCGTCAGCCTCCACCTCGACGCGCATTCGAGCCAGCGCCACCGCGCGCGGCAGATGCGGGTCGTGCTCGACTTCGTCGAGTCTCTGAGCCCGCGGCTGCCCGTCCTCGTCGGCGGCGACTGGAACACCTCGACCTACAACTCGCGCCACTCCTTCTACTCGATTCTCGGCTTCTGGCGGCGCATCCTGATGGGCGTCGGCCACGTCATCGAGAACCACTACCTGCGCCCCGAGCGCTGGTTCGAGCGCCGTCTGTTCCGCGAGCTGGAACGGCGCGGCTACGAGTATCGCGCTCTGAACGAGCCGGGCGCGGGCACGCTCCATTACGACGTGAAGGACTGGGCGGCGAACACCAACATGGCCGACTGGGTGCCGCGGTGGTGCTTCCGCTTCATCGAGTGGGCGCTCAGCGACCACGGCGGCCGCTGCTCGCTCAAGCTCGACTGGTTCGCCGGCCGCCGGCTCGCGCCCGACCCTTCCAACCCGCCGCGCGTCGTCGCCGACGTGCGCGGCCCCGCCGGCCAGGCCCTTTCGGATCACGACCCCGTCGTGGTTGATTTCATTGTGCGGCCGGCGGGGGGATAAGAGGGCCGCAGATTTACGCGGATAGAACGCGGATCAGAAAAGCAGATAAAAAAGACAGCGCGAGTCGTCTTTGTCC
>DASZKF010000336.1:0-20875 GCA_035947355.1 Pyrinomonadaceae bacterium | reverse complement strand
GCTTGCGCCCTGGGCTTTATGCTGACGCCGCCTGCCGGCGGCTTTGCACCCAGCCTCTAGTTGATGAGGGGCAACTTAATCGGCGTGGTGACGCGGCCGACCGGGTAGAGGTTCAGGCGCTTGTCCCAGTAGGGCGAGCGCTCGTGGAAGAAGCGGAGGCGCTCGGAGGGGCTGGCGGCGAATTTCGGGTCGGCGGCGAGTCGGCGCTCGAACTCGCGCTTCAGATTCTCGTCGGCCGCGAGCATCTCGCGGGCGAGTTTTTCCAGGACGTAATCCTCGCCGTACTCCTTCTGCTCGAAGACGGGGTGGAAGAAGCCCCAGGCGACGAGCGAGTCGGGGGCGTCGGGTTCGAGCAGGTGGAGCGCGACGCGCCCGGCAGGCTGCGCCAGCGGCACGACGTAGGAGCCGGCCGGGTAAGTCCTCCGCTCGCGCACGGGCTCGCTCGTAAACCTCGCCGTCTGCCGGCCCTCGAAGGGCGCGGGCGCGAACCTCACGTCGCGGAAACGAAAGCTCTCCACGTCGAGCGACGCGGCCGCGCCGAGTCGCCTGACCGCGAGGCCGTGCGCGCGCAGCACCTCGGCGACCCCCGACCACTGCGGCGGGATGACGTAGAAGAGCGGCGGCGCGGCGGCGACGGCCGGGCGCGTCTCCGTGTAGAAGGGGATGGTCAGGTCGCGCGGCTCGGTCGTCCAGACGATGCGGGTCGCGCCGGAAATCTCGCTCGGCTCGGTGCGCGCCTCCCAGCCCTTGAAGAGCATCGGCGTCGGCCGGTCGGTCAGGCGGACGCTGAGGGGCACGCTCCTCGAAGGGTCGTAAGCGTCGCCCCAGGCGGCGGTCTCGGCGTCGGCCTCGCGGACGGCGCGCAGGAGCGGGCCGGGGTCGCGGTTGACCTCTTCGAGCGTCGCCGCGAGCAGGTCGTAAGTGCCGCGGACGCGCGAGCGGTGCGGCTTGAGCATGTGCGTCTCGATGAGGAGCGCGGGGCGGTTGCGGGCGACGGGCGCGTAGCCGGTGGCGAAGCGCGGCGAGGTGACGAGCGCGTCTACGCCGCGCTCAGGGTCGCGGTTGTCGCGGAAAGAGAGGTACGGCGAGAGCAGGTTGCCGGCGCGTTCGGCCGCCGGGACGATCCGCCGCTCGAAAGCCTCCCTCGACCAGGCGCGCACGGCCGGGTGGACGTTCTCGGCGGCCTCGAACTGGTAGGTGACGTTGTAGCGGTAGTCGGCCCCGTCCGTGACGTGGCAGTCCACGAAGAGGTCGGGCCGCCACTCGTTCCAGAGGCGGAGCCAGGCGCGCGTCTCGGGCGCGTCGGCCTTCGCGTAGTCGCGGTTGAGGTTGAGGTTCGAGGCGTTGGCGCGCCAGCCGACCTCCGCGGGGCCGTTCTGGTTGATGCGGTTGAACGGGCCGCGGCGCTCGTGGCCGTCGGCGTTGTAGACGGGGATGAAGAGGAGGACGAGGCGTTCGACGAGCGCGGCCCGCGTCTTCGTGACGGCGATGTCGCGCAGGAGCGCGAGGCCCGCGTCCTTGCCGTCGGTCTCGCCGGCGTGGATGCAAGCCTGTACGAGCACGACCGCCTTGCCGGCGCGTCGCGCGGCCGCGGGCGAAAGCGTCCCGCCTTTGGCCGCGACGACGAGCGCGAGCGCGCGCCCTTCCCCGCTCCTGCCGAACGTCGTCACGCGCACCCACGGCGAGGCGGCCGCGAGCCGGCGCGCGAAACTCAAAGTCTCTTCGAGCGTCGGCGTCTCGCGGTAGTCGGTCTTCTCCGCGTGCGTCCGCCACGCCGCGGGGACGGGCGGCGGTGGACCCTGCGCGTGCGCGGCGCCGGCGAGGATGACCCCGAAGACGGAAGAGATGACGGACGGCGAGAGTCTACTTCGAATCATTCCGAAAACTTCTCTAGCCGTTTTGGAGCGGCTCGCCGCAGGCGCGGCAATGCGTGCGGCGGCGGGCGTTGAGCGTGCCGCAGGCGGCGCAGCGGTTGTACATCGTGCGCGCGAACCAGTTGGTGATGAGCGCGCTGACGACGAGGATGGCGGCGAGGACGAGGATTCCGACGAGCGTGTCCCTCAAGCCTTGTACCTCTCCGACAGCTCGGCGTGGTAGCGCCGCCCGCGCTCGTAGCCGCTGCGGAAGGGCGGCTCGTCGCACTCCGCGCCGAAGCACTCGCGCAGGCGCTCGGCGTCCTCCTCGTAGGAGCGGCCGCGGGCGCGCGGGTGGAGCGCCGCCTCGAAGCCGCGGCGGTAGACCGGCTCGTCGCGGCGGAAGTCGCCGCCCTGCCCCGTGTACTCGGCCTCCTCGGCGTCGCGCAGGCCGATCCACCAGGTCTCGCGCGCCGCGTCCAGGCTCTCCGCGCCGGCCTGCCCGAGCACCTGCCGGGCGGCCTCGGCCTGCTCGTCGGACTCGGCCAGCACGATGACGACGCTGCGGCCGCGCCGCAAAGCGTCCTCGTAGACGAACAGCTCGTCGTGCGGCAGCCCGCGCGCCAGCGAGTCTTCGAGCGCGTCGCCGGCGGCCGCGCCCGCCGCCGCCCCGCCCGCCCCGAGCAGCGCCGCGCCGATCAGCCCGGCGGCGAAGATGGGGCCGACGCCGGGCACGAAGAAGCTGGCGGCGACGGCCCCGAGGTGCAGCCCGCCGGTGATCCCGAGCGCGCCCCCGACCGTCGCCCCGATGGCCGTGCCCATGCCCGGCTGCTCGGTCTCGGTGGTCGGGACTTCGCGGTCGACTTCGGACGGCGTCGCGCCCGGCGCGAGCAGGCTGATCCGTTCCTCGGACAGCCCGGCGGAGCGCAGATTCTCGACGGCGCGCTCGGCGTCGGCGCGCGAACTGAAGATGCCTGCGACGGTGCTCATTCGGAGATTGTCGTTCGAGCCCGCGGGCCGCCGGCCCGCACACTCGGGTCGCCTTTCCTCGACCCCGGCGATGTTCTGAAGACGTACTGGTAACAGGGCGTTGGGCCGGATTCTACCACGGAAAGAGGTGATGGGTGATAGGTGATGGGTAAAGACAACCTGCTTCTACCCATCACCTATCACCCATCACCTATCACTATTTGATTGAGCGGCCCCCCGCTTTAATGCTAAAGTGTCGGCGTCTTTCCCGGACTCTTTCCCGCGGAGCAAAGCATGATCGAGGTCATCGAAAAGCACTGGCCGATGTCTGTGGGCGACGGCAAGGCGACGCGCAAGAAGAAGCCGCGCATCCTCGCCATCACGACCGACTGCTGCACGGGCTGCGCGGGCTCGCCCGCCTGCATCGAATATTGCCCCATCGAAGCCTGCATGTTCTGGGTGCCCGACGAGGATCACCCGCCCTTCGGCCGCATCGAGGTTGACCCGTACCTCTGCATCGGCTGCCAGAAGTGCATCAGCAAGGGGCCGGACGGGGCCTTCCTCGACGGCTGCCCGTGGGACGCCATCGAGATGGTGCCGACCGAGGACTGGGAGGTGATGCACGGCGTCACCCTGCCCGACGCCCCGCCCGCCCCGGCCGCGTGAAACGTCCTTAAGGCTGCTGCCGACCCGCGCGGCGCTTGACGGCCTCGGCCGTCAGCGCCGCTTGCCTTTTCACCTCCGCCGTCATCCCCTCCACCCCGGCCGCGTAACGTTCGATCTCGGGCAGGTCTTCGGCGGTGCCGAAGTAGAGCAGCCCGACGAGGGCGTCCTGCGCCTGCTCGGCGTCGGGCGCGAGGCGGAAGAGTGCTTCGCCGGCGCGGAAGCGCACGCCCTCCCTGACCCGCGCCTCCGCGACACGCCCCGGCAGCGGCGAGCGCACCTCGCCGTCGCCGGCCGCCGCGCCCCTGTACCTGAGCAGCAGCGAGTCTCTCTTGACCGGCGTCCCCGGCGGGAGGGCCGTGAGCGCCTCGCCGTCGGCCGCCGCCGTGACGGCGTAGGGCCGCAGCATCGCGACGAGTTCGGGCCGGCAGCGCGGGTCGCCGAAGCGGACGAGGGCCAGCGCGGCGTTGCGGCGCACGATCGGCTCGGGGTCTTCGACGAGCCGCAGGAGCGCCGCGCGGAACTCTTCCGAGCGGTGCTCCTCGCCCATTACCCACGCGGCCGTCATCCGCAGGTCTGTGACCGGACTCTGGGAGAGCGCGAGGACGTTCGGGAACCAGCGGCGCGCGCCCGCGTCGCCCTTCGAGACGCGCTCGGCCACCTGCGAGAGCGCGTGCTGCGCGTGCCGGGGCTTCCCTTCGCGCAGGTACTCTTCGATCTTCTCGTCGCTCAGGCCCCGCCCGAACCAGGTCGTGTACCAGGTGAGGAAAGGCACGACGACGAAGAGCGCCGCGACCACCGCGAGCGGCCACGGCGAGCGGCGGCGCGGCGGCGCCGCGGCGGGCCGCCCCGTCCCGCCCGCCAGGCCGTCGCCGTTGTGTCCGCTCTCTCTCATCGTCAGCGCGGCGGGTAGAGCTGGTAGAGCATGAGGTAGACGGTGACGCCCGTGACCGAGACGTAAAGCCAGAGCGGGTACGTCCAGCGGGCGATGCGCCGGTGGCGCGCGTAGTCGCCGCCGAGCGCGCGCCGCACCGTCACCAGGACGAGCGGCACGATGGCCGCGGCCAGAACGACGTGCGTGAACAGGATGAAGAAGTAGACCGGCCGCACAATGCCCTGCCCCGTAAAGCGCACCGAGCCGTAGCTGTAATGATAAACGACGTAGGAGACGAGGAAGAGGCCGGAGACGGCGAGCGCCGCGACCATGCTCGCGCGGTGGGCGGCGACCCGGCCGCGCCTGATGAAGTAGAACCCGACGAGCAGCAGCAGGAAGCTGGCGGCGTTCAGGCCCGCGTTCAGGTGCGGCAGGGCGGAGTCGTTCATAACCGTTAAGTTTCGAGTTTAAAGTTTCGAGTTTCGAGTTTGCTCAGCGTGAGTTGGGTGGCGCGACGTGCGCCGCCCGAACTCGAAACCCGAAACCCGCAACTCGAAACTAAAATTATTCGCCCCTCCCTTTCGCAGCCCTCCGCCCTTCCGCCGTCGGAGCGTAGAAGTCGTTGCCGCGCTCTTCGAGCAGGCCCTGCTCGACCAGACGCTCGACGGCGTAGAAGACCGCCCGCCGCTCGTCCGGGTCGTTGCCGCCCGCCTCGAACAACTCGTGCAGGTCGAGCGTCTCCTTCCCCATCTCCTCGAACATCCCCAGCACCCGGCGTGATAAGTCGTCCATAAAAAGAGTAGTCAGTAGCCAGTAGTCAGTAGTCAGTAGGAAGACAGTCGCTGATGAATCGTTCGAGTGTCAGCGTCAGCGGCCGTGAAAGAACCTACTGGCTACTGTCTACTGTCTACTGCGTTTTGAACGCTTCGGCGACGGCGGCCGTGTCCTCGTAGGAGCGGAACTTCGTGATCTTGCCGTCGCGGAGGGTGAAGACCATGATCCAGGAGTTCTCGAAGCTCCTGCCGGTCGCGCGGACGCGGCCGCGCTCGCCGCCGATGACGAGGACCTTGTCGCCGGCAGGGATGAACTCCTCGGGCTGGAAGCTATCGAAGGCGACGCTCGTCGAGACCTTTCCGAAGAAGTCGAGCACGCCGTCGTGCCCCGCGCGGGGGCCGTAGAAGGGCACGACCTCGGGGCCGCGGATGTGCCAGTCAACGCCGTCCGCGAGCATGCCGAGGATGCCGGGCAGGTCGCCGCTCGCGAAGCGCTCGAAAAGGTTTCGGACGACCTCAAGGTTCTCCTGTTCGCTCATTTCTCGCCTTTCTTCGGCGGGTGGGCCGGCTTCGGCGGGGGCGGCTTCTTCTCCCGCACCTCCTCGTAGCCGCAGCGCTCGCACTGCCACGCCGGGAAGACCGCCGACGGGTCGGCCGCGCTCTGGTAGACCGCCCGGTCCGAAGGGATGATCTTCCCCCCGCACGCGGGGCACCCGCGCCCGCGGATCGTCTCCCTCTCCACGTCAACGGCCGGTACGAGTTCTTCGGACATAGGATTCAAGTAGACAGTAGCCAGTAGTCAGTAGCCAGTAGGAAGACAGTCGCTATCGAATCGTTCTGGTGTCATCGTCAGCGCCAGCAACGCGGAGCGCTACTGACTACTGTCTACTGGCTACTGACTACTGCTTTTTCCCCTTCCTGTAGGCGACGGCGAAGATGGTGCAGAAGATGGCGACGGGGGGGATGAGGAGGACGAGGATGCCCGTGTTCATCGCCCGCGCGGTCGCCTCGCCCGCGTCCTTGAGGGCCGTCCGGCAGAGGGCACACTGCGCCCCGGCCTCGGCCGCCCACAGGGAGGCCGCCGCGGCGGCCGAGAGCGCGAGCGCCGCGAAGAAAGTTAACGCCGGAGCAGTCCCCCTCGGCCTCATCACGTTCCCTCAGTGCGGCGACTCGCCGGGCGCGGTCGGGGCCGTCGCCGTCGGCGTCGCGCGCAGGCTCCCCGTCCGGAAGCTGTCGGGGAAGACGATGAAGAGCAGGCAGATGCAGACGACCAGCGTCGGCACGAGCGTGGCGACGAGGCTCATGCGCTCGAACTTCAGGTGCATGAAGTAGGCCATGATGGCCGCCGCCTTGATGAGCGACAGCCCCATCAGGATCGTCAGCATGATGCGCAGGTCTTGGATCTGTATGTAGGCCAGCACGACCTCGACGAGCGTCAGCACGAGCAGCGCCAGGAGCACCTTGAAGAAGAGGCCGGTGCTGCCCTCGAAGTGGACGTGCTCGGCGGCGCGCGCCGGCGGCACGCCCTCGGCGATGACGAACGGGTTCTTGAGCATCCCGCGCTCGCGCAGAGTCAGCGCGGGCACGGCGATGAAGGTCAGCGCGAGGAGCAGGCAGGCCCCGGTGAAGAAGATGTTGTCTATGGTGAGGAGGCTGCCCGAGGTGGCCGCGCTCGTCGCCGCCAGCACCAGAAACCCCGCGGCCAGCAGCACGCACAACCCCATCAGGATCACGTCCGATTTCCTGAACAGTTCGCGGATCGATGCCATGCTTCCTCCGGAAGCGGGGGCTTGGGGCTAGAGGCTGGGGGCTTGTAAAAACGTCTGTGACCTCAACCTTGAAAAATTATAACTAATTTCCGACAGCGACAGTTTTTAACAAGCCCCCAGCCTCTAGCCCGAAGCCCCCGCCTTTTAGTGTTCCATGTTCACCGACATCAGGTAGATGAGCGGGAAGACGAACATCCAGACGAGGTCTACGAAGTGCCAGTAGAGGCCGCTGATCTCCACGTCCTCGTGGCGCGTCTTCGAGATGCGCAGGGCGATGACGCCGAGGTAGAGGACGCCCGTGAACACGTGGAACATGTGCAGCCCCGTGATCGAGAAGAAGCTCGCGCCGAAGAGCGGCGGGGCCTGCGGCCAGTGCTTGGCCCACAGGCCGGCGAATTCGCTATCCTCGGCCACGCCGAAGGGGCGCAGCCCCTCGCCGATGAGGTTCATCCACTCGATGATGTGGAGGACGAGGAAGGCCAGGCCGCCGAGCATCGTCGCCCCGATCCAGCGCCGCGCCGCCTTCAGGCGGTTGTGCGCCGAGGCCTTCACGGCCATCACCATCGTGAAGCTCGACGCCAGGAGGAAGAGCGTCATCACGGTCGAGAAGACGATGCTCGGGTAGAAGTGGAAGGGCGTCGGCCACTGGTCGCTCGCGGCCCGGACGTAGGAGTAGCCGATGAGCAGGGCCGTAAACGTCATCGCGTCCGAGATGATGAAGAGCCACATGCCGAGCTTGCGGTGGCCGACGCGGTAGGGCAGCGCCCCGCCGTCCCACTCGTTGGCGACGCCCAGCCGTTCGACGTGCGCTTCGGTGCTCAAGTCCGTCACCTCCAGAAGAAAAGGAGCAGGAAGAGGAAGACCCACAGGCCGTCCATGAAGTGCCAGTAGAGGCCGACCGCCTCCGTCCACGTCCGCCGCTTGGCCGCGGCCTCGCCCGCCCGGCCGGCGCTGCGCCGCGCGTAAGCCATCAGGAAGGCCAGGGCGAGGATGCCGCCCAGAAGGTGTATCGCGTGCAGCCCCGTCAGCACGTAGAAGAAGGAGCTGTGCGGGTTCGACGCGAGGTAGACGCCGCGCGCCACCAACTGCCGCCACGCCATGAGCTGCGAGGCGAGGAACCCCGTGCCGAGCAGGAGCGTCAGCGAGAGCCACCGGCGGTAGGCGGCCTCGTCGCCGCCCGCCAGCGCCCGCTTCGCCAGCGCGAACGTCAGGCTGCTCGTCAGGATGAGCGCCGTGCTCACCCAGACGAACGAGGGCACGTCCATCGGCCGCCAGTCGAAGGAGGTCGGAAGGCCGGCCCTGACGACGTAGGCGCTCGCCAGCGCCGTGAACATCATCAGAATCGAGGCGATCCCGACGAGCACGCCGATGCGGTAGCGCTCCGGCTCGAAGCCGCGCTCGCGGTCGCCGCCGCCGGGGCCGCCGGGGCCGTTCGGCCCGCCGCCGTTCGGCCCCTTGCCGTTGCCGCCCCCGCCGCGCCCGCCGCGGCCCCCGCGCCCGCCCCTCCGGCGCACGCTCGTGATGTCGAGCGTCACCTCGGTCTCGCGCACCGTCTCCCTGTCACCTGTGACCGTTACCGCCATCGCCCTGTCCTTGTACGCCGGCCGCCCCGTCCGGAGGGGCGTTGGCCTCCGTCTCGTCCGGGGTGGTTTGCATGACGAAATCCTGCGGCGCGCCGGGCACCGAATACTCGTAGGCGCCGCGGTAGACGACCGGCACCTGGCCGCCGAAGTTGTCGTGCGGCGGCGGCGTGGCCGTCGTCCACTCCAGCGTCGTCGCGTCCCAGGGGTTGTCGCTCGCGCGCTCGCCCCGGAAGATGCTGTAGACGAAGTTGAAGAGGAAGATGAGCTGCGCGAGGGCCGTGACGATGGCCGACCAGGTGACGAACTTGACGAGGCCCGGCGTCGTCCGCAGGAACTCGTAGATCATCACCTCCTGGCCGTTGATGACCTCGTGGAACTGCGAGTAGCGGCGCGGCATCCCGACGATGCCCATCGCGTGCATCGGGATGAAGATGCCGTAGACGCCGATCATCGTCGGCCAGAAGTGTATCTTCCCGAGCCGCTCGCTCATCATCCGCCCGAACATCTTCGGGAACCAGAAGTACATCCCGGCGAACATCCCGAAGATGGCCGCCACGCCCATCACGAGGTGGAAGTGCGCGAGCACGAAGTAGGTGTCGTGCATCGAGAGGTCGAGCGAGGTCTGGCCCAGGACGAGCCCCGTGATGCCGCCCGCGACGAAGAGCGAGACGAAGCCGATGGCGAACAGCATCGGCGTCGTGAAGCGGATGCGCGCGCCCCAGAGGGTTCCGAGCCAGTTGAAGGTCTTGATGGCCGACGGCACGCCGATGCTCAGGGTCAGTATCGAGAAGGCGAAGCCGGTGTACGGGCTCATCCCGGAGATGAACATGTGGTGGCCCCACACGAAGAAGCCGAGCAGCCCGATGGCGAACATCGCGAAGACCATCGCCCGGTAGCCGAAGACCGGCTTGCGCGCGAAGGTCGAGAGGATGTGCGAGGTCGCGCCCATCCCCGGCAGGATGGCGATGTAGACCTCGGGGTGGCCGAAGAACCAGAAGAGGTGCTGCCACAGGATGGGCGAGCCGCCGCTGTAAGTCTTCAGCGCCTCGATGCCGCTGCCGTTCGACAGGCCCCCCGGCACGAAGAAGCTCGTCCCGGCCGTGCGGTCTAAGAGCAGCAGGATGCCGGCGGCGAGCAGCACGGGGAACGACAACAGCGCCAGGATGGCCGTCGTGAACCACGCCCAGCACGTGAGCGGCATCCGCATCAGGGACATCCCGCGCGTGCGCAGGTTCAGCAGCGTGACGATGAAGTTCAAAGCGCCGAGGAGCGAGGCGACGCAGAAGATGGCAATCGAGATGATCCAGAGGTTCATCCCCATCCCCTGCCCCGGCACGTTGAGGATGTCGCCGACGGCCGAGAGCGGCGGGTAGCCCGTCCAGCCGCCGGTCGGGCCGACGGTGCTCGGCGAGCCGGAGGCGAAGATGGCCGCGAGGATGACGACGAGGCCGACGAACGTCACCCAGAACGAGAGCATGTTGAGGTAGGGGAAGGCCATGTCGTCGGCCCCGATCTGGATCGGCAGGAAGTAGTTGCCGAACCCGCCCTGCGGGGCCGTCGTCAGCACGAAGAAGACCATGATCGTCCCGTGCATCGTGACCAGCGAGAGGTAGAACTCCGGCGACATCACCCCGTTCGGCGCGCCGTCGGGGAAGAGCGTGCCGAGGATCGGCCACTCGGTGCCCGGCCACGTCAGGTTCATCCTCATCAGCACCGACATCACCAGGCCGACGAAGACCGAGACGAGCGCCAGCAGCAGGTACTGGATGCCGATCACCTTGTGGTCAATGCTGAAGATGTACTTGCGGATGAAGCCTGAGGGCGGCGCGTGGTGGTGCACGCCGGGGGCGTGCGCGTGCGCCTCGGCGGCATGCGCCTCCTGGTGCGTGACTTCGGCCTCTGCCATCGTCGAACCCTCCCGCCCGCGGCCGGGCGCGCTTGCAAAATTTCGTCAGTCGTACTTCACGGGGTACTTCTTGAGGAGCTGCGTGACCTGCGCCTGGAACTGCGCCTGCGGGAGCGACGTGAGCTGGCGGTGCTCGTCCTCGGGCAGGACGAGCATGAAGCTCTTCATCTTGTAATGCTGCTGGCCGCACAGCTCGGCGCAGGCGATCTCGTACTGCCCGACCTGGAGCGGCTTGAAGTGCACCTTGATGTCGAGGCCGGGCACGAGGTCCTGCTTGAAACGGAGCGGAGGCACCCACAGGCTGTGCGTTACGTCGCGGGCCGTCAGGTTCAACTCGACCGGGCGGCCCGCCTGCGTGACGAGCGTGGCGACGACCGCGTCGTCGGCCGCGGCCGGGTCGGCGCTGTCGAGGCCGATGAAGTTCAGAGACTCGTCGCTGATCTTGGCCGGGTCGGTGCGGCCGAACTTGCCGTCCGGCCCGGCGTAGTGGAAGTTCCACTGGAACTGCTGGGCGACGACGCGGACGTGGTTCGAGTCGGGCGGGGCGGGCTCGAAGTGCAGCCCGGCCCAGACCCTCTGGCCGAGCACCGCGACGGTGATGAAGACGACGGCCGTGATCGCCGTCCACAGAATCTCCATCCGGTTGTTGCCGTGCGAGTAGACGGCGCGCGAGCCGTCGCCCGTGTCGCGGAAGCGCCAGACGGCGTAGCCGAGCGCGACCTGCGCGGCCGCGAACGCGACGCCGACGACGACGATGGTCAGGACGAACTGCTGGTCGTAGGCCGGCCCGTGCTCCGTGATGGACTTCGGGAACCACCACCGCCCGTCGAGGAACATCCACACCGACAGGATCGTCATCACCCAGATGAACACGGCCAGCGCACGACCCATCTCAACTCTCCTTCGTCGAGTTGAGTTCCAAGTTCAAAGTTCAAAGTTTCAAGTTAAAAACAGTTCCCTAACTTGAAACTTGGAACTTGAAACTTGGAACTCATTTATCCAAGACCATCATGCCGAACAGCAGCGGCAGGTAGAGCACCGAGGCCAGCAGGAGCCGCCGCGCGCCCTGGCGCGAGTTGGCGAAGGCGGCGTGCAGGCTGGCCGCGAGGAAGGCCAGTCCGAGCAGGAAGGCCCCGAAGAAGTAGACGCGGCCCGTCGTCCCGAGCGCCGCCGGGAAGAGGCTCACGGGCACGAGCAGGAGCGCCCACAGGACGATCTGCTGCGCGGTCAGCCGCCCCTCGGGCTCGACCACGGGCAGCATCAGGATGCCGGCGCGCGCGTAGTCCTCGCGGTACATCCACGCGATGGCGAGGAAGTGCGGGAACTGCCACATGAAGAGGATGGCGAAGAGCGCCCACGCCTCGACCGGCGCGGCGCCCGTCGCCGCCGTCCAGCCCATCAGCGGCGGCATCGCGCCGGGGAAGGCCCCCACCACCGTCGAGAGCGAGGTGCGCGTCTTGAGCGGCGTGTAGAGCAGGAGGTAGCCGACGACGACCGCGACGCCGAAGGCGGCCGTCAGAAGGTTGACGAAGACGGCGAGGTAGACTTCGGCGCCGGCCGTGAGCGCCGCGCCGAACAGGAGCGCCTGCGCGGGGCTGAGCTTCTGCGTCGGGAGCGGGCGCGAGGCCGTCCGGCGCATCCGCCCGTCGAGTTCGCGCTCCATGAACTGGTTGAGCGTGGCGATGCCCGAAGAGAGCAGCGCGATGCCGAACAGGGCGTGGCCGAGCGCGAGGTAGTTGACGACGCCCTCCGAGCCGAGGCAGAAGCCGGCCGCCGACGTGAGCACGATCAGGAACGTGATGCGCGGCTTGGTCAGCTCGACGAAGGCCGCCAGCCGCTCGCGCCCCGCCGCGGGCGCGGCCCCGACCGCCGCCGGCACGTCGCCGGTGATTTCGAGTGCGAACTCCTTCATGGTGCGAATGCGAAACCCCTTCGGTAAAAAGACAGTAATCAGAAGCCCGACCGTCAGGGAGGGCGTTCGGGTTTACTTAGAACTGACGCCGGCGTGACTTGAGACGCCCTCCCTGACGGTCGGGCTTCTGACTCGCCTGTCAGCTTCAGTGATGACCGACGCCGGGAAGCTCAAGGGCGGGGAGCACCTTGAGGGCGCCGCCGTCCTGCTCGACGTTCTCGGCCGTGAGCTGCTGGGCGCTGAAGCTGAAGTTGGCCTCGGCGCTGCCGCTCGGGGGCACGGTCACGGACATGGTCTGCCCCGTCGGGTACTTCTCGTGCCAGGCGACGAGGGTGTAGGTGCCGGCCGGGACTCCTTTAATCTCGAAGCGGCCGTCCTGCCCGCTGACGGAGAAGAACGGGTGGCTCAGGACGCCGATGTAGGCGCGCATCCAGGGGTGCTGGTTGCACTTGACCGGGATCAGCGTCTCGTTGCGCGCGAACTGCTTGACGATGGGCGGCGCGCCATTGGGCTGGCCCTGGTTGAACTTGCCGTTGAGCTTGGCGTCCACGTTGACGTTGTGCGAGGTCGCGTCGCTGTTCAGGACGTTGAGGGTCTGCTTGGTCTGGATGCCGAGGACGTGCGGGACGTAGCGGCAGCCCTTCTGGTCGAGCACGGCCGGCTGCGCGGCCGGGGCGAACGAGTAGGCGTTCAGGCCCCGGTCGCCGACCTTCCCCTCCTTGATGTAGACGAAGACGTTCTGGAGCTTGTCGCCGCTGACGACGATGTCCTCGGCGACCGCGCCCGCGCCGGCCTGGGCGCAGACCGGGTCCTGATCCATGCTGATGGGCTTCGGCGCGGGGGCCGGCCCCGAGAAGCTGACGGTGCCGCTGATGCTGCCCTCGTTGCCCTTCGGCTGGTAGGGCGTCAGCGCCACCTCGGCCTCCTCGGCCGAGTCGCCGGCCGCGTCCTCCGCGTCGTCGTCGCTGTCGCCGCACGCGGCGGCGAAGGCGAGCAGGCAGAGCGCGGCGAACAGCGCGACGAGAAACCGCGCGCGGTTTGATGGCATTTAGGGAACCTCCTCAGACTGACGAGATGCCTTTATGATACGCGAAAAACATCAGGGCGAGAAACTGCGCCGCGGCGTCGCGGCGGCCGCCGACTGCCGCCAGCGCCCGGCCCCTGGCCGGAGCGAGACCTGCCGGCCCCGCGCTGGCTTCAGAGTGCCCCGGCCCGCGCTCTGCACGCGGCCGCGTCTCGCGCCGGCGGCCGGCCGGCGCTGGGCCGAAGAAGGCGGCCGGCGCGCGCGCGAGGCGACGGGCAGGGCCGGTTCTGCGGCCGAGGGCGGCGCGCCCGAGGGCGCGGGCTGCGCGCGCGCCGTGCGGGCCTGCTCCTCGGGCGTCAGTTGCAGCAGGTAGCGGACGAGCAGCCGGGCGTGGTCGCCGCCGTAGTTGGCGGCCGCCGGGATGTTCTCCGCGCCGTTGAAGACCCAGCGGTCGCCCTCGCGCTTGAACAACTCCGAAGGCATCGCCGTCCCCGGCATGATGCGCTGCGGGTCGAGCAGCCAGCGGTACGTCCAGTCAGCCTTGAGGCGGTCTCCGGCGACGAGGAAGTTGGGCGCGGTGGCCGTCTGGTCGTGTCCGGGGTCGCCCGTCATGTGGCACTTCAGGCAGGGCGCGGCCGTCGAGGTGAAGATGGCGCGGGCCAGGGCCATCTCGCCGGGGTCGAGCGGCTCGACCTGCTCGCGGATGTACGGCTCCTGCTGGGCCGAGACGGCGAGGAAGAAGCGCACGAGCGTGCGCAGCTCGTTGGGCGAGAAGTTGAAAGTCGGCATCCGCGCGCGCAGGTACATCCGGATGCCGTTGTCGTTGCGGCCCGGCTGCGGGTGGAGTTGCCCCAACTGCGGCCCGCCCTGCGCCTGCGGCGGCGCGCCGGGCTGCTGCGCGCCCGCGCCCGGCCCCGTGACGACCGGGCCGGTGCCGCCCTGCCTCTGCCCGCCGGGCGGCTGCGGGTTCGCGTCACCGCGCCGCGCCGAGCGGGCGGCCGGCGAGCCGAGGTCAACGCCTTCGGCGTAGCCGCTCAGCGAAGGGTCTGAGAGGAAGCGCAGGAGCCAGTCGGGGTCTACGCGCGCGCCCTCGGTGGTCAGCCCCGGCGGCAGCTGCTCGGGGCCGAGCGCGCCGCCCTGCTGGTAGGCGGGCAGGCCCGAGAGCACCGAGCGCTGGCCGACCTGCACGGTGTGGCAGCCCATGCAGTTGTACTTCTTAATCACCCACCAGCCTTCCTGGATCGCCTTCTGCTGGTCGGTCGGCTTGTAGAAGAGGGAGACCGGGACGTTCTGCCCCTCGGTGCCGACGCTCCCCAGCAGGAAGGTCGTCAGTGCGTCCTTCCACTCCTCGGTCATGTACGGCTGCGGCATCCGCAGGTGGTCGCGCGGGTCCTTCTCCTTGCCCTTGTCGTAGAGGGCCGGGTCGGTGATCTTGTGCTCGAAGAAGCCCTTGTGGTTGTACCAGGGCGGGCCGTGCTTCTTGTCGTCGTAGGGGTCGTGACCGAGTTCGGCCTTGTGCGTGAGCAGGGCGAAGTCGAGGCGCTCCAGGGGCGTCGCGCCCTCGGCCGTCAACTCCTTGCCGATGCGCTGCTCCTCCTCGAAGCCGCGTATCTCGTGGCAGCCGGCGCAGCCGTAGGTCTTAATCAGCTCGCGCCCTTTAGTGGCGAGCGCCGGGTCGTCCATGTAGGGCGCTTCGGGGTAGCGGGCCTCGGGCTGGAGCGTCACGAGGTAAGTGGCGATGTCGCGCGCGTCCTGGTCGGAGAGGCGGAAGTTGGGCATCACGGTCATGTTCTGCACCTGCAGCTCGGCCCCGTCGTTGGGGCAGCGCGAGTTCCTGACCGTGTCGAAGACGAACGGGCGGTTGTGGCGCGCGTAGTCCTCGGGGCTGAGGTCGCGCTTCTCCTTCGGGCAGTAGGGGGCCCAGCGCTCGCGCGGGTTGTGCACCCAGCGGACGATGTAGTCGTAGTTGGCCTTCTGCCCGAGCCTCGTCAGGTTGGCCGCGAACTCGCCGCCGACCTTCTGGTCGCCCTCGCCGATGGAGTGGCAGGCGAGACAGCCGCGGGTCTCGAACAGCTCCCTGCCCTTCGCGGGGTCGCCGCGCGGCTGCTCGGGGACGCGGCCCTCGTAGGCCGACTGCCAGAGGTAGGCCGAGATGGCCTTGCGCTCTTCGTCCTGCTGGCCGGGCGGGACGACGTGACCCTGCTGGCCCGACAAGTACCAGAAGGTCGGCATCTTCGTGCCGGGCCGGAACGCCTGCGGGTCGCGCAGCCACTCGGGTATCCACTCCTTGCGCAGCTTCAGCTTCACGTCCTTGAGGTTCGGCCCGACCTTCTTCTGATCCTGCATGAGGTAGCGCGTCTGCGTGTTGAGTTCGGCGACGCGGGCCTCGATCTGGCTGTTGGTGACGGTCAGGCTCTCGGCGCGGCCGAGCAGGCGCTGCGCCTCCTCGTCGCTGCGGGCCGTGGCGCTCTCGGCGCGGGCCACCTTGACCTCGCGCTCGTTGGCGGCCATCTCGTCTTCGAGCTGCTTGATCTGCTGGCGCGCGCCGGCCAGGGCGTCGGCCTCGCGGTCGAAGCCCTCGTAGCGGTGGCAGCCGACGCAGCCGCGCTCCTGGAAGAGGTCTTTGCCGCGCGTCAGGACGGGTGCGCCCTGGAGGACGCGGTCGCCGGCGTGGCACTGGTTGCAGCCGGCCTCGGTGTTCTCTTTGTGGAAGAGCGGGTGGAGCCAGAAGCGGTGGCGTCCGTGCCCTTTGGTCTCGGAGGTGGTCGCCCGGCCGTTGCCCCAGTGGCAGCTCGCGCAGCCGAACTTTTCGGGGTCGTGAATCTGTAGCAGCTCGCGGCTCGGGTGGCTGACGAAGGCGCGGGCCAGCTTGTCGGGTCGGCGGCCGCGGCCGGCGGGCATCATGTCGGCGGCCGTGATCTTGATCGGCTCGCGGATGCCGAGGTGGCAGGTCTCGCAGCGGTCTACGATCTCGCCCGAGTTGATGCTGATCTGCTTGAGTCCGAAGTCGAAGTTGTCAACCTTGTTCCGGAGGAGCCGCACCTGCTCGGCCGTCACGTCGGTGACGTTGTTCTTGAGGTACTCGTCGCGCTGGCGGCGCAGGTCGGAGGACTCGCGCATGAGCTCCCCGCTCTCGGCGAGCAGGCGGCCCTTCTCGTCCTTCAGCTCGTTGTACTTGCGCTCGATTTGCGTGTAGTTCCAGCGCTCGCGCGTGACGCGGCCGTCGTCGGCCGGGAAAGAGATCGGCACGGTCTCGGCCCGCATCCGCTCGACCTCGCGGCGGAGGTCTTCCTTGTCGCCGGGGTCGGCGACCTCGATCTCGTAGCTCTTGACGGTGATGCGGCCGCGCTTGTCCTGGAAGGTGTCGGTGATGGCGGCGAGCTGGCGGTCAATGGCCTTGACGCGGTTGTTGATGGCGGCGACCTGGTCCTTGACCTTCTCCTCGGCGGCCTTCGCCTCGGAGTCGAGCCGCTGGTACTCGGCGCTCTCGCGCACCTCCTGCTCGGAGTTGAAGCCGCGCCGCTGGAGCCGCTTGAGGTAGCGCTCGTAGCGCTTGGCGAAGGACTGCTGGTAGCCCTTCCAGGGGCGCATCGCGTAGACCTCGTCCCAGAGCGACCAGACGAGCACGAGCGTCAGCAGGAGCGCGCTGACGAGCATCACGCCGCTCAGCGTGCGGCTCGTGATCGGGTCGGGGGCCGGCCCCTCGGGTCCCTTCTTGACGATGCCGGTCTCAGGAGTCTCAGCCACTTGATTCTCACCTCCGCTCGGGCAAAGGGCTTAGACGTTGAACCACGGGGTGACCCAGATGTACTTGATGGTGAAGAGCAGCCGCAAGAGCAGCTTGACCGGGAACAGCCACAGCACCGAGATGGCGAAGAACTGGAACGTCAGGTACTGGAGCAGGGTCGTCCGCTGGAGGAGCTTGCGCTCGAACGGGTCGGTCTCCTTCGCCCACCGCCAGAGTTCGCGCGGCCGCAAGAGGTAGCGCGAACGGAGCGGCGGGCGCAGCATCAGCCAGTGGAAGAAGAGCCCGCCCGCGACGAAGATCGCGCCGACGACCAGCGCGCCGAAAATCTCCTTGAAGGGCGAGCCGGCCAGGAACGGCAGCCCCCACCCGGCGACGATGTCGTGGAGGTCGCGGTTGCGGTCGAAGACGACGGCGTTGTGATCCCAGGTCTGGCCCGGCCAGAACCAAATCCACCCCGGCCCGCGGATGAACGTCCCGATGATGATGAGGATGATCCACATCAGGAAGCCGGCCATGAACATCTTGATGGCGAAGCGGCGCTGCCGCCAGGTGTAGTAGCCGTTCCCCAAAGGGTTCGAGTCCACGTAGGGGAAGACCATCAGCCCGACGATGAGCAGGCCCGGCATGACGACGCCCGCGATCCAGGGGTCGAAGTAGACGAGCATCTCCTGGAGGCCGAGGAAGTACCAGGGGGCCTTCGAGGGGTTCATCGTGAGGTTCGGGTTGGCCGGCTCTTCGAGCGGCGCGTCGAGCGTGATGGACCAGACGAAGAGGATGATGGTGACGACGACGGCCGCGAGGAACTCGACGCGCACCAGGTAGGGCCAGACGTGTATCTCGCGCGCCCAGCCGGGCCGCCACGGCTCGACCTTCCGGTGGTGCGTCTTGGCGAGCTGCGCGTCCGATTCGAGCCGGTCTATCAGCTCGTCGTTCCGGCCCGCCTGCCGGAAGCCGAGCCAGGTGAAGAAGGCGACGAGCGGCAGCATCCCGACGATGGGCACGTTGTCGGGCGCGGAGCTGATCTTCCAGAGCTGCCGCCAGTCCTCGACCAGCAGCGCCAGCCCGCCCACCACCACGAGCGTCACGACGAGCCACAGCACCCACCGGCGGCCCTTCTGCGGCTGGGGAATCGCCATTGCCATAACTCAAGTCTCCGACTTGAAGTTCCAAGTTCAAAGTTCCAGGTTCAAAGTTCAAAGCCCGTCTGAATTGAACGGCTCAAGCCCCGGCCGAAGTCTTCGACTTGAAACTTTGAACCTGGAACTTTGAACTATTTTTTCACCGCCTTCATCTCCGGCTCGAGCATCACCGGCGCGGGGCCGCTGATGCCGCCGTCCTTGCGGATGCGCCAGAAGTGTACGGCCATGAAGACCGAGGCGACGAGCGGGATTCCGATGCAGTGCCAGATGTAGGAGCGCAGCAGCGCGTTGGCGTCCACGATCGAGCCGCCCAGGAGCCCGAAGCGCACGTCGTTGTAAGGCGTCATCCCGAGCTGCGGGCCGAACGGCCCCTCGCTGCCGAGGACGGGCGTGGCCCGCGCCATGTTCGTCCCCACCGTCACCGCCCAGAAGCCGAGCTGGTCGTCGGGCAGGAGGTATCCGGTGAACGACAGGAGCAGGGTGAGCACGAGGACCACGACGCCGACGCACCAGTTGAACTCGCGCGGCCGCTTGTAGGAGCCGGTCAGGACGACGCGGAACATGTGCAGCCACGTCGTAATCACCATCAGGTGCGCGGCCCAGCGGTGCATGTTCCGCAGGAGCTTGCCGAACGGCACGTCGTGTTCGAGGTAGAGGATGTCTAAGAACGCCTGCCCCTTCGTCGGGTGGTAGTAGAACATCAGGAGCACGCCCGTGAAGGTCAGGACGATGAAGAGGTAGAAGGTGATGCCGCCCATGCCCCAGGTGAAGGGGTAGCGCACGGCGTCGCGGTTGATCTTGGCCGGGTGGAGGTGGAGGAAGACGTTCGAGAGGACGGCGAGGCTGCGGTTGCGCGGGTCGGAGCGGTCGTGCGAGACGCGGAAGATGGACTTCCAGAGCTGCGTCTGCTGCGGGTCTTTGTAGGCCTTCGCCTCCTCCTCGGCCCGCTCCTTGAGCGCCACGCCCTGCGCCCGCGCCTTCTCGATCAGGCCGACGCCGCGCGCCTTCAGCCCGCGCTGCTGGCTCCCGTTCCCGTCCGGACGTTCAGGCTCCATCACAGCCCTCCGAAAGAAGTAGTCAGTAGACAGTAGTCAGTAGACAGTAGGAAGACGGCCGCTTGCGAATCGTCCGCGTGACAGCGTCAGCATTCGTGGCGCGGAGCCTACTGACTACTGACTACTGTCTACTGTCTACTTTCTCCTCAGACCCGCAGGTACGCGCCCTCGTTGTCGAACTCGGACTGCTTGCCCTTCTCCCACTTGAAGAGGCGGTCTTTGTTGACGACGATCTGGCCCTCGGCGTCGAGCGAGACGTAGGCGCGATCCATCGGGCGCGGGGCCGGCCCCTCGAAGTTGACGCCCTCGCTGTCGTAGCCGCTCCCGTGGCACGGGCACTTGAACTTGTTCTCGCTCGCCTTCCAGTCGGGCGTGCACCCGAGGTGCGTGCAGACGGCGTTGATGACGAACAGCCGCTCGGAGTTCCTCACCACCCAGACGCGGTACTGCGGCTGCCACTTGGTGTCGACGCCGAAGGCGTAGTCGCCGGGGAAGCCGATGCGGAAGATGCTCGAAGGCTCGGTGATCGAGCGCGCCATGAAGAAGCGGAAGAACATCACGAGCCAGGTGCCCATGAAGCCGGCGACGGCCGCCCACACGACGCGGCGGCGCATCTTGTTGATCGGCGGGTCGGGCGTGCTCTCGACGACCGTTCCGGCCGGAGTCTTCGCGGCCACGCCCTTCGAGACGCCCCTGGCGACCGAGGTGGTCGGCGTCGGGCCGGCCACGCCCGCGCCGGTCGTGGCCGCGGCGCGCGCGGCCGCCGGAGTCGCGGCCGGCACCGCCTTGCGCGGCACGTCTCCGGGCGGGGTCGCCTCGGCCACCGTCCCCGACGAAGCCTCGCGGGCCGAGGGGGTGACGGGCGTCTTCGCCCCGTCCGGGTCGCGCTTGACGACCTCGCCGCGGGCGGCCGACAAAAGCTCCTGCATCGAGGGTCGGGGCGCGGCCTCGCGCTCCGGGTCGGGTGCAGCCTCGGCGGGGGCTTTCGGGTTGTCCTTCGGATCCACGCCGCGAACCTCCTTCAACGAATCGGCTTCGGTGCCCCGCGCGCGGCGGGGCGGGCAGACAGTCGGGGCCGCAATCCAGGCGCAGGCTGGCTAGAGTCCGGCGAGGGAGAGTTTTAAAGCTCCCGGCGTGCCGCGCTTTGGATTCAAGTGCTTTTGCGTGACATGAAGAGCGCCGCGCCCAAAAATAACGATGATGATGGCTTGGCTTCGAGCCATTTATACCCTTTTCACAGAAATGTGGCAAGATTTATTTTTTACTATGAACTCGCCCGCGGGCGGGCCTGAATCGAGGGCGCGAACGTTGAGCCAGAAACCACACGTCGTCTTTTACACCAAGCCCGGTTGCCACCTCTGCGACGAGGCCAAACGCGAAATCGAGCGGGCCGGCGGCCGAGACCTTTACACATTCGAGGAGGTCAACATCCTCAACGACCCCGACCTCCGACGCCGCTACGGCACGGACATCCCCGTCGTCGTCATCAACGGCACGCACGCCTTCAAACACCGCCTGACGGCGGAAGAGTTCAGGAAGAAAATAGTTTCGAGTCTCGGGTTTCGGGTTAAAACAATTTCTTGTCTTTAACTCGAAACCCGAAACCC
>DASZKF010000335.1:0-10996 GCA_035947355.1 Pyrinomonadaceae bacterium | reverse complement strand
TAGAGGTGCGAGCGCGTGCCGGACTTCTGCGCCGACCAGGTGCGGCCGCCGTCCGAGGTCTTGATGATCTGCCCGTAACTGCCGACGGCCCACCCTTCGGCCGCGTCGTCCTGCCCGGACGTGCCCTTCGCCGCCGGCGCGAAGGCCACGCTGAAGAGGTGGTCTTTGACGCCCGTCTCGCGCGCGGCCCAGCGGTCGCCGCCGTTCGAAGTCGTCAGGACCTGCCCGCGCGAGCCGACGGCGACGGCGGTGCGCGCGTCGAGCACCGAGAGGCCGTAGAGCGGCACGGCCGTCCCCGAATGCTGCTCCTCCCAGCGGAAGCCGCCGTCGCCCGTGTGCAAGATGACGCCGTCGGCCCCGACGGCCCAGCCCGTCCGCTTGTCGGCGGCGAAGCGCACGGCGAAGATGGCGTTGCCCTGCGGGAGCGGGTTCTGCCAAAGCCACGCGCGCGCAGACCCCTGCCGCGCCGCGCCGTTCGCCGCGCAGGCGAGGACGGCGAGCGCGAAGCACAAAAGGCTTCGGCCCGCGCGCGTGCGGCGTGGGCGTGCGGCGTGGGCGTGCATGAAGTTGACCGGGGTCGGGTGCTCGGCCCCGTATTCTAGCAGGAACGCGGCCTCAGCGCAGGGCGGCGGCGGGCGTGGCAGTACGGTGCTGAGATGCGCCCTACCCGCCGCCCAAGGTGGCCGCGGCGGCAGCGGCCGTCTCGCTCAGGATGCCCTCGTCGGCGCGGCCGAGCGCGGCGATCTTGCGGGCCGCGCGGTCGACGGCCTCCTGCGCGGCGTGGCCGGCGTGGCCCTTGAGCCACTCCCAGCGGACGCGGTGCGGCGCGGCCGCCGCGTCGAGCCGCGCCCACCACTCCTGGTTGGCCTTGCGCCGGAAGCGCCCCGACATCGTCTCGACGACGTAGCGCGAGTCGCTCAGCACCTTCACGCGGCACGGCTCGCGCAACTGTTCGAGGCCGAGCGCCGCGGCCGCGATCTCGGCCTGCTGGTTCGTCGCCTCACCCAGGAACAGGCCGAACGCACGCCAAGTCCCCCTGTAACCCAGCAGCGCCACGGCCGCCGCCCGCTCCTCCCCCTGCCCGTTCCCCAGACTCGACCCGTCGCAGTAAATCAAGACATCTTTCATAAAGAAGTAGACAGTAGTCAGTAGACAGTAGAAAAACCGTCGCGGGCGAATCGTTCGAGCCTCAGCGTCAGTAGTCGCAGCGCGGAGCCTACTGGCTACTGGCTACTGGCTACTGTCTACTCGCTTATGCTACTTCCTCGACGGCGGCGCGGGCGACGGCGACGACGTGGTCAACGGTCTCCTCGAAGGTGTCGTCGTGGGAGATGACGAAGAGCTGGTCGAAGTCGCGCACCTGGCCGATCTGGAGGGCGAGCCGCTCGCGGCGCTCGGCGTCCATGTTGACGGTCGGCTCGTCGAAGAAGGCGACGCGGATGTCGGAGAGCTGCTTTAAGAGCGCGAGGCGGACCGAGAGGGCCGCGACCATCTGCTCGCCGCCCGAGAGGTTGACGAAGGAGCGCTCGTAGCCCTCCTCTTCGAGGACGATGTCGTACTCCTTCGTCCAGCGCAGGGCGCGGCCGCCCTCGCCCGTGATCTCGCGGAAGAGGTGGTTGGCCTCGATGGAGATGTTGTAGAGGTAGCTCTCGGTGACATACGGCCCGGCTTTGCGCAGCGTCTCGCGAATGAACTCAGTCGTGTCATACAACTCGCGCAGGCGGTCTATTTCGCGTATCTCCTTCTGCCACGCCGAGCGCACCTCTTCGAGCCGCGCGACTTCGAGCGCGAGCGACTCCTCGCGGTCGCGCGCCGCGTCGAGCTGCGCCGAGGTCTTCGCGGCCGTCTCGCGCGCGACGGCGAGCGCGCCGCGCTCGCTCGCGTGCCGTTCGCGGTCGTAGGCGGCCGCGGCGCGTTCGTGCTCGGCGCGCGCCTCCTCGGCTTCGCGGCGTGCGGCGTCGGCCCGCTCCCCGGCGGCCTCGGCCTCGGCCTCGCGCGCCGGGAGCGTCGCCGCCAGCGAGGCCGATTCGAGGTGCTCGCGGTAGCCGGCGGCCGAACGCTCGCGCCGCGCCGTCTCGGCCGACCACTCGGCGTCGAGCGTCTCGAACCTCTTCAGCTCGGCGTCGAAGGCGGCGGCCTGCCGGCCGAGGTCTTCGAGCCTTTCGCGCGCGGCCAGCTCTTCGCGGCGCAGCTCCGCCTCGCGCGCGGCCTCGGCGCGCAGGGCGGCGGCGCGCGAGCGCGGGTCGGCCAGCTCGCGCAGGCGGCGCTCGACGCCGGCCACGTCCCCGCCCAGAGCCTCTTCGGCCCCGGCCGCGGCCGCGACCTCGGCCCGCTCGTCGCGCTTGGCCTTGCCCTCCGCCTCGATCTCGCGCAGGCGCGCGCGCAGCGGCTCCAGCTCGGCGTAGCGCAGGGCCTCTTCGCGCGCCGTCTTCCAGAGCATGTCTATGCCCGACATTTCGGCCTGCAGCTCGTCGCGCAACTGCTCGGAGGCTTCGGCGTGCGCGGCCGCCTCCTCGTCAATCGAGGCGAGGGCGGCCTCGCGCTCGGCGAGCAGCTCGCGCTCGTGCGCGAGGCGCGCGCGCGTGGTCTCGAAGCGCGCGACCGACTTCTCGGCGTCGCGGGCGGCGCGCAGCTCGCGGGCGGCGCGGGCGTGCTCGCGCTCGACGGTGGCGAGGCTCGCGCGGTTGGCGCGCAACTGTTCGCCGAAGTGATCCTCGAAGGTGCGGCCCTCCTCGGCGAGGTTCTTGCACTGCTCATGGAGGATGGGGCAGATGCCGCCGCGCGCACGCTCGCCGGCGCGCTCGTCGCGGGCGATGGCTTCGCGCAGGCGGGCCGCCTGCTCGGTCAGCTCGCGCTCGCGCGCCTCGACCGCGGCCAGCCCCTCGGCCGAGCGCGCGGCCTGCTCGTACTCGCGCCCCTCGCGCTCCAGGGCGGTGACGCTGCGGCGCAGGCGTTCGAGGTCGCGCGCGGCCTCGCGGCGGCGGGCCGCGAGCTGCTTGCGCTCGGCGAGCGCGCGCTCGACGCGGCTCAGACGAGTCTCGACGCCGAGCCGCTCGCTCTCCAGGCGGTCGGCCCGCTCCTGCGCGCCGGCGAAGCCCTCGGCCGCGCGCACGCGCTTCGAGGTGTCGGCGTGCTGCTTGCGCAGGAGGTCAAGCTCGCGGTCGAGGCCGGCGAGGCGGTCGCGCGCGGCGCGGGCGCGTGCGAGAAGGTCGCGCAGCCGCTCGCGCTCGCGCTCCAGCTCGTCCTGCGCGGCGACCTCTTCCTCGACGGCGTCGAGCGAGGCGCGGGCCTCGGCGGCGCGCGCGAGGGCGTCGCCGAGGCGGCGCGCGTCGGCCGATGCTTCCGCGAGGAGGCGCGAGACGGCCGCCGCCTCGCCGCGCAGGCGGTCGCGCTCCTGGCGGACGCCTTCGAGCGCGCGCAGCGCCGCCTCGGCGGCGACGTAGGCGCGGTAGTCTTCCTCGGTGGCGCGCTGGCGTTCGGCGGCGTGGCGCGCGGACGCGAGGTCGCTTTGCATCTCGCGCAGGCGGCGCTCGGCCGCCTCGCGCTCGACCTCGGCGCGCTCGGCCCGCGCGCGGGCTTCCCCGGCGCGGCGCTCCGACTCGTCCAGCCCGGCGACGACGCGCTCGCGCGCGGCGGCCTCATCGAGTAGGAGCGCGAGCTGCGCGCCCAACTCCTCGGCGCGCCCGCGGGCCGCGGCGTGCTCGGCCGCGAGTTCCTCGTGGCGCGCGAGCTGCGCCTCGGCCCCGCTGATGCGGCCGCGGGCCTCGGCGATGCGCTCGTTGATGAGGCCGGTGGTGTCGCGCAGGCGCTCGGCCGACTCGCGGTACTCCTCGACCTTGAGCAGGCGGTCGAAAGCCTTCTTGCGGTCGGTCGGGGTTTGCAGGAAGTCGGTCGTGAAGAGCCCCTGCGGGACGCCGATGGCGGAGCGGAAGAGGGCCTTGAGGTCGGTGCCCGGCTCGACGCCGAGGTGCTGGTCGAGCCACTTGCGCACGTCGGCCTTGCCCTGCTGGAGCTTGACGCGGAGTTCCGGGTCGTAGACGTAGTAGCCGGTGCCGGTGTCGCGGTAGACGGTGTAGAGCCGCTCGTCGAGGTCGCTCTGGAAGGTGACGCGCACGGAGCCTCGTTTGGCGCCGCGGCGGAGGAAGTCCTCCTTGCTGTAGTCGAGCACGTCGAAGAGCGCCCAGGCGACGCCCTCCAGGATGGTCGTCTTGCCCGCGCCGTTGGGGCCGACGATGGCGGTCGTCCCGCGCTCGAACGAGAAGTCGCCGCGCCGCTCGCCCTCGCCGTAGGACTTGATGTTTTCCAGCTCGACCCGCGTGACGTGCATAAGGTGAATCTTCGATTTGCGATTGCCGATTTGCGATTTTGTTAAGCCGTGAGACCCGCGCCCCGCCCGGCAACTTTAACAAACCGCCAGTCAAAAATCTAAAAATCGCAAACCGAAAATTCTCCTTACACGCGGCTGGGGAATACTCCTTGTAGCGCGATGATGAAGTTGATCGCCACGTAGGGCTGCCGGATGTCGACCGGCTGGGGCCCCACCGCGCCGGCGTTCAGGAGGAAGAGGTCTTTCCCGTCGGGGAGGGCCTGCGTGGCCTTGATGTCGGCCCCGATCTGCCTCGGCTCTATCAGCACCTGCTCCTGGCCGCCCATCTCGCCGAGCTGGTACGAAGAGACGCCCGGCCCCTGGCTCCCGCCGACGTGGACGGGCACCCGGCCGCGCAGGTCGGGCAGGGCGAAGGTCGTCCGGCCGTCGCCGCCAAACACCGTGCCGATGAGCGCGAAGAGGGCCGTGTTCTGGTCAATGGGCATGATCTGGCCGTCGCAGAAGGCCCAGCCATGCGGGGCGAAGTTGTAGGGCACCATCATGATCTGTCCGAGGAAAGGCTCCATGTCCGTTTCTCCTTCGTTCGGGTGTGGTCAGGTTTGGGGAGCGAGGAGGCTTCCAGCCCGGCTTTATAAGTCTTCGACGCGGAGCTTAGTGTCGGCGTTCTTCCAGGCGCGCTCGAACTCGCGGCCGACGAGTTCGGCCTCGCGCGTTTTGCCCTGCGCCTTCAGGCTCTCGGCGAGGCCGAAGAGCGAGCGGCCGTTGCGGCGGTTGCGGCGGAGGTCTTCGCGGAAGACCGCCTCGGCCGCGGCGTACTGGCGGTCGAGCAGGAGCGCGCCGCCGAGCGATTCGCGCGAGAGCGGGTGATACCAGCCGGGCGGCTCGTCGTAGGCCAGGGCGTCCTCGGCGGCGACGGCCGCCCGCAGTTCTTCGATAGCAGTACGGCGGTCGCCGCGCACCGAGGCGAGCCGCGCGTTCAGGAAGTGCTCGCCGATCTTGAGGACGGCGCGCGCGGTGTTCTGGCCGTAGCCGGCGTCTGCGGGGATGGCCTGCGACTTCGAGAGGAACGTCTTGAGCGCCGCTTCGGCCTCGGCGGTCTTGCCCGTCCCCGCCAGCGCCATCCCCCGCGCCCAGTGCCAGAGGGCGTTCGTGATGGGCGTCGAGGCCGGCGGCTCCGGCGTCTTCAAAACGTCGTCCCAGCGGCCGAAGCGCGCGGCGATGAGAGTGCCGGTCGGCAGGAAGCTCTCGAAGAAGGGCATCTCCTTGAGGTAGGGCGAGACGTTGGCTTCGAGGCGGCGCGCGGCCTTCATGGCCTCGGCGTAGTTGCCCTGCATGCTGTGCGCGGCGGCGAGGAAGTGGAGGTTGTGGCTGTAGTAGGCGGCCGTGTAGATGCCGCGCAGGCCGCCGCGGTCTATGTACTCCTGGTCGGCTTTGGCGGCCCACTCGTTGCTGTCGGCGGCGCGCTTGTAGTCGCCGGTGCGCATGTAGATGTGCGCGGGCATGTGGACGAGGTGGCCGGCCGCGGGCGAGAGGGCGGCGAGGCGGTCGGCGCTGAGCAGGCCGCGCTCGGGCGTCGGCGACGCCTCGACGGCGTGGATGTAGAGGTGGTGCGCGCCGATGTGCTCGGGCGCGCGGCGCAGCACCGCTTCGAGCGCGGCGATGACCTCCTCGGTGCCGGCGGCGGGTTTGCCGGCGTGGTCGAAGAGCCGCCACGCGTTCATGATCATGGCGGCGTCGGCCCAGAGCGTCGCGGCCTCGGCGTCGTCCGGGTAGCGGCGCGAGAGTTCGGCCATCGCGTCGCGGTAGTCGGCCCAGAGCTTCTTCTGGTCGGCGGCCGGGTCGAGGGAGAACCTTTTCGAGAGCGCTTCGAGGTAGGCGCGCTCGTGCGGCGGGCCTCCGGCGGCGAGCGCGAGACCTCTCTGCACGGCCTCGTGCGCGGCCTTCATCCGTTCGGGCGGGATCGTCGTCTGGTTGTAGTTCGGCCCCAGCGCGAGGGCCAGGCCCCAGTAGGCCATCGCCATCTTCGGGTCTAACTCGGCGGCGCGGCGGAAGGCGCGCGCGGCCTCGTTGTGGTTGAAGCCGTAGACGAGGATCATCCCCTGGTCGAAGAACTTCTGCGCCTCGGGCACGGAAGTCGTGACCGGCAGGTGAAACTCGCCGAGGCCGTCGAGGAGGCGGACGGGCGGCGGCTCAGCGGCCGCCGGCGCGTGGTGCTGCGCGGCCGCCAGCCCGCATGAGAAGAGCAACGCAAGCAAGCTCAGGGGAAACTTCATCTCGCACTCTCCTGTTTTGGGATTACAGCTAACCTTGAAGGCTACGAAGAAGATGTCTGCCGAAACCAGATCAGACGGACCGCGTGTTGACTACGCGGCTCGCCCGAGTCGGGCGACCGCGTCCCGGAAAAATTCCAACACCTTGATCACCTGCTCGCGCGTCACGGTCGGGAAGTTGTCGAGGAATTCGTCCACCGTGCAGCCCGCCGCGAGGTTGTCGAGCAGCGCGGCGACCGGGACTCGCGTGCCGCGGAACACCGGCGCGCCCCCCAAGATTTCCGGGTCGCTGCTGACGGGAAGGCGCGAGAACTCTTTGCCCTCGAACGCCAGCACCGCGGCGACGCCGGAACGCCGGACATGAACCGGATTGCCCCAGGCCGCGTCGTCGTCGGCCTGCGCCGTCACGATTTCGTCAATCTCTTCTTCCGAGAGAGTCCGCTTCTTACCGCTCATAGCTCCCACCCCGTAATGATTCTCACGACGCTGCCGGGCTTCAGTTGGAAGATGATTTTCAGGCGGCGGCCGCCGGCGGTGCGGCCCAGTAGTTGAAAGCGGTCGCGGAAGGATTTGTTACGGCGCACCTGGAAATCCGAGTAAAAGCACTCCACCGCCTCCTCGAAGGTGATACGGTGGGCGGCCAGCTTATCGTTATCAAAATCATACTCGAAGTCGGCTGGCGTGAAACGTCGCCAGTTTACCATTGCTTGCTCCCGGCGCGAGGTGGGGCGCGGGACGTTCAGGCGTCACTCGTTGACCTTCAGGACGGCGAGGAAGGCTTCCTGGGGGATTTCGACGCGGCCGACGCGCTTCATGCGCTTCTTGCCCTCCTTCTGTTTTTCGAGGAGCTTGCGCTTGCGCGTGATGTCGCCGCCGTAGCACTTGGCGAGGACGTTCTTGCCGAGCGCCTTGACAGTCTCGCGGGCGATGACCTTGTTGCCGATGGCGGCCTGGATCGGAACCTCGAAGAGTTGGCGCGGGATGAGCTGGCGCATCTTCTCGGCGAGCGCGCGGCCCCGCGCCTGCGAGGCCGCCCGGTGGACGATGATCGAGAGCGCGTCCACCGGCTCGCCCGCCACCATCAGGTCGAGCTTGACGAGGTCGCTCTCCCAGTAGCCGGCGAAGTGGTAGTCGAGCGACGCGTAGCCGCGCGAGACCGACTTGAGCCGGTCGTAGAAGTCCAGGACGATCTCGTTCAGGGGCAGCTCGTAGACGAGCATCACGCGCTTCTCGGCGATGTACTCGAACTTCTTCTGCACGCCGCGCTTCTCTTCCAGGAGCGGCAGGATGCCGCCGAGGTAGTCGTCCGAGGTGAGGATGGTCGCCTCGATGACCGGCTCCTCGACCCTGGCGATGCGCACCGCGTCGGGCATCTTCGCGGGCGAGTCCACCTCGACCACCTCGCCGTCCGTGGTCGTCACGCGGTAGCGGACGCCCGGCGCGGTCGTGATTAAATCCAGGTTGAACTCGCGCTCCAGGCGCTCCTGCACGATCTCCATGTGGAGCAGGCCGAGGAAGCCGCAGCGGAAGCCGAAGCCGAGCGCGGCCGAGGACTCCGGCTCGTAGAAGAAAGAGGCGTCGTTCAGGCGCAGCTTGTCTAAGGCGTCCCGCAGCTCCTCGTACTGGTTGGCCTCGACCGGGTAGAGGCCGGCGAAGACCATCGGCTTGATCTCCTGGAAGCCGGGGAAGGGCTGGCGGGTGGGCCGCGCGGCCTCGGTGATGGTGTCGCCGATCTGCACGTCGGCGACCGTCTTGATCGAGGCCGTCAGGAACCCGACCTCGCCGACTCCGAGGCGGTCAATCGGCGTCGGGCGCGGGCGATTCACGCCCAGAGTCTCGACCTGATAGTCGCGGCCCGTGTTGAAGAAGCGGATCTTCATGCCGGGCTTGATGGAACCGTCAATGATGCGGAAGAGGACGATGACGCCGCGGTAGGAGTCGTACCACGAGTCGAAGATGAGCGCCTTCAGCGGCGCTTCGGGGTCGCCCTTCGGCGCGGGGATGTCGCGGACGACGGCTTCGAGGATGTCGGGGACGCCGAGGCCCGTCTTGGCCGAGGCGAGGACGGCGTTGCCGGTGCCTAAGCCGATGACGTACTCGATTTGTTCGAGCGCCTTGTCCGGCTCGGCCCCCGGCAAGTCTATCTTGTTGATGACGGGGATCATCTCAAGGTTGTTGTCAATGGCGAGGTAGGTGTTGGCTAAGGTCTGCGCCTCGACGCCCTGCGAGGCGTCAACGATCAGGAGCGCGCCCTCGCAGGCCGACAAGCTCCGCGAGACCTCGTAGGAGAAGTCCACGTGGCCGGGCGTGTCTATGAGGTTGAGGACGTAAGCGCGGCCGTCGCGGGCGCGGTAGTCGAGGCGGACGGCGTGCGCCTTGATGGTGATGCCGCGCTCGCGCTCCAGCTCCATGTTGTCTAAGACCTGCGCCTCCATCTCGCGCTCCGACAGGGCGCCGGTGAGTTCGAGCAGGCGGTCGGCCAGGGTGGATTTGCCGTGGTCGATGTGCGCGATGATCGAGAAGTTTCTGATGCGCTCGGGGTTCATGAGTCAGAGGTCAGAGGTCAGAGGCCAGAGGTCAGTTAAAGACAAGTCCTTACTGACCTCTAACCTCTAAACTCCGACCTCTGTTTTATAACAAAACGGGCGCGAAACCGCACGCGCGCCGCTCTTAAGTTTCAAGTTCCAAGTTCAAAGTTCCAAGTTAAAGCCACCCGTCTTTAACTTTGAACTTTGAACTTGGAACCTGAAACTTATTTATTTGCTGAAGAGCGGTTCGCGGCCGACGACGCGGGCGGGGCTGGCGGCGTCGGGCTTCTCTTCGAGGGTCTGGAAGGGGATTTCGAGGGTGACGAGCATCCCGCCTTCGGGCGCGTTCTCCATCTCGAAGCGGTAGGCCGTGCCGTAGAGCTGCGCGAGGCGGGCGCGGGTGTTCGAGAGGCCGACGCCGCCGTCCGGCTTCTTGCGCGCCGGAGGCTCCGCCGGCAGCCCCGGCCCGTTGTCGCGCACCTGGAGGCGCAGCACCTGCCCGCGCCGCTCGGCCCGCACCTCGACGTGGCCGGGCGCGGAGCGCACCGCGACGCCGTGGCGGATGGCGTTCTCGACGATGGGCTGGAGGATGAGGTTCGGGACGCGGCAGCCCAGCGTCTGCGGGTCTACGTGGAGCCGCGTCGTCAGCCGGTCGTTGAAGCGTATGCGCTCGATTTCGAGGTAGCAGTTGAGGAAGTTCAACTCCTGCCGGAGCGGCACCTCCTGCGTGGCGGCCGTGTCGAGCGTGAGCCGGAGGAAGTCTCCGAGCCGCGCGATCATCTTGTCGGCCGCGTCCGGGTCCTTGTGGACGAGGGCCGAGACCGAGTGCAGGGCGTTGAAGAGGAAGTGCGGGTGGAGCTGCATCTTCAGCGCCTGGAGCTGCGCCTGCGAGGCGCGCAGCTCCCCCTCGCGGTAGCGCTGGTAGTAGTTCGAGGCGTGGCTCGCCAGCACGAGCAGCCAGTAGACCAGCAGCTCTTTGTCGAGGAAGAAGAAGACGAGCCGGAGGACGTTGGTCGCGGTGAGGCGCGCGAAGTTCTGCGCGAACCAGGCGTCGAGCGCGATGTGGCCGAGGCCCCACGCGGCCGAGACCGCCAGCCCGGCGAGGGCGTGCACGACCAGGTTGCGCCGCCAGTTGAAGCGTTCGAGCGGGAAGCGCCGCGCGAGCCAGAGCACGAGCGGGGTGGCCGCCGCGTACAGGTAGACGGCGATGAGCTGCCAGGCGAGCGAGCGCGTGACGGTCAGCGGCCGCTCGGTGCGCGAGAAGTAGAAGTAAATCTGGCTGGCGAAGAACAGGCCGACGACCGTCCACGCCGCCCAGATGAAGGCGAGCCGCACCAGACGCTGCCGCCGCCCGTCGCCCTCTTTCACAAAATCCAACATCGCGCCCACATCATCTCAAACTGCGCGGCGCAAAAACAAGCGCGGCGCGGCGCGGCGGGCAGAAACATTCCGCCCCGCTGGATTAACGGACGAGGGGTTGGAATCCCGCGCGAGCCGCTCGCCCCGGCGCGAGAGAAAAGCGCGTCCGCCCGCCGCGCGGGCCGCGGGCGGACGCTTCCCCGGCGGGCCGCTTACTCGAACTGGCTGGCCCACAGGATGAAGAGGATGACGGCCGTTGCCGCTATACCGGCGCCGATGGCGACCTTCGTTCCGGTCGAAAGGTTCTGGCCTTTGACCTGCGCCACGTCCGGGTAGGCGACGACCGTCGCCGCGCCCCGCGAGTCGCGCACGACGAAGTGTTCGGCGCCCGCCTCGCTCACGTAACCCTTCAGCTTCCGCCGGTCGCGCAGCCTCACCTCGACGCGCGCGCCCTCGCCGACCCCGAGCCGCCCGACGCCCTCCCTCACCGCGGCCGCGCGCGCGGCCGAGGT
>DASZKF010000334.1:0-7666 GCA_035947355.1 Pyrinomonadaceae bacterium | reverse complement strand
GCCCAACGCGCCCGCCGCCGCTCAACGTTTCTGTCCCGAACTCGAAACTCGAAACCCGAAACCCGAAACTTCTACGCGCCGCCGACGGTCATCTCGGAGATGAGGAGGGTCGGGGCTGCGGCGCCGCCGAAGCGGAAGCTGAGGTCGTTGCCGACCGCGGTGATGTTCTTGAGGAGGTCGAGGGCGTTGCCGGCGAGCGTCATCTCCTGCACGGGGTAGGTCAGCTCGCCGTTCTCGACCCAGAAGCCGGCGGCCCCGCGCGAGATGTCGCCCGTCACGAGGTTGACGCCCTGCCCGAACATGGCGTTCAGGTAGAGGCCGTTCTTGACGCTCTTGACGATCTCCTTCGGGTCGCTCGCGCCGGCCTTCAGGTAGAGGTTCGTCGAGCCGACGCCCGGCAGCGACTGGTAGCTGCGCGCGGCGTGGCCCGTCGGCTTCAGGTTCAGCCGCCGCGCCGAGTAGGCGTCGCAGACGTAGGACTTGAGCACGCCGCGCTCGACGAGCGTCATCGGGGCCGAGCGGACGCCCTCGGCGTCGAAGGGGCGCGAGGCCGGGCCGTCGGGGATGACGGCGTCGTCTATGACGGTGACGAGCGGCGAGGCGACCTCCTGCCCGACGCGGTCTACGAGGAACGAAGACTTGCGGTAGACGGCCCGCCCCGAGGCGGCGTTAAAGAGCATCGAGACGAGGCCGCGCGCGACCAAAGGGTCTACGACGACCGGCACCTTCTGCGACTTCGGCTTGCGCCCGCCGAGCTTGGCGACGACCCGCCGGGCCGCCTCCTCGCCGATCTCCTTCGGCGAGGCGAGGCGGTTGACGAAGCGGTTGAAAGAGTACCAGTAGTCGGTCTGCTTGACGCCGTCCTGCTCGGCCAGGAGCGAGATCGAGAGGCTGGCGACGGTCGTCCGGTACTGCCCCGTGAAGCCGTCCGAGTTGGCGAGCGTGAACTGGCGGGTCGCGTCGTACCAGTTCGACCCCTCGGTGTTCGTGACCCGCTTGTCGAACCTCATCCCGGCCTCTTCCATCTCGCGCGCCATCTCTATCTTCTTCTCGGGCGAGATGCGCGCCAGCGACTCGTCGTAGAGGTCGAGGCGGCCCGCGTAGACGCCGAGGTGCTCTTTCGGCGCGAGGCCGTTGTAGGGGTCGGCGTTCGACACGCGGACGATGTCGAGCGTGTCGCGGACTAAAGACTTCACGGACTTGTCCGTGAAGTCCGTGGTGTAGGTCAGCGCGGTCGCGCCGTCCTTGATGATGCGCAGGCCCAGCCCCTTCGAGATGTTCTGTTCGAGCTTCTCGACGCGGCCGAGCCGCACGTCGGTGTTGAACTCACTGCTGTCTACGACCATCACGTCGCAGGCGTCCACGCCCTGCCTGCGCACGGCGGCGACGAGTTCGGTGGCGAGATTGCGGTAGTCCATCTTCGGTTCTCCTCCCTTCGTCGCCCGCCCTAGCCCTGTCTGACCTTCGTGCCGCCGACGGTGATCTCGCTGACCTTGACGGTCGGGATGCCCATCCCGACCGGCACCGACTGGCCGTTCTTGCCGCACGTCCAGCCGCCGTCGGCGAACTTCAGATCGTTGCCGACCATCGTGACCTTCGTCATCACGTCGGGGCCGTTGCCGATCAGCGTCACGTCCTTGAGCGGGGCGGTGAGCTTCCCGTCCTCGATGCGGTAGCTCTCCAGGACGGTGAAGGTGAAGTCGCCTTTGGTGATGTCGACCTGCCCGCCGGCGAAGCGCTTGGCGTAGATGCCGCGCTTGACCGAGCGGATGATCTCCTCGGGGTCTGACTTGCCGGGCAGCATGTAGGTGTTCGTCATGCGGGCCATCGGCGCGTAGTTGTAAGCCTCGCGCCGGCCGTTGCCCGTCGGCTTGACGCCGAGCTGCTTGGCGCTGATGCGGTCGCACATGTAGCCGCGCAGCGTCCCCGCCTCGATGAGCGTCGTCGCCGTCGGGAGGTTGCCCTCGTCGTCCACGTTGATCGTCCCGCGCATGTTCTCGAACAGCCCCTCGTCTATGACGGTGCAGAGGTCGGAGGCGACCTTCTGGCCGACGCGGTTCGAGTAGTTCGAGAGCTTCTTCCAGTTGAAGTCGGCTTCGAGGCCGTGGCCGACCGCCTCGTGCAGGAGGACGGCCGAGTCGCCGGGGCCGAGCACCACGGTCTGCGGCCCGGCCTCGACCTCCTGCGCCCCGAGGTTGAGGACGGCGAGCCTGGCCGCGCCCCGGCCGAGGTCGGCGGCCGCGCGCTTCTTGTTGAAGTATTCGAGGCCGATGCGGCCGCCGCCGATCTCGTACGCCTGCTGGCGCACCTTGCCCTCCTCGGCGATGCACTGCGCGGTGAAGGTGAAGACCGGCTGCATGTCCTGCCAGAAGCGCCCCTCGCTGTTGGCGTAGGCCAGGTACTTGACCTCGTCGGCGAAGAAGACCTGCGTGCGGACGATCTTCGGGCTGTAAGACTTCGCCGCCTCGTTGGCCTCCTTGATGAGCGCCAGCTTCTTCGTGAGGTCGGCCGAGGTCACGGGGTCTGCGACCGGGTAGAGGTTCTTCGGCCGAAGCTCCGAGACGCCGAGCGACCTGACGCGGGCCGTGCGGTCGCCGGCGATGGCGGCGGCGGCCGCGGCGGCCTCTAACATCTTCGCCATCGAGAGGTCTTCGGAGAAGGCGTAGCCGACCTGGTCGCCCTTAATCGCCCGGATGCCGACGCCGGAGACGATGCCGCGCCGGGCCGACTTGACCTGATCCTCCTCGAACGAGAGGTTCGAGTTGATGCGGTACTCGAAAAAGAGGTCGGCGAAGTCCGCGCCCTTCGCGAGCGCCGCGCCGAGCAGGCGGCTCAGCTCCTCCTTGCCGACCCGGAAGTAGGTGTCGAGGATCGGCAGGTTCCTTAACTCTTCGCCGGCCACGACGCGGCCGAGCCACGCGTCGCTGGTGGCGACGGCCGCCAAGGCGAGCGAGCCTTTCACCATGAAGTCGCGTCTCTTCATACGCTCATCATCCTTCCGGGCCCTGGGGGCGGCCCCTCGGTCTGCTACAGGGAGTTTCGTTATTACGTGGGCGCCCGCCGCGAGGCCACGGGCCGCCGTGCGCGAAAAGCCGGGAAGTATAGTTTCAAAGCGCGCCCGCCCGCAAGGATTTGTGACGAAATGCGGGATTCGGTGACGAACGGCCGGGGGCCGGTGACGGGCCGCGCGGCCGCCGGCCCGCGGGCGTGGCCGGCGTCCTTGTGCCGTATCGCTTCAAGTGTAGCGTTAGCTGTCGCGTAACCCGACACGCCGGCCGCGCGGGGCGGCCTCGTAAGTGGCTCTCGGGCGGCGGATTACGACGAAGGCCCGCGCGGCATGCGAGTTGTAACTCAAAGAGGCAGGAGGTCAGGGACATGAGAACATTTCATCTGAAAGGCAAAATCGCGAACGCCGTCCTATCTCTCTCCTTACTCTTCGGCATCGGCGTCGCGCTGGGCACGGAGGCCCAGGCGCAGTGGCGCAACGACAGTTACCGCCGCCAGCAGCGCGAGTACGAGCGCGAGCAGCGCCGCCGCCAGCGCGAATACGAGCGGCAGCAGCGCCGCGCACAGCGCCGCGCGCAGCGCGAATACGGCTACGAAAACTACGGCTACCGTAACGACGGCTACTACCGTAACGACGGTTACTACCGCAACGACGGCTACCAGACCCGCGACGGCTACGGCTACCACGGCGGGTCGTTCGACCTGCGGCAGACGGCCCTGAACGCCGGCTACAACGAGGGCATGAAGGAGGGGCGCAAGGATCGCGAGAGCGGCGACCGCTTCAACTTCTCTGACGAGGGCGACTACCGCGAGGCCGACAAGGACTACAGCTCGCGCCTCGGCGACCGCTCACTCTACCAGTCCTACTTCCGCCAGGCGTTCCAGAACGGCTACCGCGACGGCTACTACGGCAACACCGGCTACAACTACGGCGGCTACTACGACCCGTACAACTACTAACGGGCCGGCCGCACACACGACCGACGCCGGGGGCGCGTGACCGAAGAGTCACCGCCCCCGCTTTGCGTTAATGATGAATGCGGAATGATGAATGATGAATTAAAGGCAGCTTGAATAATGCCGGTCAACGCGCGTCACATTCAACATTCATCATTCCGCATTCATCATTTATTTGGCACCGCGGTTGCTGTCTGACATTTGTTCTGACGTAAAATGTGCGGAAAACGGCGGGGGGCGCGGCCGGGGCGTACGGATGCGCGGCGCGCACGTCCGCTAACTGGACAACGGCGGGAGGTGTCGTGATGGCTGTGATGTTGGAAGAGGAGGCGCGGCCGGGGGGCGGCGACGACTGGCGCGGGAACCTGATTGATGACGACCGGGGCGTCGCCGAGCTGCTCGCCAGGACGCGCCGCATCGCCGTGCTCGGGATGAAGACCGAGGCGCAGGCCTACCAGCCCGCCTTCTACGTCCCGCAGTACATGGCCTCGGCCGGCTTCGAGGTGATCCCCGTCCCCGTCTACTACCCGGAGGCGACGCACATCCTCGGCCGCAAGGTCTACCGCAAGCTCTCGGAGGTGCCGGGCGAGATAGACCTCGTCAACGTCTTCCGCCGGCCCGGCGACATCCCCCCGCACGTCGAAGACATCCTCGCCGCGCGGCCCCGCGCCGTCTGGTTCCAGTCGGGCATCCGCAACGACGCGGCGGCCGAGCGGCTCGCGCGCGCCGGCATCAAGGTCGTGCAGGATCGCTGCCTCATGGTCGAGCACCGCCGCGCGCGCTACCCGCGCTGAAGATTTCACCACGACACGGACGAGGGGGGAGTGGAGATGAACGTGAAGCTGAAGAAGTTGAGCGAGCAGGTCGTCGTCATCACCGGCGCGTCTTCGGGCATCGGGCTGGTGACGGCGCGGATGGCGGCCAGGCGCGGGGCGCGGCTCGTCGTCGCGGCCCGCGCCGAGGAGGCGCTCCGGCAACTGGTCGAGGAGATCAGGGCCGCGGGCGGCGAGGCCGAGTACGTCGTCGCCGACGTGGGCCGGGAGGAAGACGTCTGGAACATCGCCAAGACGGCGCATGAGCGCTTCGGCGGCTTCGACACGTGGGTCAACAACGCGGGCGTCTCGATCTACGGCCGCATCCTCGACCACTCGACCGAGGACATGCGCCGCCTCTTCGACACCAACTTCTGGGGCGTGGTCTACGGCTCGCAGGTCGCCGCCATCCACCTCCGCCGCCACGGGGGCGCGATCATCAACGTCGGCAGCACGGTCGGCGACCGCGCCATCCCCGTCCAGGGCGTCTACAGCGCCTCGAAGCACGCCGTCAAGGGCTTCACCGACGCGCTGCGGATGGAGCTGGAAGCCGAGGGCGCGCCCGTCTCGGTGACGCTCGTCAAGCCGGCGACGATTGACACGCCTTACGTCGAGCACGCGAAGAACCTGATGGAGAGGGAGACGGCGCTGCCGCCGCCCGTCTACGCGCCCGAAGTGGTGGCCGAGGCCATCCTCCACTGCGCCGAGCACCCCGAGCGCGACGTCTTCGCCGGCGGCAGCGCCAAGGCGCTCTCGGTGATGGACAAGTACATGCCGCGCCTCGGCGACAAAATCCTGGAGACCTTCTTCATCTCCGCGCAGCAGATGGACGCGCCGCCGCGCCACCCCGACGACCACGGCCTCTACCGCGCCTCCGGCGAGCTGCGCGAGCGCAGCGGCCGCCCCCGTTACGTCTCCGAGTCGAGCCTCTACACGAAGGCTTCGCTCCACCCGCTCGTCACCGGGGCGCTCGTCTTCGGCGCCGGCCTCGCCCTCGCCGCCCTCTGGCGGCCGCGGCACACCAACGGCCGACACGACGGGCACGACGGACGCCGCGGCGCTAACGGTTCGACGAACGTCGGCGCGTGGCCCTCGGCCTCGGGCCTGCCGGCCGAAGGTTGAGGCGCGCGGTTCAGAGTGAGTTGCCGTCGGGTGTAGCGCACGGTCGTTTCAACACAGAGGGCACGGAGGACACAGAGGGCGCAGAGAAAACCATTCTTCTTCTCTGTGACCTCTGTGTGCGGCCTCTGTGCCCTCTGTGTTATACCCTGCCTCCCGTGACGCCCGACAGCAATTCACCATCGCCTTACGCCCTTTCAGGCCGCGAGCGAACGCGGGCGGCCGAGCCGGCTTCTCAGTACCACGATGAACGTGACCTTCGTTGACATCCTGCTCGTCCTGGTCGTCGCGCTGAGCGTCTGGAACGGCTGGCACCGGGGCTTCGTCGCGGGGCTGCTCGACCTCGTGCGCTGGGCCGGGAGCCTCCTGGCGGCGGTACGTTTTTACCAGCCGGTGGCGCGCTGGCTGGGGCCGCGCGTGGACTTCTGGTCGGACGCCTGGGACATGCCCGTCGCCTTCCTGCTGGTGGCGTTCGTCGTCGGCGTCCTGATACACCTGGCGGGGGCCGCGCTCCTCTCGCGCATGTCGCCGCGGGCGCACGAGCGGCCGCTCAACCGCGCGCTCGGGCTTTTGCCCGGACTCGCGAGCGGGCTGATCCTCGCGGCCGTCCTCTCGGCGCTGCTGCTGGCGATGCCTCTGCCGGAGGGGCCGCGCGAGTCGGCGCGCGAGAGCGCGCTGGCGAACCGCCTCGCCGTCTACACCGAACAGCTCGAAGCCCGCCTCGTCCCCATCTTCCACGAGGCCGTCCGCCAGACGCTCAACCGCCTGCTGATCCGGCCCGAGTCGGACGAGCGCGTCGAGCTGCCCTACACGGTCGGGCGGACGACGCCGCGGCCGGAGCTCGAGGCGCAGATGCTCGAGATGGTCAACCGCGAGCGGGCCGCCGCCGGCCTCAAGCCGCTGGCCTTCGACGCGGAACTCCTGCCGGTGGCCCGCGCTCACTCGGCCGACATGTTCGCCCGCGGCTACTTCTCGCACTACACGCCCGAGGGCCGCAGCCCCTTCGACCGCATACAGGCCGAGGGCGTCACGTTCCGCACCGCCGGCGAGAACCTCGCGCTCGCCCCGACGCTCACCATCGCCCACAACGGCCTGATGAACTCGCCCGGCCACCGCGCCAACATCCTCCGCCCCGAGTTCGGCCGCGTCGGCATCGGAATCATGGACGGCGGCCTCCGCGGCCTGATGGTGACGCAGAATTTCAGGAACTGAGAAAGAGGAAGTAGACAGTAGACAGTAGTCAGTAGGCTCCGCATTAAGTCTCCTAACGCTGGTACACGGACGGTTCATGAGCGACTGTCTTCCTACTGACTACTGACTACTGACTACTGTCTACTCGCTTTTATGTCTGACCGTTTTGTCGTCGGCGAAGAATCAGCGGGGCAGAGGCTCGACGAGTTTTTAGCCGGGCGCTTAGCGAGGCTGAGCCGCATGCGCATCGCGGGGCTGCTCGCCGCGGGCGCGTGCGAGGTGAACGGCGCGGCGGCGCACGCTGGCTGGAGGCTTAGGGCGGGCGACGTGGTGACGCTCGCCGCGGGCGGCGGCGGGCCGAACGCGATGACGCCCGAGCCGCTCCCGCTCTCCGTCGTCTACGAGGACGCGCACCTCGCCGTCGTGGACAAGCCCGCCGGCATGCTCGCCCACCCGACGCGCGCCGTCAAAACCGGCACGCTCGCCAACGCACTCGCCTACCACTTCAACCGGCTGCGGATTGAAGAAAGTTTCGGGTTCCGGGTCCCGGGTTCCGGGTTAAAGACAGAACTCGAAACCCG
>DASZKF010000333.1:0-3811 GCA_035947355.1 Pyrinomonadaceae bacterium | reverse complement strand
CGAACTCGAAACTCGAAACCCGCAACTCGAAACTGTTGACAACGGTCGGGGGCGGGCGCACAATCGCGCCTCGCCGCGGGTCCGTTTCTGTCGTCGTCCTTCGAGCAACGCACGCCGTCCGCCTGACATGACCGCCGCCAGCACCGTCACCGAGACCGCCCTGCCCGGCCTCAGGCTCATGAGGCGCGGCAAGGTGCGCGACGTTTACGAGGTGGATGACTCTCACCTGCTCGTCGTCGCCACCGACCGCATCTCGGCCTTCGACTGCATCCTGCCGACGCAGATCGCGCGCAAGGGCGAGGTGCTCACCGCGCTCTCGCGCTTCTGGTTCGGGCGGCTCGCGCGCGTCACCCCGCACCACCTCGTCACCACCGAAGTCGGGGAGATGCCCGAACACTTGCGCGAGCACGCCGACACCCTGCGCGGCCGCTCGATGCTGGTGCGGCGCACGGAGGTCTTCCCCGTCGAGTGCGTCGTGCGCGGCTACCTCGCCGGCTCGGGCTGGAAGGACTACCTCGCGGCGGGCGAGACGAGCGGCCACCGCCTGCCGCCGGGCCTGCGCGAGTCCGACCGACTGCCCGCGCCCATCTTCACGCCCGCGACGAAGGCCGAGGAGGGGCACGACGAGAACATCAGCGAGGCGCGGATGCGCGAGATCGTCGGCGACGCGGTCACGCGCCACCTGCGCGACACCTCGCTCGCGCTCTACCGCGAGGCCGAGGCTTACGCGCGCGCGCGCGGCATCATCATCGCCGACACCAAGTTCGAGTTCGGTCGCGCCCCCGACGGCCGCATCCTGCTCATAGACGAGGCGCTCACGCCCGACTCCTCGCGCTTCTGGCCCGCCGACCGCTACGAGCCGGGCCGCCCACAGCCGTCCTTCGACAAGCAGTTCGTGCGCGACTACCTCGAATCCCTCCCCTGGGACAAGCGGCCGCCCGCGCCCCCGCTCCCGCCCGACATCGCGGAGGCCACGACCGCACGCTACCTCGAAGCCTACCGGCTGCTCACGGGGGAAGAACTGAAAGAAGTAGACAGTAGTCAGTAGACAGTAGGCCCCGCCTGACGGATGCTGACGCTGACACCGGGACGTTTCGACAGCGAAGGTTCTTCTACTGTCTACTGTCTACTTGTCTTCGATGACTTTCTTTGACCTCTTCGTGCTGTTAATCGTGGGGGCGTCGGTGGCGTCGGGCGCGCTGCGGGGGTTGGTACGGGCGGCCGTGACGGTGGCGGCGCTCGTCGCGGGGCTGTTCGCGGCGGCGCAGACTTACGGGCCGGCGGGCGCCTGGCTGCGCGGGGCCGGCCTCGTCGAGTCGGAGGCCGCGGCGCACGCGGGCGGGTTCCTGCTCGTCGCCGGCGTCGCCCTCGCCGTCGGCCTGGTCGTCGGCGAGACGCTGCGCGCCGGGCTGCGCCGCGCGCGCCTCGAATGGTTCGACCGCGCGCTCGGCGCGCTCTTCGGCCTCGTCCGGGGCCTGGCCGTCTGCTCGGTCGTCTACCTGGCGCTCACGGCCTTCCCCGTGCGGCTCGCCACGGTCGAGCAGGCGCGCACCGCGCCGGCGCTCGCCGAGGGCGCTCGCCTGCTCGCGCTCTGCACCTCCGAGGAGGTGCGCGCGCGCTTCCTCGAAGGCTACCGGCGTCTGTTCGCCTGAGAGGGTTCTCGGGGAATCCGGGGCTATTGGGACTTTACTCATCCGACGGACGGAGCGACCTATGTTGATGCGCACCCGGCTCGAAGCCCTGATAGACGAGATGCTCGACGGGCAGCTCATGCTCGACGAGGCCCTCACCGAGTTCGAGAAGCTCTACATCCAGAAGGCCCTCGCGCGTAACAAGGAGCACCTCTCGCGCACCGCCGCCAAGCTCGGCATCCACCGCAACACGCTCGCCAAGCGCGTCGCCGCCTACCGCACCCAGGAGCGCGCCGCACACAACCATAACGCCCGCAAGTCCTCCGCCCGCCGCAAACGCTGACCGCCGCCGCGACCCCCGGCCAAGCGCCTTATTGACAAGCCCTAGGGGAGTGCTATATTTTTAGCACTCCCACAGAGGGAGTGCCAGGAATCGGCATTTTCGCCGGCAAACCGGGGCTTATTGCGCCCGGCCGGCTGTCACTCGCGGCGCGGGAGTGCTCACGAGAGAGGCCGCGCCCGTCATTAAACTTTAAGCCACGAATTATCCCACGGCTGACAAAGGAGAGGAGCTTTATGGCGACCAACATCAAACCCCTTCACGACCGGGTGATCGTGAAGCGCATCGAGGAAGGCGAGCAGGTGCGCGGCGGGATCATCATCCCCGACACCGCCAAGGAGAAGCCGCAGGAGGGCGAGGTCATCGCCGTCGGCGACGGCAAGCGCAAGGACGACGGCGAGCGCATCCCGCTCGACGTGCAGCCCGGCGACCGCGTCCTCTTCGGCAAGTACAGCGGCTCGGAGATCAAGGTCGACGGCGAGGAGTACCTGATCATGCGCGAGGACGAAATCCTCGGCGTCATCGAGCGCGCCGGCGCGGCCAGCGGCAAGAAGGGCGGCAAGTAGTCCGGAGGACTGACGGCCGCCCTTCGGTTGTGAAGTCATCGAAAGCAAGACGGAAGTCATAAGGAGAAGAGACTGACATGGCAAAGCAAGTCATCCACGGCGAGGAGTCGCGCGCGGCGATCCTGCGCGGCGTCAACCAGCTCGCCGACGCGGTCAAGATCACGCTCGGCCCCAAGGGCCGCAACGTCGTCCTCGACAAGAAGTTCGGCTCGCCGACCATCACGAAGGACGGCGTCACCGTGGCGAAGGAGATCGAGCTCAAGGACAGCCTTGAGAACATGGGCGCGCAGATGGTCAGGGAGGTGGCGTCGAAGACCTCGGACGTGGCCGGCGACGGCACCACCACCGCGACCGTGCTGGCCCAGGCCATCTTCCGCGAGGGCGTCAAGACGGTCGCGGCCGGCGCCAACCCGATGGCCCTCAAGCGCGGGATTGACAAGGCCGTCGAGAAGGCGGTCAAGGACATCGAGCGGATGGCGAAGCCGGTCAAGGGCGACGCCATCGCGCAGGTCGGGACGATTTCGGCCAACGGCGACCGCACCATCGGCGAGCTGATCGCCGAGGCGATGGACAAGGTCGGGAAGGACGGCGTCATCACCGTCGAAGAGAGCAAGACGATGCTGACGGAGCTCGACGTGGTCGAGGGCATGCAGTTCGACCGCGGGTACCTCTCGCCCTACTTCGTCACCGACCCCGAGCGGATGGAGGCCGTGCTCGACAACCCGCTGATCCTCATCCACGAGAAGAAGATCAGCTCGATGAAAGACCTCCTCCCGCTCCTGGAGCAGATCGCGAAGATGGGCAAGCCGCTCATCATCATCGCCGAGGACGTGGAGGGCGAGGCGCTGGCGACCCTCGTCGTCAACAAGCTGCGCGGGACGCTGAACGTCGCGGCCGTCAAGGCCCCCGGCTTCGGCGACCGCCGCAAGGCGATGCTCGAAGACATCGCCATCCTGACGGGCGGCAAGGTCATCTCGGAAGACCTCGGCATCAAGCTCGAGAACGTCAAGATCGAAGACCTCGGCCGCGCCAAGAAGGTGACGATTGACAAGGACAACACGACCATCGTCGAGGGCGCGGGCAAGGCTTCGGACATCGAGGGGCGCGTCAAGACCCTGCGCGCGCAGATCGACGAGACGACCTCGGACTACGACCGCGAGAAGCTGCAGGAGCGGCTCGCCAAGCTCGTCGGCGGCGTCGCGGTGATCCGCGTCGGGGCCGCCACCGAGACCGAGCTGAAGGAGAAGAAGGCGCGGGTCGAGGACGCGATGCAC
>DASZKF010000332.1:0-4925 GCA_035947355.1 Pyrinomonadaceae bacterium | reverse complement strand
CCCCCGTCAGTTTCATGACGGGGGCCGCCGCCTTTTGCCGCAAAGCGAAAGTCCTCGGAACCCTCCCGCAGGCGTGCCTCGCCGGTCGGAGGCGGCCCGCCTCCCGCGCTCGCCGGCATGCCGAATCAGAGACTGTCTTCGCGCAGCAGGCGGGCGACGGTCGGGGCCAGTTGCTCGATGCCCTCCGGCTTCCTTAAATATGCGTCCGCCCCGGCGCGCCGGGCCTCGGCCTCCGCGTCGCTCGCCGACAGCATGATGATCGGTAGCCGCCGGCTGAGGGGGAGTCGCCGCGCCCAGGTAATCAACTCCAGCCCGCTCAGGCCGGGCAGCTCGTTGTCGAAGATGAGCAGGTCGAAGCGCGCCCCGCCCGCGAGACGGCGCGCGGCCTCGGCCCCGTCGGCGCAGGTCTCGACGGCGAAGCCGGCGGCCTCCAGGGTCTCCTTCACGGCCTCGGAGACCGTCAGGTTATCTTCGACGTGGAGGATTCTGGGGGGCCGCGGCCCGGCCGGCGCGAGGCGCGAGTATCGCGCGCAGACGGCGCTCTGCGGCGGATCATTAACTGAGGTCTGTAGAGGGTCAGTCAGCCTCATGACGCTTGGTGAGGGACGCTCACGGGCGGGAGACTAACCCGGCATTATTGATGGGGCCAACGAAATTTTGCGCCGAGCGGCCTTAAATGTAACTGGACTTATACGTTAATGCCGCCTGCCTAAAAATGGGTAGCATCCTCGTCCGCGCTCTCATTTGCAGTCTAAACAAGCCTGTTTAGCTGAGTGCCTATGTGTGCGATTTACTGACTTTTTGTTAGGGCTTCGGGCGACCCTTTATTGGACGCGGCTAGAAGAATACCTCGCGCTGCGATGAGCCGACCTCGACCTTGAGCGCGGCCCATGTCAGGCGTGCCCTCGGCGGCTGCTTCCGGCGACAGATGATGCGCATCCGTTAGCGCCGCGCGATGTTTGACCCGCGGCGGCGGCGGTGTGATAATCGCCCCGCCTCGGAGGCCCCGACCCTCGGCCGTCGCTGACGCTCCCGTCTCGCCACTGTCCACGTCCCCGCCGGGGACGCGTAGCGGCTCTCAAATCTCAACTCGCAGGAACGCCCCAGAGATCATTATGCTCCCCTCGCCTACGCTCAAGCGCCGCGCGCTGCGTGTGTCGCTCGCCGCCCTCTGCACGCTCGTCGCCCTCTCCGCGCTGCCGCGGCCGTCGGCCGTCGCGGCCGTCGCGGCCGTCGCCCCGTGCGCCGCGCCCGCCTTCAACTCGGCGCTGAGCACCGGGGACGCCGGCGGGGGCCGCGCCGTCGCCTTCGCCGACTTCAACGGCGACGGCAAGGCCGACCTGGCCGAGGCCGGCTTCTTCTCTCAGTCCAACCTGCGCATCCACCTCGGCGACGGCGCGGGCAAGTTCGTCCTCTCGTCCCAACTCAACACGAGCGACGGCTCGTTGGACGTCACTTCGGACGACTTCAACCGGGACGGCCGCGCCGACCTGGCCGTCACCAACAACTTCGGGAGCACCATCTCGGTGCTGCTCGGCAACGGCGACGGCACCTTCGGCCCGCACGCCGACTTCGCGGTCGGCTCCGGCCCCAACAAACTCGCCAGGGGCGATTTCAACGGCGACCAAAAGACCGACCTCATCACGGCCAGCTTCTTCGCCAACAGCGTCACCGTCCTGCTCGGCGACGGCGCGGGCGGCTTCAGCGCCGCCACGACGGCGGTCGTCGCCGAGCCGCATGCCCTCGCCGTCGGCGATTTCAACGGCGACCAGAAGCTCGACGCGGCGGCCGCGGGCGTGACTTCCCACGGCGTGACGGTGCTGCTCGGCAACGGCGCGGGCCGGCTGACCCGCGCGCCCGACTCTTTCGGCCGCCTCCCGTGGGTGCCGGCCGCCCTCGCCGCCGTGGACGCCGACGCCGACGGCCGGCTCGACCTCGTCGTGGCTAACTCCGACGCGCGTCACGTCACGGTCTGGAAGGGCGACGGCGCGGGCCGCTTCGGCTCGCCCGTCGAACACCCCGCCGGCTTGAGCCCGAGCGCCGTCCTCGTCTCCGACCTCGACGCCGACGGCCGCCCCGACCTCTTCGTGACCGGCGGACAGTCGGCCACCGTCTCGGTGCTGAAGGGTAAGCCGGGCGGGGGGTTCGCGCCCGAGCGCCGCTATACCGTCGGGAGCGCCCCGGGCGCCGCCGCCCTCGCCGATCTCAACAACGACGGCCGGACGGACGCGGGCGTCGCCAACTTCGCTTCGCGCTTCCTCAGCGTCCTCCTCGCCGACCCGTCGGGCGGGTTCGCCGCCGCGCCCAACTTCTCCCTCGCGCCCGTCAACTTCGACCTGGCGTCCGCCGCGGCCGCCGCCGACTTCAACCGCGACGGCAAGGCGGACCTCGCCGAGGCCATCGGCGGCGGCGTCGCCGTGGTGCTCGCGGACGGCGCGGGCGGCTTCGCGCCCGGCCCGCACCTCGCCGCCGCCGCGGAGGGCGACCTGGCCGCCGCCGACTTCAACCGCGACGGCAAGACGGACCTCGCCGTCTCCTCCGGGCCGGGCAGTCCCGGCTCCGTCTCGGTCTTCCTCGGCGACGGCGCGGGCGACTTCGCCCCCCGCCGCACCTTCCTGGTGGACACGAGCCCGTTGGCGCTCGCCGTCGCCGACTTCAACAACGACGGCTTCCCCGACCTGGCGACGCAGACCTACGGCGGCGACGCCGCCTCCGTGCTGCTCGGCGACGGCGCGGGCGGCTTCGAAGTCCGCCCCGTCAACAACCTCGGCATCCAGACCCCCGACATCGTCGCCGGCGACTTCAACTCCGACGGCAAGGCCGACCTGGCGGCCACGCTCAAGTTCCAGGACCAGGTCGCCGTCGTCTTCGGCGACGGGGCTGGCAACTTCGCGCCCGCGCCCGCCTCGCCCTTCCCCGTCGTCGGCAGCCCCGAGGCGCTAGCCGTTGACGACTTCAACTCGGACGGCCGCGCCGACTTGTTGGTGGCGAACGCCCACAGCGGCTTCCTGTGGGCCAACGGCCTCTTCCTCCTGAAGAACAACGGCGCGGGCGGCTTCGCCGCGCCCGCCCCGATCACCGACGTGCCGCAGACCCAGGTCACGGCCGGCGACTTCAACGGCGACGGCCACCCCGACTTCGCCGCCGCCAACGGCGCGCAACTGATCGTGCGCCTCGGAAACGGGCGCGGGAATTTCGGCCAGCCCTTCGTCACGCCCCCGGGCCGCTCGCCGACCGACCTCGACGCGGCCGACATGGACGGCGACGGCCGCGCCGACCTCTTGACGGCCAACGGTTCGGGCGACGTGACCGTCTTCTTCAACACCTGCGCCGCCCCGCCCCACGCCTTCCCCACGCTGACGGCCGCGGGCACGCTCACGGAGGGTGACGCCGGCACCCTCAACGGGACGCTCACCTTCAGCCTGTCGGCGGCGAGCACGAAGACCGTCTCGGCCGGCTACTACCTCGTCTCGGGCACGGCCGCGCTGGGCGCGGACTTCCGGCCCGCCTCCGGCCGGCTCATCTTCAGCCCCGGCGAGACGACCAAGACGGTCAGCGTCGCCGTCATCGGCGACACGCTCGACGAGTCCGACGAGTCCCTCGCCGTCTCTTTCTCCTTCCCGCTCAACGTCGTGGCCGGCACGGGGGCCGCGACCATCCTGGATAACGACCCCGCCCCCTCGGCCTCGCTCGCCGACCCCGCCGCGCCGGAGGGGACGGGCGGCGCGGCCCCCGTCGTCTTCCACGTCTCGCTCTCGGCCCCGAGCAGCAGGCCCGTCAGCGTCGCCTACGCGACCGCCGACGGCACGGCACAGGCGGGCGCGGACTACGTCGCCACCTCGGGGACACTCACCATCAGGCCGGGGCAGACGCAAGGATCAATCCCGGTCCCCGTCGTCGGCGACGGGCGCGTCGAGGCGGATGAGACGTTCTTCCTCAACCTGACGGCGCCGGCCGGCGTGACGCTCGCCGACGCGCAGGGGCGGGCCACCATCACCAACGACGACACCAACGTGCAGTTCGAGGCCGCCGGCGCGAGCTTCGCCGAAGGCGTCGGCGCCGTCGCCGTCCGCGTCACGCGCACCGGCTTCCTCTCGGCCGCCTCGGCCGTCAGGTACACGACCGTGGACGCGGGCGCCGCCGGGCGCTCGGACTACATCGCCGCGCTCGGCGAACTCCGCTTCGCGCCGGACGAGGCGACGAAGACGCTGACCGTGCTCGTCGTCAACGACGTGTGGGCCGAAGGCCCCGAGAGCTTCAAAGTCGTCCTGAGCGACCCGTCCGGGGCCACGCTCGGGGCCGCCTCGGAGTTCACGGCGACCATCGAGAGCGACGACGCGTCCACGGGGCCGAGCCCGGTCGGGGCCGAAGGCTTCGACACGCGCTTCTTCGTCACGCAGCACTACCTCGACTTCCTCAACCGCCTCCCCGACGCGGGCGGCCTCTCCTTCTGGTCGAGGGGCATCACCGGCTGCGGCGCCGACCGGCAGTGCGTCGCCGTCAAGCGCGTAGACACCAGCGCCGCCTTCTTCCTCTCGATAGAATTTCAGGAGACCGGCTACCTCGTCTACCGCATGTACAAGGCGGCCTACGGCGACGCCACCTCGCCGGGCGTGCCCGGCACCGTGCCGGTCGTCCGCCTGGAGGAGTTTTTGCCCGACACGCGGAGAATCGGCGAGGGGGTCGTCGTCGGCGCGGCCGGGTGGGCCGAGCGGCTGGAGGCCAACAAGCAGTCCTTCGCGCAGGAGTTCGTCGCGAGGCCGCGCTTCCTCGCCGCCTACCCGGCGTCGCTGACGCCGGCGCAGTTCGTTGACCGGCTCGACCAGCGGGCCGGAGGCGTGCTGACGGCTCAGGAGCGGACGCAACTCATCGCGCAGTTGACGGCTATCAACCCGGCGGGGGGCCGCGCCGCGGCGCTCAGGGCG
>DASZKF010000331.1:0-5851 GCA_035947355.1 Pyrinomonadaceae bacterium | reverse complement strand
CCCCCGTCCCCGCGCCTTCGGCCCTGACCACGCCCGAGCCTGTGCCGATGTCTGCCGTCTCGAAGTCGCTCGACGGCTTCTCGACCGGCGACCCGAAGGTTGACGGCTTCATCGTCGAGTCGGGGAAGCGCCACGGCGTAGACCCCGTGCTGCTCTACGCCATCATGCACCGCGAGTCCTCGTTCAAGAAGCGGGCGCTCTCGCACAAGGGGGCGAGCGGGTTGATGCAGTTGATGCCGGCGACGGCGCGGCGCTTCGGGGTGGCGAACATCTGGGACCCGCGGGAGAACATCGAGGGCGGCACGCGCTACATGCGCTGGCTGCTCGACAAGTTCGACGGCGACGTGCGGCTCGCGCTGGCCGGCTACAACGCGGGCGAGGGGGCGGTGATGAAGTACGGCTACCGCGTCCCGCCCTACAGCGAGACGCAGGAGTACGTGCGCCGCATCACCCAGCGCTACGCGCTGATGCGCGACCCGGCCACGGCGCGGCGCGCGCCCGTCGTCTCGCGCGTCCAGGTCGCCCGCATCAAGGTGGCCGAGCAGCAGTTCACCGGCACGCTCTACGAGCGCGACGTCTACGCCGTGCGCATGCCCGACGGCAAGCTCCGCCTCGTCAGCCAGTAATCAGATTAAAAACAGGGCCGCGGGCGGCGGGGGTCGAAGCCGCCGATTTCTTTCGCCTTTTTCTAAAAGCCTGTATGCACGAACCGACCGCCGACTCTCAGCCGACCGATGACGGAGGCCGCGCGCCGCGGCTCGCGCTGCTCGTCGCGGAGGGCGAGGCGACCGAGGGCCTCCGGGCGCGGCTCGCGGAGGCCGGATTCGGGGTGGCGCTCGCGGGGCCGGGCGAGGCGTCGCGCGCCGTCGCGGAGCTGTCGCCCGCGTTCGTCGTCATCGCCTTCGGCGAGCGCGAGGGCGAGGCCCGCCTCGTCTCGCTCGCGCGCAGGCTGCGTGCCGACCCGGCTTCGTTCGCGCTTCCCGTCGTCTTCCTCTTCCGCGAGGACTCGCGCACGCTCCGGAGCGCCGCGAGCCACTTCGGGGCCGACGACTACTTCTCGCAGGAGGCCGGGGCCGCGGAGCTGCGCGCGCGCCTCGACGCGCTCCTCTGGCGCGCGGAGGCCGGGCGCCGCGCCGCCCCGCTGGTCGCCGAGCAGCGCTCCGAGATAGACAACTTCATCTTCCTCCTCGACGCCGTCGGCGCGGACGCCGCGGCCGGAGAGCATGGCGCGCTCGCGCTCGTCGAGGCCGCGGACGGGGCCGGGGGCGACGAGCGCGCGCTGGCCGCGGCGCACGGCTTCCTGAAGCTCAACCTGCGCCGCGTGGACGCGGTCGCCTTCTACGGCCCGACGACCCTGCTCGTCTATCTCGCGCGCGCCGGCGGCGCGGCCGCGCGCGACCTGCTCGCCGGCCTGCGCGAAGAGTTCCTGTCCGAACGCGCGCGCACAGACCTCCGCGCCGGCCTCGCCTCCTTCCCCGGAGACGGCGTCGAGGTCGAGAAGCTCATCGAGAAGGCCGAGTCGGCCCTCGCCGGCGCGCGCGGGCCGAACCCTCCGGCCCGCGTCCTCGTTTACGGTGAGGCGGACGATGCCGCGGCGGCGCGCCCCGAGCGCGAAACCACCGGGGCGGCCGCGCGCGACGCGGGGCGCCGCGCGGCGTCGCGAGAGTCCGCGACCGCGACGAAAGCTGCGGCGCGGGGCGAAGGCGGCGCGGGGGAGGCGCCCCCGCCCGAGGCGGCGCGGCAGGGCGAGGCGAGGTCGCGGCGTGCGAAGCTGCGGCGGATGATGCTGATCGTCTCGGACGCCGAGCGGATGGCGCAGGTCAACCTGCTTTTGCGCTCGACCGCCTCCTACGAGGTGCGCGCGGCCTTCGACGGCCAGCACGCGCTCAACCTCCTGCGCATAGACCGGCCCGACCTCCTGCTCGTGGACTACGAGCTGCAAGGCATGGACGGGGCCGAGATGCTGAGGCGTCTGCGCAAACAGTCCGGACGCCGAAGCCCGCCGCCGGCCGTCGTGCTGCTGCCGGGCGGGCGCGAAGACCTCCGGCGCGAGGTGCTCGAAGCCGGGGCGCGCGCCGCCGTCGGCCTGCCTTACGACGCCGTCGAGCTGCTCGACGCGCTCGAGCGTGTCGGCGACACGGAGTGAGGACGAAGATGGAACACTGCACCAACTGCGGCGAGCCGCTCAGCCCGCGCGCGCGCTTCTGCCCCGCCTGCGGCGTGGTCGCCGCACCCGAAGTCACGCTCGTCGCCTCCGAGCAGACGCGCGTCGCGCCCGCGCGCCCGCAGCCCGTCGAGCCGCGCCCCGCGCGCCCGGCGGCCGAGATGGCGGAGCGCCCGCGCCGGGAGGTGCAGGAGCCGGCCGAGCGCGTCGTCTTCACCGTCCGCCCGACGCTCCTCTTCGTCAAGCTCGGCTACGCGCTGGCGGCGCTCGTCGGCGTCCTTTTAATCGCTCTGGTGGCGATGCTCGACGAGCAGAACCGCGTCCCGCTCTACGTCCTGATCCCGCTGGCGCTCGCGCTGCTCCTCGTCCCGGCCTACTACCACCTGCGGCGCAACATGCTGCGCTACACTTTGACCGACGCGAAGATCGAGATTGACGAGGGCTTCGTCTCGCGCACGACGCGCAACATCCCGCTCAGCAAAGTCCAGGACGTGACGGTCAAGGCGACCGTCCTCCAGCGCCTGCTCCGCTTCGGCGACGTGTTCGTTGACAACTCCGGCGCGGAGGGCGGCGTCACCGTCCTCCGAAACATCCCCGACCCGCGCCGCCACGCAGACCTCCTCCTGCGCGAACTCCGCCGCTGGCAATGACACGCCGCCCGGCCCTAAAATTAGGCGCGCCGGAACAAACACAACGGCCCCGCCGTCTAACTCATCCAATGTGTTCGTTTTAAAGGCCGCGCGGGCGGGGGCCGGCGTCGGAGAGGGTCTATCGTGCCTATCCTGAATTTAAAGAGACTGCTGTTTGCCGTTCTGGCGCTGGCCGCGGCAGCCGCGCCCGCCTCGGCGCAGTCCTCGCGCGGGGCGAAACTGTTCCCGCCGAAGGTCGGCGACTTCGAAGCCCGCCGCGCCCCCGCGCCCGCCGTTTCTACCGACACGGGTTTCGACCGGGACTCTTACGAGGTTACGTCGCACGAGTCGCGCAGCTACGCCGGGCCGGACGGCAGTTTCCGCGTCGTCGCTTTCGAGACGAGTTCGCCCGCCGCGGCCTTCTCTCTCCTGAGATATTTTCACCGCAGCCCCGCGTCGCTTCATTCCGGGCGCGAAGGCGGGCCGGCGCCCGCCGCGGTCGAGGGCGTCGGCGCCCAGGCCGTTTCGCTGCCCGGCCGCCGGCTGTTCGTCAAAGGGCCCGTCCTCTTTGACGTGGAAGACCTCGGCGGCCGTGCGGACGGCGGCAAGTCGCTGCGCGTCTTCGCCAGGCTCCTCGCGGACTCGTTCGAGGGCGAGGCGGGCGAACTGCCCGACCTTGTCCTGCACCTCCCGGAGTGGGAGAAGAAGGTTAACGAAGACCTCGCCTACGCCGTGACGCTGCCGGCCCTGCAAGAGGCGGCCGGCCGCCGGCCCGTGCTCGACGTGATTGATTTTGAAGGCGGGGCCGAGGCCGTCACGGCCTCTTACGGAGACTCCCGACTCGTCATCGTCGAGTTCGCGACGCCGCAGCACGCGTTCGACGCCGACGCCGCCGTCAACCAACGCATCGCACAACTGAAGGCTGCCGGGCAGCCCGCCCCGACCTTCTACCGGCGCGAAGGCAATTACTCCGTTTTCGTCTTCGACGCGCCGGACGTGGCCGCCGCCGAGCGGCTGGCCTCGGGCGTGAAGTACGAGAAGGACGTGCGCTGGCTCGGCCGCAACCCGCACGCCGACGAGATCATCGCCCGGCGCTACACCTCGACGATGGGCGGCGTCATCATCACGACGCTCATCACTACGGGGCTCGCCATCCTGCTCTGTTTGGGAATCGGCGGCGCCATCGGCGGCGTGGTCTTCCTCCGCCGCCGGGCCAGGACGGACGAGCAGCAAGTCTACACGGACGCGGGCGGCATGCAGCGCCTCAACCTGGAAGACCTGAACACGACGCCAGCCTCGGCCGGGCTGCTGAGGCAGGGCGAGGAGTGAGTCGGGGGGCGTTGCCCGTAGAGACATAAAAGCCTCGTGAGCACGAAGCTCACGAGCCTTTTATGCTAACAGAGCCACCTAGTCACAAATTCGCGGGTTACTGACTCTACTGCGGGGTTCCCCCAAGCCCCAACAGAAACAAATCAGTAACCCGCTAAATGATGCCCTTCGACAGCTATGCTGACAACCACTCCGTTCCCCCAAAGAGTTGTCGGCAGCGTTTGTGTGAGAGAAAACCTCCCCCAAAGTTTTCACTCACTAGCCGTCTCCGAGCCTGACCCGATAACTCTATTTACCCCCATACATTTATCTGTCTGGCCCCTGAGCAACGACCATGCCATGAAGACGGACGCGGCCGCGCGCTAAACCTTGTCCCTTCTAATTTTCCAGTAAATACCGGGGAAAAATTTTCCGCCGCCCGGCCCGGGAAGATTCATCCCGCTTTCCTTTTCTCTGAACGGGACGTATGCAAATCGTGCTTTTGCAAATGGCGTCGTAGGCTTATGTTACAGGCCGACCATAAATTGAACGGACGGAATGGCTTTCAAACCCGCTCAAGCTCGAAGAAAGGCCGAATTTGGCCGACTATCTCGCCGCGGTGGTTGCGGACGGGGAATTCCGCGTAAGGAGAAAGCTCTCCGAGCGCGTCCTCGTTCAGTACACCGAGCTGCCGCATGCACTCGATGGCGACAGTCGGGCGGGCGCGGCGGTCTTCCCCGTCCTCGATCTTGAAGGCCAGCCCCAGCCCTTGCGGCCAGGCCTCGCAGGGCAGCACGCCGGCCGTGTAGACGCCCTCGGCCCCGACCTTCGAGATGACGCGGCCGCGGGCGGCGCGCATGACCTTCGTGTCGAAGCGCTCGACCGTCCCGCCGATCATCTCCGGGTGCGAGCGCATCGCGGCGACGACGCGCGCGGCGGCGCGGCGGACGGGCTCTTCGAAGTCTTCGGGCGCGGCGACGAGGCGGGCGTACATGAGCGCCATCGCGCGGACGGGCATGCCGAAGACGGGGACGCCGCAGCCGTCGCTTCCGACGAAGAGTTCGCCGGCCGGGAGTCCGGAGAACTGCGCGACGGCGCGCAGCACGGCCTGCTGCACGGGGCCTTCGGGGTGGTCGTAAGAGTCCGCGCTCGCGCCGAGGTGGAGGGCGAGGGCGAGCATGCCTGCGTGCTTGCCCGAGCAGTTGTTGCGCAGAATCGAGGGGCTTTCGCCCCGCTCCCGCAGGAGCCGCGCCGTCTCCTGGTCGAACGGCTCGTGGACGCCGCACTTGAGGGCGGTCTCGTCAAGGCCGATCTTCCTGAGCATCCCGGCGGCCGTCTCGGCGTGCAAGTCTTGCCCGCTGTGCGAGGCGCAGGCGATGGCGAGCTCTCGGTCGTCGAACCCGAAGCGGTCGGCCGCGCCGCTGGCGACGAGCGGGATGGCCTGGTGCGGCTTGGCCGACGAGCGCATGAAGGTGACGGCCTCCGGCTCGCCGAGGCGGGCCACGAGCCGGCCCCGGCCGTCCACGGCGGCGACGTGGCCGCGGTGGCGCGACTCGACCAGGGGGCCGCGCCTGACCTCTACGAGCGGCGCGGGCCGCGGGGCGTGACGGGTTCGTGTCTCTTCACTCATCGGCCGAAGGCGGACAAATCAAGCCGCATCTTAACCGCGCCCGCCCGGTGCCGCAACTGAGTTTCGAGTTACGGGTTTCGGGTTTCGAGTTAAAAGAAATGTCTTAACTCGAAGCCCGAA
>DASZKF010000330.1:0-3700 GCA_035947355.1 Pyrinomonadaceae bacterium | reverse complement strand
GCGCGGGGCCGCGGGGCGCGGCGCGCGCTCGACGTAGACGACGCGTGTGACGACCCGCTCGTGCGGCACGGGCACCTCGACGAACCTCACGGCCGACGCCGCGCCCGCGCCTTCGGCGGCCGGCCGGGGCCGCTTCGACGCGAGCGCGGCGAGCGCGAGGGACGAGACGACGAGCGCCGCGGCGCAGGCGGCCACAGGCACGGGGACGCTCACGCGGGCCGCGAGCAGCCGCCGCCAGAGCGGGGCGGGCGCGGCGTGAGCGCGGAAGCTCTCGGCGAGGCGCGCGCGCAGGGCGTCGGGAGTCGGCGGCGTCTGCCACGCGCGGAGCAGGCGGCGCAGCTCGGCGTCTTCCGGCGCGAGGTCGTGGCGGTAGTCGCCGGGGGCGGCGCGGCGCACGCGCTCACGCCGCAGGCGGAAGGGCAAAAGCCTGGGTCTCTGTTCGTTCATCGGCAGACCTTCCCCGCGGCGCTCAGCCCGCGGTCACTTTTAAAGTAGTGCGAGAGTTCGCGGCGCAGGCGCTGGCGCGCGCGGTGCAGCCGCGACTTGACCGTGCCCGTGTCGGCCCCGACCACGGCCGCCACCTCGGCCAGCGTCAGCTCCTCGTACTCGAAGAGGATGACGACCTCGCGCTGCAAGGGCGGCAGGGCCGAGACGGCGCGCCGCACCTCCTCGGCCAGCTCGGCGTCGAGCAGGCGGCGCAAGGGCTCTTCGCGGCGGTCGGCGGCGGCGAACTCCGCCTCGTCGCAATCCTCGACCGGCGTCTCGCCCGAGTGCCGCCGGAAGTGCTTGGCGGCGAGGTTGCGCACGGCGGCGTAGAGGTACGTGCGCAGGGCGGCCCGCGAGGGGTCGAAGCGCGCCGGCTCCTTGATGAGGCCGAGGAAGCAGTCGTGCGTGACCTCCTCGGCCAGCGCGGCCGAGCCGAGCATCCGGTAGGCGAAGCGGAAGACCGTCTCGCGGTGCCGCTCGTAGAGCATGAGGAAAGCAGCCTCGTCGCCGCGGCCGGCTCGGTGCAGGAGTTTTTCGTCGGTGATCACCTTACGGGGACGCCTCGGCGCGCTCTCCTTCGGGGCTGGCCTTGCTCACTGATGATTACCGGGAGACGGGTGGAAGATACGGGGGAAAAGAAATGATGAGTGCGGAATGCGGAATGATGAATTAAAGACGAGTCGTCAGTCGTCAGTCGTCAGTCATCAGTAAAGACATTGCTTTTACTGAAAACTGCTGACTGACGACTGATAACCTGTCTTTCATTCATCATTCCGCATTCCGCATTCATCACTCCCTTACTGCGCGCCGTCGGTGATGGTGAACTTGATGTCGCGGCTGCTCTCGGAGAGCTTCTGGTCGGAGCCGTTGTAGGCCGTCACCTGCCAGCGGTAGGTTCCTTTTTGCAAGGGCTTGTCTACGGCGAAGGTGGTCGCCTCGACGCGCTCGTTGACGTAGGGCGAGGTGACGGTGGCCTCTTCGGGGTAGATGCTGAACTTGTAGTAGGCCGCGTCGGGGTACGGCTCCCACTTCAGCTCAAGGTTCTGCGCGCTGACCTTCGAGCCGGCCTTCGGGTTGACGAGCTTCAGATCGCCCTTGAAGAGGCTCGTCGGCTGGACGAACAGGGTCTTGTCGGCGGTCACTTCGTACTTGGCCGAACTGAGGCCGGCGATGCCGGTGGTGGCGAAGACGTAGGAGTCGGTGTCGAAGACGCGCGCCATCAGCCCCTCGTAGACCTTCGGCTCGACGTTGGTGATGACGTACTCGCCGCCCGCGTCCGTCTTCGCCTCGTAGGTCTTGCCGCCGCAGCCGCCGAAGTACTGGTTGAAGGTCTCGCACAGCTTGACCTCGATGTTCTCGACCGGCTTGCCGTTGTAGAGGACTTTCCCCTGCACGTTGCCCGTGCCGGGCGCGGGCTTGACCTTCTCGACGCCGGTGGCCGCCGCCGGGGTCGCCGCCGCGCCGGCCCGGTTCGCCGCGGCCGAGTTCGCCGTGTTGGCCGCAGGCTGCACGTTCTCGGTGCCGCCGCCGCAGCCCGCCAAAGAGATCGCCGCCGCGCCGCAGAGGCAGGCGGCGAGCAGTCTGCTAGTCGTCATCATGTGTGCTCTCCAGGTTTTCGCCCGCCGTGACGCGGGGCCGCTCGGTGAGCGGGTGTGCTTGCTGGTATGCGTGCGCGAGGCGGAGGATGTCGGCCTCGCCCCAGTGGCGGCCCATGAGCTGGAAGCCGACGGGGAGGCCGTTCGAAGAGAGGCCGCACGGGACGCTGACGCCGGGGACGCCGGCCAGGTTCGCCATGCAGGTGTAGATGTCGGAGAGGTACATCGAGAGCGGGTCGTCGGTCTTCTCGCCGAGGCGGAAGGCCGGCGTCGGCGTGGTCGGGGTGAGGACGGCGTCGCACTTTTCGAAGGCGTCCAGGAAGTCGCGCTGGATGAGCGTGCGCACCTGCTGCGCCTTCAGGTAGTAGGCGTCGTAGTAGCCCGAAGAGAGCACGTAGGTGCCGAGCATGACGCGGCGCTTGACCTCCGCGCCGAACCCCTCCTCGCGCGTCCGGCGGTACATCTCGCGGAGGTCTCTCGGGTCTTCGGCGCGGTAGCCGTAGCGCACGCCGTCGTAGCGCGCGAGGTTCGACGAAGCCTCGGCCGTGGCGAGGATGTAGTAGACGGCGATGCTGTACCTGGCGTGCGGCAGCTCCACGTCAACCACCTCGGCCCCGAGGTCTCGGTAGGCGCCAACGGCCTCCTCGACCCGCGCCCGCACGTCCGCGTCAACGCCCTCGCCCAGGAGCGCGCGGGGCACGCCGACGCGCGCGCCGCGGATGTCGTCCGCGAGCCCGGCGGCGTAGTCGGCGACGGGCACGTCGGCCGTCGTCGCGTCGCGCTCGTCGCGGCCGGCGATGGTTTGCAGAACGAGGGCGGCGTCCCTGACCGTGAGGCCGAAGACGCTGACCTGGTCGAGCGAGGAGCCGAAGGCGACCAGCCCGTAGCGCGAGACGCGGCCGTAGGTCGGCTTGACGCCGACGACGCCGCAGAGCGCGGCGGGCTGGCGCACGGAGCCTCCCGTCTCGGAGCCTAAAGCCGCGGGCACGATGCGCGCCGCGACGGCCGCCGCCGACCCGCCCGAAGAGCCGCCCGGCACGCGCTCCGTGTCCCAGGGGTTGCGGACGGGGCCGAAGGCAGAGTTCTCGTTCGACGACCCCATCGCGAACTCGTCGCAGTTGGTCTTGCCGACGATGACGGCGCCCGCCGCGTTCAGCCGCTCGATGACGGTCGCGTCGTAAGGCGGGTGGTAGCCGGCGAGGATGCGCGAGCCGCACGTCGCCTGCATCCCGCGCACGCAGATGTTGTCCTTGACGGCGACGGGGACGCCGCGCAGCGCGGGGCCGTCGGCCGCGCGGCCCTGATTGTCCAACTCCCCGGCGCGGCGGAGCGCGCCCGCGCGGTCTATCTGGAGGAAGGCGTTGAGCGCGTCGTTAAGCTGCTCGGCGGCCGCGACGGCGCGCTCCGCGACGGCCCGCGCCGTCGCCCCGCCGCGCGAGAGCCGCGACGAGATGAGTTCGATGGTGTCACCGGGAACGGTCATAAAAGGTTTCGGCGGAGAATCATGCCGGACTACAGTCGGGCGTCGGGTGCGGCGGTTTCAACACAGACGACACGGAGGTCACAGAGAAGAAGAAATGTTTTCTCTGTGAACTCTGTGCCCTCCGTGTCCTCTGTGT
>DASZKF010000329.1:0-10129 GCA_035947355.1 Pyrinomonadaceae bacterium | reverse complement strand
CCGCCGTCTCGGTCGGCCTGCTCGCCGTCGGCCGCTTCGGCTGAAGAAGTTTCGGGTTTCGAGTATCGAGTTAAAACAACTTCTTGTCTTCAACTCGGAACTCGGAACCCGCAACCCGAAACTTTTAGGCCGCGAGGACGGCGCGCATGCGGACGTGGTTGAGGAGGAGTTCGAGGTAGCTTCCGAACTGGTGGAGGAAGGCCTTGACGGCCCGCTCGGAGCGGAGCGAGGGCACCTGCGCGGCGAAGCCCTCGACCATCGCCCAGTCCTTCTGCATGAGGTGGCGCATGCTCCGCTGGCGGAAGTCATGGAGGCGGAGGACGAACAGGGAGAGCGCCTGCGGGCTGAAGTCCTGCTCGGTGTGGCGGATGAGCCGGAGCAGGGCGGAGAGGTCTTCGCAGAGGCGCTGCGACTTCTCGCGCCTGACCTGGATGTCGCCGAAGAGGCCGACGTCGCTGACTCGGTCGTCGAGCGCGTGGGCGACGATGACGGTGGCCTGCTGGAAGCAGTTGCGCAAGACCTCGGCGGCGTCGCCGGAGCGCGCCCGGCGGCCTTCGCCCTCGGCCTCTTCGCGGGGCGCCAGCTCGCGCTCGAAGACGCGGCGCAGCTCGTGGCGGATGGCGAAGGCCGCGCTCTCCAGCGCCTCCGCGAGCGGGGGCGTGACGTACCCCTCCGAGCGTTGGGCCTCGACGAAGTCGCTGAGCGCCAGCGCCTCGCCGTGGATGATCGAGAAGAGCGGCTGCGGGTCCTGGCCTGTGGCGTTGGCCGCGTCGGCCGCGTCGAGGTAGCCGAGCAGGCGTGTCAGGTCTGTGAAGATTTGCCCGACGAGGTGGCGCAGCGGCGTCGGCTGCGTGGCCTGCGTGAGCGCGCGTAGCTGTTGGAGCAAGGCTGTCGTTCCCCGTCCCCGCCGAAGGTGTCCGAGCTAAACGGCCGTGAGGCGCGGTGAGGCCCGCTTCGCGCTTGGCTCGTCGGGGGAGCCGCGGGAGGTGTGCGCTGGCGCGCTTTGTAGCAGCTTGCCGGAGAGGCTGTCAACAATAAAGGGTGCCGGGGGTCGGGGGCCGGGGAAGACAAGCTGCTTCTCCCCGGCACCTGACACCCGGCACCCGGCACCCTTCCGTTCACCGCCACTTCCTGATCTTCTGGAAGCGGCGCTTGACCATGTCGCGGCGCAGCGGCGAGAGGCGGTCTATGAAGAGGAGGCCGTCGCAGTGGTCGGTCTCGTGGAGGAAGCAGCGGGCGGCGAGGCCCCCGGCCTCCTGCTCGAAGGTCTGTCCCCGCGCGTCCTGCGCGCGCAGGCGGACGCGGGCGGGGCGCGCCAGCGGCGCGTGCACCTTGCCGACCGAGAGGCAGCCCTCCTCGCCCTGCTGCTCGCCCTCGGCCGAGAGGATTTCCGGGTTGGCCGCGACCAGCTTCAGCCCGTCGCAGTCCATCACGAAGAGCCGCAGCGACAGCCCGACCTGCGGCGCGGCCAGCCCGACGCCCTCGGCCGCGTACATCGTCTCGAACATGTCGGCCACGAGCCGGTCGAGTCCCGCGCCGAATTCCTCGACCGGCTCGCCCGCCTCCTTGAGCACCCGCGCCGGGTACTCGACGATCTCCATCACAGCCATCCGGCCCCTCTTCCGAGTTTCGAGTTACGAGTTTCGAGTTTCGGGTTAAGACAGTAACGCGGGCGGCGGCCGGCGGGCAAGATGTTGGGAGGCTTTGAGAACTCGTAACTCGAAACTCGAAACCCGAAACCGTCTCTTCGCGGAGCGAAGAGACCTACCGGGTCAGGAAGCCGCGGAGGTATTCGACGGCGGCCGGGTCGCCGGTGCGGCCGAGGAGGATGAGCGCGTGCTTGCGCACCTCGGGCCGCGCGTGCGTCTGCGCGACCTTGATGAGCAGCGGCACGGCCTCGGCCGCGGGCCGGCGGCTGATCGCCGCGAGGGCCTGCTTCTGCAATTCCACGTCGGCGTCCGGGCTGGTGGCCGTCTCGCGCAGCGTGCCGAGCGCGCGCTCGCCGGCCAGCTCGCCGAGCTGCGCCAGCGCCTTCTTCCTCATCTCGCGGTCGGCGTCCTGCGTCGCCACGCGGACGAGGAAGCCGACGGCCGCGTCGCGGTTCTCGTTCCCGCGCAGCGCCGAGAGGGCGCGCCGCTTCAGCTCGCGGTCTGTTAGTGAATCGTAAAGGCCCTGGAGGAACGAGAGCGCCTGCGCGTCGCCGAAGCGGCCGTAGGCGGTGATGGCCGCGCGCCGCACCTCGGTCGGCTCGCGGCTGTCGCGCGCGAGCGCGGCGAGGAACTCGCGCACGCCGGGCGCGGGCGGCTGGTGGCCGAGCGAGCGCACGGCCTGCGCGCGCACCCGCCAGTCGGTTGACGCGCGCGCCAGGGCCGTCAGGATTTCCGGCACGCGCCGGTCGTCGTGCAGGGCGATGGCGCGGACGGCGGCCGCGGCCAGCTCGGGCGAGCGGCCCGACTCGACGAGGCCGCGCAGCAGGCCGAGGCTCTCCTCGTTCGACGCCCGGCCCGCCCAGTAGACGGGGTGGCCCGCGTACTCGCGCCGCCGGGCGAGGTTGTAGACCTCGACGCGGACGACCTCGCCGCGCGCGCCCTCGCGCAGGAGGAAGACGCCGAGGTGTCGCGTCTCGACCGAGGGGTCGAGGCCGGGGCCGTCCCAGTCCGTGTCGTGGAACGTCCCGTCCTTGAGGAAGAAGTGGCCGTCGCCGCTCACGAACTCGATGTCTACGGCGACGCCGGGCCGCACGTCGAAGGCGTGCGCCGTCCAGAAGCGACTCTGCCCGGCCGCGGCCGCCTGCCGCGCCGCCTCCTCGTGCTTGGCCTGCAGCCCCGCGCCCTCGACCGGCGTGAACCGCTGCTCCTGCTGCGGCGGCGCGAGCATCAGCAGGAAGACTGTCAACAGTGCGAGCATCGGACTACTCCTTGGGACAACACTCCTCCCGGCCGTCGCCGGCGACGGCTTCGTCCGCGGGGGTTTGGGTGTGTTGCGGCGTGAGACGAAATTCGTAGCGGCGCGCGGGCGAGCGAAAGCCGGCGCGCCGCGCCTGTTTACCTGTTGCTGAGCATGCTTTCGAGGAACCGCATGACCTCGGGGTCTTTGCTCCGGCTGAGGAGGCTGATGGCCTGCTTGCGGCGTTCGAGCGGCTCGGAGCCGTTGCGCACGACCTGCATCAGCTTGTCGTAAGCCCGCCGGTGCTTGTAGTGGCCGATGGCGTTGAGGATGTAGTCCTTCAGCTCGGCGTCGCGCTCCGAGTCGTAGAGCGGGAGGAGCACGTCGAGGTCTTGCTCCTCGCCGCGGTTCGGGATGGCCTGGACGGCGACCTTGCGCAGCTCGACATCGCCGGCCGTGCGCGCGATCTCCAGGAGGCGGGCCGCGGCGCGCGGGCTGCGGCGGTGGCCGAGGCCGGCGACGACGTACTTCCTGATCTCTTTGTCGGGCACCGCGTCGTAGATGCGGAACAGCTCGTCAACGACCGCCTCGCCCGGCCGGCCGCTGAGGAGCGAGACGGCGTGCTGGCGCGCCGTGAGGTTCTTGCCGTTGACGATCACGTCGCCGAGGAGCGAGACGGCGCGCGGGCTCTCGTGGTCGCGCAGGGCGTGGATGGCCGAGTCGGTCGGGCTCTCGTCCTCGTAGACGGGCGAGAGGGCGATCTCGCGCAGCACGTCGAGGGCGCGCTCGTCGCCCGTCCGGCCGAGCGAGGAGATGGCCCGCATCCGGAGCTTCTCGTCCGGCTCGGTGCGCGCCATCTGGATGAGGGTCGGGACGGCCTCGGCCCCGCCGTAGTGGCCGAGCAGGAGGATGGCCGCCTCCTTGACGCGCGGCGAGGACGAGGAGCGCAGGGTCTCCGCGACGAGCGACGAGCAGCGCGCGCGGTCGTTCTGGCAGAGCGCCTGGAGCGCGATGATCTTCAGCTCGGTGTCGCCTTCGGGGACGTTGACCCCCTGCGGGTCGAGCTTCGACTTGACCTTGATCCTCAGCTTGTTGGCGTCGGCCGCCCACTCGGACTTGGGGAAGCGCTCGACGAGGCGCGCGAGCGCGTCCTCGGCCTCGCGCAGGCGGTTCTGCTTCTCGAAGGAGTAGGCGAGCCAGTAGTAGGCCGCGTCCACGTTGCGGTGCGTCGGGTAGGCGGCGATGAAGTTGCTGAAGGTGGCGATGGCCTGCTCGTACTTGCCCTCGTCGAGCTGCGTGCGGCCGAGCGTGAAGGCCCCGGTCGCGCCGTCGCCGCCGGAAGACTGCGCGAGGCGGTTGAGCATCTCGCGGGCCTGCGCGCGGGCGTCGGCCGGCGCGGCCGCGAGCGCCGCCGCGAGGCCGAGCGCGGCCAGGAGCGCCGCCGCGAGTCGGGGGGCACGGGGTCTTTGAGTGCGGGTCATGGATGTATGCATGGCTGTTCTTCCTTACTTACCTGATGAAAGCTTCCGAAACGTGCGCGCCGCGCGGCGGCCCCTCCTAGTACACTTGCAGCGCGGCGATGATCTCCCTCTTCCTCATGCGCTCCTTGATGGAGTGCACCTCGTCGCGTGACGCGTTGTCGCGCAGGTTCGCGATGTCGAGCAGGAAAGGCTCTAGCGTGTCGAGCACCTGCTTGGTCTCCTCGCGGCCGGCCGTCTCGGCCCCGATCTGGAGCGTGACGTTCTCTTCGAGCAGCTTGCGCGAGAGCCGCCGCTCGTAGGCGAACTGGGCGGCGTCGGCCCCGGCCGCGCCGGCATTCTGGAAAGAGCGCAGCAGCGCCTGCGCCTGTTCGAGGTGGCGCGCCATCTCCTTCTCGTCGGGGTCGGGCAGCCGCACGCCGGCGGCCGCCACTACGTCGGACTCGGCCGGGGCCGCGACGGCCGGGAGCAGTGCGCTCTCGACGGCCTGCAAGTGGTCGTCGGCCGGGGGCGGCAGCGCAGCCGCGGGCGCGGGCCGTTCGGGCGCGGACGCGCTCGCGTTGACAAACTTCACCTCGTCCGGGCCTTGGCGCCGCGCGGGCGCCGGGGCGTAACGCTGCGGCTCGGCCGTGCCGGCGTCAACCTTCACGGGCGGGGCGGCGGTCGTGGCGACCTCCGGCGGGGCGACGGCCTGCCCGGCCTCAGTTCTTTCCGCGCGCGGGATGTTCGAGGCGACGCCGGGCGCGGGCGGGTTGCCGGGCCGGCGGGCGAGCCAGAGCGCGCCGAAGATAAAGCCGGCGACGACGAGCGCGAGCGCGGGCGCGAAGGCGGCGCGCGGGGCGAGGGCCGAGAGCGAGGCCGCGAGCCGCCCGCGCAGGCCGACGAGCGGCGGCACGGGCCTGGAGACTTTCTCCGCCTCCGCGAGCCGCGCGACGCCGGCCCGCACGTTCTGCCAGAGCGCGGGCGAGACTTCGAGGCCGCGGTCGTAGCGCGCGTAAATCTCCTGCTCGAACGAGAGCGCTTCGAGGGCCGCGGCGCAGTCGGCGCAGGCCGCGAAGTGCGCGCTCAGGCGCTCGGTCTGTTTCGGCTCCAACTCGCCGTCGAAATACTCCTCGACGGCGGCCAGGCAGTCTTCACATCTCATCACTGCTCACCCCCGAGATAAGGGCCGACGCGACGCCGCATCTCGGCGCGCGCCCGGTGCAAATCCGTTTTCAACTTGCCGATGGAGAAGCCCGTGATCTCCGCGATCTCTTCGTAGCTGCGCTGCTGGAAGACCTTCAGGGTGAAGACCAGCCGCTTGTCCTCGTCGAGCTTCGCGAGCGCCTTCTGGATGACGCCGCTCAGCTCCTTGTCGAGCAGGTTCCCGGCCGGCGAGGGGCGCTCGTCGTGCAGCTCGAAGACGACCCCCTCGTCGTCGAGCTCGACGTGGCCGGCGTGCCGGCGGCGCGTGCGCAGAGACTCGCGGGCGACGTTCTTGGCGATGCTGAAGAGCCAGGTCGAGAGCCGCGCCTCGTCGCGCAGAGAGCCGAGCCCCTTGTAGGCGCGGACGAAGGTCTCCTGCGTCAAGTCCTCGGCCAGCCCGCGCTCGCCGACCATGTCGTAGATGAAGCTGAGGAGGGGCCGCGCGTAGCGCTCGAAGATGAGGCGGAACGCCTCCTCGTCGCCGCCGCGGACGCGCGCCACCAGTTCCTCGGTGCTGTTCATCAGGGTCCCAGTGTGCGCGCCTGGCTGGCCCGTCTCGACTTCCATCATGTCTGCGGCCTGCAACCTCATCGTCTAACACCGCCGTGTTAGTGACGGGCTCCGGCTGAAGGTTTCAGAAAAATTCGGCGGCGGGGGCGTGAAACGGCGGGTACAGGATACGCCGCCGGGGGCGCGGAGTCATCCTCCGGGGGCGGCGATTTCGCGTCAAATGCAGGGGAATTAAAGGATTTCTGAATCTCCGGAGGGATCCGGAGCGTCTTGACCGACCGTTCAGGGGCGGGCCACGCCCGCCGGTTCGACTGACGGCGTGGCTCGGACCGGCGGGCCACGCCCGCCCGTGAACGGTCGTCGAGTTAATCCGGGGTACTTATTCGGCCGCCTTGCCGCACCGCCGGCGCTCGGCGAGGAGGCTGTACTTGAGCGTCAGTTCGCCGAGCTGGCGGCCCAGCCTCTCGCGCTCGGCCGCGTCGGCGCACGCCTCAAGCCGGCGCTTCAAGGCGTCTACCTCCTTGAGCAGCTGCACCTCCTCCGGGACGACGCCCGCGTTCTTGAGGACGGCGTAGCCGGCGCGCAGCCCTTCCGGGGTGGCGAAATAGGCGTCGAGGTTGACGGGGCGGCCCGCGCCTTCGAGCGCGTCGAACTCGCCCGCGGCCTGCGCCTCCCTGATCTTCTGCTCGACCAGCTTCTCGAACAAAATCCCCTCCCCGGTATTCCTCAGCCGAGCGTCACGCGCACGCCCCCGCGGGGCCGCAGCGTGAAGGTCGGGTCTTCCTCGACCTCCTGCCCCGCGGCGAGGCGCGGCCGGAAGTGCTGCGCCACGGTCGCGAGCACGAGCTGCGCCTCCATCAGCGCGAAGCTGTTGCCGATGCACTGGCGCGACCCGCCGCCGAACGGGAAGTACGCGTACTTCGGGCGGGGCGCGGCGCTCGCGGGCGCGAAGCGTTCGGGGTCGAACCTCTCCGGCTCGTCCCAGAAGTCCGGGTGGCGGTGCGTGACGTACTGGCTGACGACGACGAGCGACCCGGCAGGGATGCGCCGGCCGCCGATCTCGTCCTCGCCCCTCGCCTGCCGCGGCAGGCCCCACGCGGGCGGGTACAGGCGCAGCACCTCGTCGAAGAACATCCTCGTGTAAGGGAGCGCCGGCAGGTCTTCGACCGTGGGCGTCCGCCCGCCGAGAACGCGCGCGAGCTCTTCGCAAAGCTTCCGCTCGACCTTGGGGTGACGTGCGAGCATGTACCAGGCCCAGGCGAGCGCCGCCGCCCCCGTCTCGTGGCCCGCGATGAGGATCGTCATCACCTCGTCGCGCAGCTGCTCGTCGCTCATCCCCTCGCCGGTCTCCTCGTCGCGCGCCAGGAGCAGCATCGAGAACAGGTCGCCGGTGTCTTCGCCCCGCCGCCTTCGCTCGCGTATGACGCGGTAGACCACGCCGTCGAGGGCGCGGCGGGCGCGCAGGAACCGGCGGTTGCGCCGCGTCGGGACGACCTCGGGCAGAGCCCAGGGGTAGATCATGCGGTAGTTGAGGTGCTCGAAGGCGACGCGCAAAGCGCCGCCCACGTCGCCCGCGTCGCCGCCCAGGTCGACGCCGAAGAGCGTCAGCCCGGCGATCTGCAAAGTCAGGCGGGTCATCTCCGCCGCCACGTCGAACGTACAGCCTTCCCTCTGGAGCCCGCGCCAGCGCTCCAGCATCCGCAGGGTCGCCGAGGTCATCGTGCCGCCCAGCGCCGCGACGCGCTGTCGGTGGAAGGCGGGCTGCGCCAGCCGGCGCTGCCGCCGCCAGAACTCGCCCTCGCTCGTCAGAAGGCCCCGGCCGACGAGCAGGCTGAGCGGCTTGTTGAAGTGCGGCCCCTTCGGGTAGTTCTGCTGGTTCGTCTGGAGGACGCGCTCGACGCCTTCGGGGTGCGCGACGAGGTACCAGTAGAAGCCCGGCAGGCCGCGCATGCGCACCACGTCGCCGTACTCGCGCCGCATCCTCATGTAGAAGCCGGTCGGGTTGAGCGTGACATCGCGCCCGTTCCCGAAGAGGAAGTGGCCGCGCGGGCCGGGAGCCTGCGGCGCGCCGGAGGCGCTCAACCGGTTAGCAGTAGCGACCATAAAAACCTCCCGCGAGGCGACCAGGAAAGTCCGCACCAGTGCCAGAAGACTCGAACGAACCTGCGATTGTGAAAGTTCGCACTTTCTCGCCCGATTGTCAACAACAGACTGAACGGCGGAGACCTTTTTTAACGTGAGTTCGGCGTGGGCGCGTCCCGCGATGCCTTTGTCATCCCTGCTGAGGCCCTCGGCGCCCCCGCTCAGGGCTTTGGGCGGCGCGCTGAGGTCTTTGTATGGCGTGCTCAGGTCTTTGTGCGGAGTGCTGAGGTCTTAATCGGGCGCGCTTACGCCGAACTCACGTTCTTCAGGGATTCGGGGGCGGGGTTTATGGCTCCGCCCTTCGGGGTCAGACGACGCGCGTCTTCCAGCGGCCGCGGCGGAAGACGGCGGCGCTGACGACGGCGAGCGTCGAGAAGGCGACGGTGATGGCGAGGAAGACGCCGCGCGGGCCGAGGCCGAAGACGTAGGCCAGCAGGAAGGCCAGCGGAATCTCCCAGAGCCAGAAGACGAAGAGGTTGATGACGGTCGGCGTCCAGGTGTCGCCCGCGCCGTTGAAGGACTGCGTGATGACCATGCCGTAGGCGTAGAAGAGGAAGCCGCTGGCGACGATGCGCAGGCAGTCGGCCCCGTAGCGGTGCACCTCGGGGCCGGCCTCCCGCGTGAAGAGGCCGACGATGGGGTCCGCGAGGAGGACGAAGCCGAGGCCGACCGCGCCGAGGAAGAGCATGTTGTAGAAGCCGGCGCGCCAGACCGCGGCCTCGGCCCGCTCGGGCTTGCCCGCGCCGAGCGACTGCCCGACCAGAGTCGCCGCCGCGTTCGACATGCCCCAAGAGGGCAGGAGCGCGAACATGATGATGCGCAGCCCGATGGTGTTGCCGGCGACGGCCGCGCTGCCGAACCCCGAGATGATGCGCACGAGCCCGATCCAGCTCGCCATCCCGATGAAGACCTGGAAGGTCGCCATCCCGGAGAGGCGCACGAGCCGGAGCATGACGGAAGGCTCCAGCCGCAGGTTCCGGCGCGTGAGGCGGACGCGCCCGCCAGGCCTGACGAGGCGCGAGAAGGCGTAGAGCGCGCCCGTCCCGCGCCCGATGGTGGTGGCGACGGCCGCGCCCGTCACGCCGAGTTCGGGGAACGGGCCGAGGCCGAAGATGAAGCACGGGCAGAGCACGATGTTGATGGCGTTCGCCAGCCAGAGGACGCGCATGGCGATGGCCGCGTCGCCGGCCCCGCGGAAGACCGCGTTGAGGAGGAAGAGCATGACGACGGAGATATTTCCGCCGAGCATTACGCGCGTGAAGCCCGAGCCCTTCTCGATGACCGAGGGCGACGCGCCCATCACGTCGAGCAGCCGCGGGGCGAGCAGCACTCCGGCGATACCGAGGACGGCCGACACGATGAGGCCGAGCGCGACGGTCTGCGACGCGGCGCGCGCCGCGCCCTCCGGGTCGCCCTCGCCGATGCGGCGCGCGACCATCGCCGTCGCGCCGATGCCGAGCCCGATGGCGAGCGTGTAGATGAGCGTCAGCATGGACTCGGTGAAGCCGACGGCCGCCGCCGCGTCCTCGCCGAGGCGCGTGACGAAGAAGATGTCTACGAGCGCGAAGAGGCTCTCCATCAGCATCTCCAGAACCATCGGGATGGAGAGGAGCATGATGGCGCGGCCGAGCGAGCCGGAGGTGTAGTCGTAGTCGGTGTGCGTGCCGCGGACGGCCTGGCGGACGGCCGTCCAGAGGCCCGGCTCAGGCGGCGCGAGCGCTCCTGACGTTTGAACTGTTTCGGTCGAATCGGGCATGTCCTTCTTCGCTTTCGAACGGACGTACGAGGCGGCGTACTCAACCCTTACGAAGAGATGTCATAGCACGTTCGCGATTAGTTGTCACAAACGAGCCGTCCGGGCGCGAGTTGAGGGCGGCGCGCGATCTAATCAACACAGAGGGCACGGAGGGCACAGAGAAGAAATGGTC
>DASZKF010000328.1:0-3929 GCA_035947355.1 Pyrinomonadaceae bacterium | reverse complement strand
AGGGAGGGCGTTGAGGCTGACGCAAAGCTCAACGCCCTCCCTCACGGTCGGGCTTCTGAACTGAGTCTGTAACTCTTCCCATCCGCGATACGCGATAAAAATTCCCGCCCGTGTATTTTTCCCCGCCGCCGGGGGACTGTTAGACCGAAGCCATCGTGCTTCGTGTTTAGCGCTAGTGCGGCCGCGACCGCGTCAAGGAAGTGCGACGCGCGGGGCCGCGGGCCTGGGGACAACCCGGGTCAGCCCAGACTGGTGGGGGTAAGCCCGTCACGGGGAGAGCGGGCGCCCCTGCCAGCCGGGCGGCGCGGTCGCGCTGGCCGTGTCGCCCACAAAGGCAGTCTGGAGTCTGGAGTCTATAAGTCTGGAGTAAAAGCAATCTGTCTTTGACTCCAGACTTGAGACTCCTGACTCCAGACTGCTTTTATGCCGCGCCGTGCTTCTTGAACCACGCGCGCAGGCGCTGCCAGCCGTCGGTCGCGGCCTCGCGGTTGTAGGACGGGCGGTAGTCGGCGTGGAAGCCGTGGTCGGCCTCCGGGTAGACGACGATCTCGGAGCGGCGCGCCTCCTTCGAGGCGGACTTCTTCAAAGCCTCGCGCATCCGCTCGACCGTCTCTAAGGGGATGCCGCGGTCCTTACCGCCGTAGAGGCCGAGCACCGGCGCTTTCAGCTCGCCGGCCACGTCTAAGGGCTGGCGCGGCGTCAGGGGGGTCGGCGGCTGGCCTTCGCGCGCGACGAGGCGGCCGTACCAGGCGACGCCGGCGTCGAGGTTCGGGTTGTGCGCCGCGTAGAGCCAGACGACGCGCCCGCCCCAGCAGAAGCCCGTGATGCCGAGCCTCTTCGCGTCCGTTTTGCCGGTGGACTTCGCGTAGGCGACCGTCGCGTCGAGGTCGGACATGACCTGCGCGTCGGGGACTTTGGAGACGATCTCCATCACCTTATCCCTGTCTGCTATCTGGCTCGTGTCGCCCTGCCGCGCGAAGAGCGCGGGCGCGATCGCCATGTGGCCGAGCTTGGCGAAGCGGCGGCAGACGTCCTTGATGTGCTCGTGGACGCCGAAAATCTCCTGCACGACGAGCACCAGCGGAAAGTTCTTCCCCTTCTCGGGCATCGCCCGGTAGGCCGGAACCTCGCCGTCGCCCACGGGCACCTTCACCTCGCCGGCGACGAGGCCGGCCGCGTCCGTCGTAATCACCGTCTGCCCCGCCACGGGCTGCACCGACAGCGCGAAGCCGGCCGCCAGCGAGGTGAAGAGGAAGCGCCGGCGCGTCACCTCCTCGGGCAGTAAACCCACAAGCTCTTCGTGCACCTTCATGCGAAACTTCCTTTCCGGGATTGCGTGGTTGAGTCCGTCCGACTCTAACGCAGGCCCCGCGCCCGCCGGAAGCCCCCGCCCTAACTTTTTACAGAAATGAGAACAGAGGCCGTCGGCCGTGCGTGAAGACGGTATATGAATTAAGCGGCTGCGGCCGAAATATGCCCGGAGATGTTGTATGATCGCGACGCCCGGCCCGTGGCGCCGGCTGATGCGTCCAGGGGCGTACGGCGGTCGAATCGCGCGTGAGCAAACCCTTCCCGCAAATCTTCACCCCGGCCGTGCTGCTCTACCTGTGCGTCTTCGTCGGGCAGGTGGCCGTAGGATTCTACGGGGCCGGCGAGGCCGAGCCGTCGCCGGCTTTCAGCCTCCTGTATGCGGTCGGCTTTCTCTGGGTCGTCGGCTGGTGGCTGCGCCGCGACGGCCGGCGGCGCGGCGTCCGGTGGGTTCTCGACATGGGGATGTTCCTCTACCTCGCCTGGCCGTTCATCATGCCTTACCACCTGCTCAAGACGCGGGGCGCGAAGGGGCTGCTGCTGATCCTTGCTTTCGCGGGCGTGTACGTCGGCGGGCTTGCGCTGGGCGTGGTGCTCTACACCCTTTTCGTTTACTGAAGCACGCGGAGGTCGCGCTCGCCGACGATCTTCCAGCCGCGCGGCGTGCGCCGCCAGCGGAGTTCCTGCAAGACTTCGCCGCGGCGCGCCCCGCTGCCGCCCTCGATGCGGTACTGCTTGCGGAAGCGCATGACGGCGGTGCGGCCGTCCGGGCTGAGGCGGATGTCCGGCTCGGCGGCGCGCACGTCCACGGCCGAGGCCGACGCGAAGACGCGCGACTTCTCGGCGCGCACGGCCTCGCGCGTGACGTTGCGCGTGAGGTAGAAGGAGCCGAGGCGCTGGTCGTAGAAATCCATCTGCCGCGCGATGTCGCGCGCGTTGGTGGCCGCGACCCACTCGCCGAGCGCGCCGCGCAGCGCCGCCTCGTCCTCGCGCGGCGGCGCGGTCACGTCGCCCGCCCCGCCCTCGGCCGCCGCCGGCCCGCCGCCGCTCGAGCCTTCGCCCGCCGCCTTCAAAGTCTCCGCCGCTTCCGGCTCGGCCGCCGCACCGCCGGCCGGGGCGCTCGCCCCTTCGCCCGCGGGGGCTTCCGCGCGCGGAGTCTCCGCCGCGCCCTGCGCCCCCGCCGAAGCGAGGCCGGCGGCGCGTGGCGGTTCGCCGTCGGAGGCCACGCGGGAGTCGCGCTGGTAGAGCGTGAGGGCGATGACGCCGACGACGGCCCCGACGAGTGCCGCGACGAGGCAGACGACGATCATGCCGGTCGAGCTAGCCGGCACGCCCGCGCGCGCCGCGAGCGGGACGGCCGGCTGCGCGCGCTGTACTGATTTCTCGTCGAAGCGCGGCGCGGCCAGCGTCGCCTCCACGTCGCGCGGAACCTTTCCGCCCGAAGCATTTACGCCGCCCCTCTCCTCCATCCCCGGCGTCCTCCATGCTTGCTAGCGATACACTCCCGCCCCGAACAGAAGGGATAAGCAATCACCAGTCCACAGCTAGGGGCTTGTTAGAAAGGGTTTTGGGTGCTAGTAAAGATAAGTCGCTTTTACCCAGCACCCTCTTAAACAAGCTCCTAGCCTCCAGCCCCCAGCCCCTAGATTGACTCTCCGGCTGTTTTGGCGTAGATACGTTGCTCGTCTTCCCGCCTTATTCCAGTCAGAGACAGTGCGAGCGATGAGAGCCATCACACTTTGCGCCTGCGCCGCCCTGGTGTTGCTCGTGGGCGGCTGCTGGTGGAGGAAGCAGGCCGGCGCCGAGGCCGGCAACGACAACCACGCGGCCGCCCTCTCGCCGACCCCGGCCGAGGCCGCGACGCCCTCAGACGAAGCCCCGCTCCCGCCCGGCAGCGACGCCCGCGCCTACTTCGAGCGCGGCCTCCAGGACTACCGCCGCAACCGCGACCAGGCCGCCGTCGAGGCTTTCCGCGAGGCCATCCGCCTCGACCCAGGCTTCGCCGAGGCGTACTACCGCCTCGGCCTCGCACTCTCCGCGACGGGCCAGGACGAGGAGTCCGAGAAGGCTTTCCAGGAGGCGGTCTCGGCCTACGAGAAGCTGGTGAAGAAGGACGAGGAGGACTCCGAGGCGCAGTTCTTCCTCGGCCTCTCCTACTCGAAGCTCGGCGAGTACGAGAAGGCGGTCAAGGCTTTCAAGCTGGCCGTCAAGCACGCGCCCGAGGAGGACGACGACCGCTTCTACGAGCTGGGCCTCGCGCACTACAAGCTGGCCGAATACGTCGAGTCGGTGCGGGCGCTGGAGAAGGCTCTGGAAATCAACCCCGACAACTACCCGGCGGCCGACCTCCTCGAACGCGCGCGGGCCGGGCGCGAGCGCCGCGAGACCTTCATCAAGCGCCAGGAGCAGCTCCGCAAGCAGCAGGAGCAGAAGGCCAACGCGAACGCCAACGTCAACGCCAACGCCAACAGCCCCGGCGCCCCGCCCGCCCCGACGCTCCCGCCCGCGCCCGCGCCCACGCCCGTCGACGTCAGGCCGCGCCGCGCCGAACAGCCGGGATGAGACATCAGTTTCGAGTTTCGAGTTTCGAGTTTCGAGTTCGCGGCTTCGACCTTGACGCT
>DASZKF010000327.1:0-1888 GCA_035947355.1 Pyrinomonadaceae bacterium | reverse complement strand
GCAAAAATTAGTCCGCCGCGGCGTCCCGCTCAAGGCTTTCTCCTACGGCCGCACGGAGGACGCCGCGGGCGGCACCCTCCGCCAGCGCGTCGCCATCCAGCAGGGCATCCCGACGGAGAAGGCCAAAGAGGTCGTCAAGTTCATCAAGGACTCGAAGGTCAAGGTGCAGGCCGCCATCCAGGGCGACACCGTCCGCGTGACGGGCCGCGACCGCGACACCCTTCAGGAAGTCATCGCCCAGCTCAAGTCGAAGGACTTCGGCATCAACATGCAGTACACGAACTACAGGACGAATTAGTGAATGGTGAATAGTAAATAGTAAATGGCGTGGGGCAGTTCTTCTAACCATTTACTATTTACCATGCACCATTCACTCCCAAACTATGAACACTTCCGGTAACACAGCGGCGGTCGAGGAGCAGCGGTTGACGGCGCGGCGCATCTTCAGTCTGGTCGCGCCCGAACTCGCGCTCGTCGAGCAGGAGTTTGAGCGGCAGGCGCGCTCGAACATACAGGTCATCGCCTACATCGGCGACTACCTGCGCGCGTCGGGCGGCAAGCGCGTCCGCCCCGCTTTGACGCTGCTCTCGGCGGCGGCCGTCGGCGGCGAGGCCGCCCGCCCGAACGTCGTCCGGATGGCGACCGTCATGGAGTTCCTCCACACGGCCACGCTCGTCCACGACGACATCATTGACAACGCCGAGACGCGCCGCAACCGCCCCTCGATCAACAGCCGCTTCGGCAACCAGACGGCCGTCCTGATGGGCGACTGGCTCTACATGTCGGCCTTCGAGACGAGCCTGCAGGAGCGCTCGCTGCCCGTCCTCGACATCCTCACGCGCGTCACGCGGAAGATGACCGAGGGCGAGCTGCTTCAGCTCACGCTCATCGGCCGCACCGACGTGACCGAGGAGCAGTACTTCGACGTGCTCCGCCGCAAGACCGCCTACCTGTTCAGCGCCTGCTGCGAGATCGGGGCCATCCTCGGCGGCGGCTCGCCGCGCGAGCAGGAGGCCCTGCGCGACTACGGGCTGAACCTCGGCACGGCCTTCCAACTCGTGGACGACCTGCTCGACTTCACCTCCTCGGACGGGCGGCTCGGCAAGCCGGCCGGCGTGGATTTGCTCGAAGGCAAGGTGACGCTGCCGCTCATACACCTCCTCGAGGCCGAGCCGCGGATGCGCCGCGCCGTGCAGCAGGTGATGCGCGACGGCAGTTACGTCGGGCACCCGCGCCCGACCTTCCTCCGCGCCGCCGAGCAGACCGGGGCGCTCCGGCGCGCCCGCGCCCGCGCCAACGAGTACGCCGACGCGGCCGTCGCCGCTCTCGGAGCGCTCCGGCCGTCCGAGTTCGCCGACGCCCTGCGCTCGATACCGTCGTACATCCTCGAACGGGAGACATGAGGGAGGAAGTAGACAGTAGACAGTAGTCAGTAGCCAGTAGGTTCTTTACCGGGCGCTGACGCCGTCACCCGAACGGTTCACTAAAGAGAGTGCTTCTACTGACTACTGACTACTGACTACTGTCTACTTGAGCTTATGCCTGACGAAAACCTTCTCGCCACGCTGGAGCAGGGGCTGAGGCAGTCGCGGGCGACGCGTTCGCGGCTCGCCTCGCGCCTCGCCGACCTGGAGGCCGAGGCCGAGCGCGTCCGCACGGAGTTGAACGAGATGGACGCGCTCATCAGCTCGACCGAGGCCGCGATGTTCCGCATCCTCTCTTCGAGCTTCGCCGCCGCGCAGGCGAGCCTCGGCCCTTCGGACGCCGAGATCGAGGCCGCGCTCCGGCGCGACGCCGCCGCCAACCGCGAGCCGGCCGCCCTCCCCGCGCGCCCCGCGCCGCCGCCGACGCCGATCAGCTACGCCGCGGCCGCCAAGCCGCCCGCGCC
>DASZKF010000326.1:0-2689 GCA_035947355.1 Pyrinomonadaceae bacterium | reverse complement strand
CGTTTCGTCAGTCACCTTCTCTGACGAAACGTCTACCCGCCCGCTGACGCTCGCGGCTCTGTTCTCTGTTTAGTTGATTGCGGTCGAGGCGAGGTCGCCGGTGCCGAGTTCGGCGGGCGCCTGCGCGCCGGCCGGGCGCTGCTTGTGGTCGGACTTGACGGAGTACATGGCCTCGTCGGCGGCGATGAGGAGCTGGTCGAGCGTCTCGCCGTGGACGCCGTAGCTGGCCGCGCCGACCGAGATGCCGACGCGCGCGTGCTTGTCGCCGCGCACGTGCAGCGAGAAGCGCGAGACGGCCCGCTCGATGCGCTCGCTCAGCTCGCGGACCTGTTCGACCGTCAGGTCCTGGAGGATGGCGACGAACTCGTCGCCGGCGTAGCGCGCCAGGAAGTCGTACTCGCGCAGCTGCGCGTGGAGGATGCGCCCGACCTCGCGCAGCACGCGGTCGCCCGTCTGGTGGCCGTAGGTGTCGTTGACGGCCTTGAAGTCGTCGAGGTCGAGCATCACGACCTGGAAGGGGCGGCCCGTGCGGCGGGCGCGCGCCGCCTCCTGCTCGAAGCGGACGTACATGGCCCGCGCGTTCGGCAGCCCCGTCAGCGTGTCGGTCAGCGCGTTCGACTCGGCCTCGGCGTGGCTCATCGCGTTCGAGAGCGCGTCCGAAGCGAGGCGCGCCACCGTGTCCAGGAGCCGCAGGTGGTCGTCCGTGTAGCGGGCCGTCTCGCGCGAGTAGACGGCCAGGGCTCCTAACAGGCGCTCGCCGCGCGCGAGCGGGAGCGCGACCATCGAGCGGAACCTGACGCCGGCCGGCAGCTCGACCTCGCGGAAGTCGAGCATCGGGTCGAGCTGGCAGGACGAGCGGCGGTTGGCGAGCACGAAGCCGACGACGCCCTCGCCGGGCGCGACGGCCCGGCCGCGCAGAAGCTCCGCGTGGCGGCCCGCGACGTGCGCGGCGCGCGCGAACCCCTCGGCCTCGTCGAAGAGGTAGACGGCGCAGAGGTCGAAGGGGACGACGTGCCCGACCTTGTTGACGAGCACCGAGGCCGTGTCCTCGATGTCGAGCGACGAGCCGAAGGTGCGCGCGATCTCGTAGAGCGCGTAGACCTCCCGGTGCGCGTTCGTGATCTGGCTCAGGTACCCTGGGGCGGCCGGCCCGCGGGGGGCGGCCGAGGGCGGGTCGGCCGACTCGCCGTCTTCGAGCGGCGCGCGGTTGTCGGCCTCGTTGGTCGTAAACCCGTGGCGGTCGAGGCCCTGGGCGGCGACCTCGCGCTCGAACTCGGGGAGGCGTTCGAGGAAGAGGCCGACGACGCGCGGGTCGAAGTGCTTGCCCGCGCCGCGCCGCAGGAGCGCGCACGCCTCCTCGCGCGTCATGCCGCGCCGGTACGGGCGGTCTTCGCGCACCGAGTCGAAGCAGTCCACGACCGTCAGGATGCGCGCCGTCAGGGGAATCTCCTCGCCCTTCAGGCCGTCGGGGTAGCCGCGCCCGTCCCACTGCTCGTGGTGGTAGCGGACGATGGGGACGACCGGGTACGGGAAGTTCACGCGTTCGAGAATCTGCGCCCCGACGGTCGTGTGAATCTTCATCTTCTCGAACTCGGCCTCGTTGAGCTTGCCCGGCTTGTTGAGGATGTGGTCGGGGACGGCGAGCTTGCCCACGTCGTGCAAAAGCGCCCCGGCGTGCAGCGCCTTGATCTCGCCCGGCGAGAGGCCGAGCAGCTCGCCCATCCGCGCGCAGTAAATCTGCACGCGGCGGACGTGGTGGTGCGTGGTCTGGTCTTTGGCGTCAATCGCGGTGGCGAGCGCCTCGACCGTGGCGAGGTGGAGGCGGCCCAGCTCGGCGGCCTCGCGCGCCTGCTCGTTGACGCGCTCGAAGAAGGCGCGGTAGGTGGCGAGCGTGGCCGCGATGACCGGCGCGCTCAGGATCACGGAGGCGACGCCGAAGCGCATGATGGCGGCGTAGACCAGGCCGGCGGCGAGCGCCCCGGCGAAGAACGTCCACGAAGTCCAGAGGTAGCCGTCGCGCCAGTAGGGCCACAGCGAGCGCCGGCCCTTCAGGGCGAGGAGCGTCGCCACCAGCGCGCCGTTAAGCAGGTACTGGGCGAGCGCCAGAAGGACGAGCGGCAGGATGAGCCGGCCGAGCGGGAGGGCTTCGCCGAGGCCCGCGGGGTGGCGCGCGACGCCCGAGTCGGCGGCGAGCGCGAGGTAGAAGAGGTGGCCGGCGACGAAGGCCGTCACGGCCGAGGCCGCGGGGGCGGCGACCCAGCTCGTCGCACGCCGCGTCGTCCGCACCGAGCTGGTGAGGAGGTCGAGCGCGCCGAGCACGACGCCGGCCCCGACGCCGAGGAAGATCACGCCGAGGAAGACGAAGCAGTCGCCGGCCGTCACGCTCGCCTTCGTGCCGGGGATGCGGACGGGGTAGAAGCCGGAGATGACGACGAGGCTGGCGAGCACGAGGAGGCGCGCCCACTCGACCGGCGCGAAGAAGAGGCACTGGTAGAGGCCCCACGCGCAGGCGCCCGCCCCGGCCGCGACCAGCGCGCCCCAGTAAGCCTTGGCCGCCCGGTTGTAGTCGGACATGTCGATGAACGTCACACCACGCCTCCGGCGACGGGAATCGAGTTTCGAGTTGCGGGTTTCGGGTTTCGAGTTCGCGCTGTGTGAGTTGAATGGCACAACCCACGCCGCCCGAACT
>DASZKF010000325.1:0-2661 GCA_035947355.1 Pyrinomonadaceae bacterium | reverse complement strand
TTGTTTTTAACTCGAAACCCGAAACTCGCAACTCGAAACTCTTCGGAGAGGTGCGCCGATGAACCGGACTCCACTGGCCGTCGTCCTGCTCTTCGCCTCGGGCGTGTGCGCTTACGGCGCGCGCGGGCCAGCAGCACGCGCGTCGGCCACGCCCGGGGCGGGGGCCGAGGCGGCCGAAGGTCGCGCGGGCCGGCGGCTCCCGCCGGAGAAGGCCGAGCCGGTGCGGCTGCCGCGCTTCGGGCAGGCACCTGTCATAGACGGCCGCCTCGACGACGCCGCGTGGAGCGGCGCGGCCGTCCTCAAAGACTTCTACCAGACGCACCCCGGCGACAACGCCCCGCCCTCGAAGCCGACCGAGGTGCGCCTCGGCTTCGACTCGAAATTCCTCTACGTCGCCTTCCGCGCCTTCGACGAGCCGGACAAGGTGCGGGCGACTCTGCCGAAGCGCGACGCCGTCGAGGCCGACGATCACGTGCGGCTCATCCTCGACACCTTCAACGACGAGCGGCGCGCCTACCTGCTCTTCTTCAACCCGCACGGCGTCCAGCAGGACGGCGTCTACACCGAAGACCGCGGCCCCGACTTCAGCGTTGACCTCGTGATGGAGTCGAAGGGCTTGATCGCCCCGGACGGCTACACCGTCGAGGTCGCCGTCCCCTTCAAGTCGCTCCGCTACGAGGCAGGCCGCGGCCGCCTGTGGGGCGTCCACGCGCAGCGCAAGATCAAGCGCTTCAACGACGAGACCGACTCCTGGATGCCGCACCGGCGCGACCAGGCCGGGTGGCTCAACCAGGCGGGCCGCGTCACCGGACTGGAAGGCATCTCGGCCGAGCGGACGCTGGAGCTGATCCCGAGCCTGACTGTCTCCGAGACCGGCCGCCGCACGCGGACGCTGCCGCGCGCGCTCGTCGAAAATAACCCCGCGCTCCGAGACCCCGGCCGCATCGTCAACGCGCCGGTCGCGCTGGAGGCGGGGCTGACGGCCAAGCTCGGCCTCACGCCGACCGTCACCTTGGACTTCGCCTACAACCCGGACTTCGCGCAGGTCGAGGCCGACGCCACGGTCGTCACCGCCAACCAGCGCTTCCCATCTTCTTCGAGGAGAAGCGCCCGTTCTTCCTCGAAGGCAAAGAAATCTTCGAGACGATGCTCAACGTCGTCAACACGCGCGCCGTCGTTGACCCCGACTACGCCGTGAAGCTCTCGGGCAAGCGCGGCCCGAACACCTTCGGCCTGCTCGTCGCCTCGGACGCCGCGCCCGGCAACTTCTCCGAAGAGGAGCGCACCGACCCCGACCTGCGCGCGGATGTCGAGCGGCACGGCGGCAGGAACTCCACGGTCGGCGTCCTCCGCCTCAAGCGCGACCTCGGGCGCGAGCACAGCCTCGGCCTCTTCGCCACGACCTCGAACTTCGTAGACCGGCACAACCACCTCGCCGGCCTCGACGGCCGCTTCCGCCTCTCGCGCCAGACCACGCTGAGCTTCCAGCTGGCCGGCACCCACACGCGCGGCTTCTTCTACGACCCCGACCTCGACGCGGAGGTCTACCGCACCGGCAACGGCCTCGGCTACGCGGCCTTCGCCTGGCGCGAGGGGCGCAACAGTTACGTCAGCGTCGGCGCGTTCGGCCGCAGCCACTTCTACCGCGCCGACGTAGGCTTCACGCGCCGCACCGACAACAACTCGGCCGAGTCCTTCATCCGCTACCGCACCGAGCCGCGCGCCGACTCGGCCTTCACCTTCTGGGGCCTGACCAGCTTCAACCGCGTGCAGTACGACTCGCGGGGTCGCCTGCAAGGCTGGAACGCGGGCGCGCGCAACTACTTCAACTTCGCGCGCCAGAGCTGGCTCGGGTTCGGCTTCGACAACTACTACGAGCGGCTCTACGAGGACGAGTTCGGGCCGCGCCGGACGGCGGCGAGGCGCGGGGCCTTCGCGGGCGCGCCCTCGCGCGGCGCGCACAACAAGGTCTTTTACTTCGGCGGCGCGAGCGTCCCGCACCGTATGTTCTCGGCCGAGGTCAACGTCTTCCTCAACTACGGCGCGCTCGACCTCGACTTCGGCGCGGGGCCGCGCTTCCCGCGCGTCAGCCCCGCGGCGCTCTCCGACCCCGACCCTTCGGACGGAGACGAGCCGCCGCTCGACCCAGGCCCCGGCCGCTCGCTCTACCTCGAAGCCGGCCTCGCCTTCCAGCCGACCGGCTCGCTCCGGCTCGCGCTCGACTACACGAAGAACTCCCTGACGCGCGACGACACGGGCCGCGTCGCCTTCGACGACAACATCTACTCCTTGCGCGCCACCTACCAGTTCACGCGCTTCACCTTCGCGCGGGCGCGGCTCGACTTCAACACGCTCTCCTCCAACGCGCGCGGCCAGTTCCTCTGGGGCTGGGCGCCGAACCCCGGCACCTCCTTCTACGTCGGCTACAACGACGACCTCAACCGCAACGGCTTCAACCCCTTCACCGGCCACCCCGAACCGGGGCTGCGCCGCAACACCCTCCAGTTCTTCATCAAACTCTCCTACCTCCTCCGCAGAAGCTTCAATTAGGGGCTAGAGGCTGGGGGCTAGAGGCTTGTTAAAAACTCCGCGACTCGGAACTTGAAAGACACCACTCAAGTCCCGGCCGCAACAGTTCTTAACAAGCCTCTAGCCCCCAGC
>DASZKF010000324.1:0-3548 GCA_035947355.1 Pyrinomonadaceae bacterium | reverse complement strand
ATCTAGGGAGGGCGTTGAGGCTGTCATAACCTTCGACGCCCTCGCTCACGGTCGGGCTTCTGACTGTTCCGCCGGGCGATCTCGGCGGCCAGCTCTTCGGGACTGCGTTCGGGCGTGACCCGAACGCGCAGGTCGGCGAGTTGGTAAGAGACTCTTCGTTGCTCGTAAAGCCGCTCGGCGTGCGCGCGGTCGCGGGCGAGGGGGCGGCCGGCGTGCGGGGCGTCGCGCGTGATTCTCTGCCAGCAGAGTTCGAAGGGGGCGTCGAGCCAGACGGCGAGGCAGCCGTCTGAGGCGATCAGTTCGCGGTTGCGGGCGAGCGTCCACGCGCCGCCGCCGGTGTCTATGACGAGCGCGGATTCGGCTGCGAGGGCGCGGCGCAGGGCGCGGGTCTCGGCGTCGCGGAAGTAGCCTTCGCCCTCCTCGTCTATGAGGGCCTGCGGGGTGCGCCCTTCGTGTTGCGTGATGAGGTCGTCGAGGCTGACGTAGGTGGCCGCGAGCAGGCGCGCGAGGGCGCGGGCGACGGTCGTCTTGCCCGCGCCCATGAAGCCGGTGATAACGATGCGCGTCTCGCTCATCTCTCGGCGACGGATTCGAGCAAAGGGAAGAACTCCGGGAAGGAGACGCCGACGCACTCGGCGGCCCCCTCGATCACGCTCTCGCCTTCGGCCGAGAGCGCGGCGACGGCGAAGGCCATCGCGACGCGGTGGTCGCCGAAAGAGTCGAGCCGCGCGCCGCGCAGGCGCTGCGGCCCCTCGACGCGCAGGCCGTCCCCCAGCTCCTCGACGCGCACCCCCATCGCCCGCAGGTTCGAGACGACGGCGCGGATGCGGTCTGACTCCTTGACGCGCAGCTCGGCGGCGTCGCTTATCTCGAGGCCGCCCTCGACGCGCGCGCCGACGACGGCGAGCACCGGCAGCTCGTCTATCAGGCGCGCCGTGGCGTGGCCGCGCACGACGTTCGCCCCCGCCTCAGGCCGGAGCCCTTCGCCGCCGCGGACGACGACGCGGCCCGTCGGCTCGTTCGAGCGCTCGCCCTCCTCCTCGACGCGCACGTCGGCGCCGAGCGCGGCGAGCGTTTGCAGAATCTCGGCGCGCCTCGGGTTGAGGCCGACGCCCTCGACGCTCAGGTGCGAGCCGGGCAGCAGCGCCGCCGCCGCGACGAGGAAGGCGGCCGAGGAGATGTCGCCCGGCACCTCGATGTCGCGCGCCTCGAACAGGGCAGGCCCCTCGACCGAGACGACGTTGCCCCGCCCGCCCGCCGCCGTCTCGACCGTCACGCCGAGCCACCGCAGCATACGCTCCGTGTGGTCGCGCGTCGGCTCCGGCTCGGCGACCGCGGTGCGCCCCTCGGCCCCCAAGCCCGCCAGGAGGACGCACGACTTGACCTGCGCGCTGGCGACCGGCGCGGCGTACTCGACGGCCCTGAGCGGCGCGCGCCCCTCGACGCGCAGCGGCGCGCGGCCCGCGTCGGTTCGGACGCGCGCGCCCATGAGTTCGAGCGGCTCGACGACGCGCCGCATCGGGCGGCGGCGGAGCGAGTCGTCGCCCGTGAGCGTCGAGGCGAAGGGCTGCGCGGCGAGGACGCCGGCCAGCAGCCGCATCGTCGTGCCCGAGTTGCCGCAGTCGAGCGGCCCCCGCGGCTCGCGCAGAGACCAGCGGCCCGGCCCCCGCGCCGCGCCCTCGACTTCGACCCCGTCTCCCAGTCGGCGGACGCGGACGCCGAGCGCGGCGAGGCAGCCGAGCGTCGCGGCGCAGTCGTCGCCCGCCGAGAAGTTCGAGACGCGCGCGCGCCCCCGCGCGAGCGCCGCTAGGATGGCCGCGCGGTGCGAGACGGACTTGTCGCCGGGGACGCGGACGCTCCCGCGCAGACGCCTGGCCGGCCTGATACGCATGCGCGGATTGTAAGTGAGCGAGGGGCCGGGGGCTAGAGGCCGGGGGCTTGTAGAAGAACGGCCGCGCGGCGGCGTCCGGCGAGCGCCGACAGGCGCGGCAGGAAACAGCCCCGCCCGTGAGGGCGGGGTTCAGGTTGACGGAAAACACGTCGAGCCCCGGAGGGGCGGCACCAATGACGCGACGGCGGTGCCCCCCTCCGGGGCTCCGACTTTTGTTAACGCGACGTGTTCCCCGCCCTCACGGGCGGGGCTATCTCCTGCCGCGCCTCCGGCGCTCGCCGGACGCCGCCGCGCGTCTCCCCTGTACCAGCCCCGAGTCTCTAGTCTCAAGTCTCTAGCCCCACGCCCCACGCCTCTGGCCCCTTTTCTTGACAGGCGCGCGGCGGGCGTGTTAAACCGTGCAGGCTTCCGGTAAGCTTTCCAACGCGCGAGAGTGAGTGGCACGCCGCCCCGGCCCGACCCCTTTCTCGGGGGCGGCCGCGGCCGTCGTCTTTGAAGCCCGTGACCGAAGAGACCGTCGAGCTGAAACTGCCGAGCCGACTCGCCTCCATAGACGAGGCGGCCGCCGGCGTCACGGACGCCGCCCGGCGGCTCGGCTTCCCGGACGACGCGCTCTACGGCGTCGAGCTGGCCGTGCGCGAGGCCGTCACCAACGCCGTGCTGCACGGCAACCGCCGCGACGAATCCGTCCCGGTCGAGGTCGGCGTCGCGGACGCCGGCTCCGAGATGGTCGTCACCGTGCGCGACCGCGGCGAGGGCTTCGACCCCGGCTCGGTCGCCGACCCGACCAGCGAGGAGAACCTCCTCAAGTCGAGCGGGCGTGGTATCCTCTTCATGCGCACCTTCATGGACGACGTGCGCTGGGAACGGCACCCGGCGGGCGGCACCGTCGTGCGGATGACGAAGAAGAAGTAGACAGTAGTCAGTAGTCAGTAGTCAGTAGGTTCGGACACGGGGGTTTTGACGCTGACACCCTGACACTCGACGGAGCAAGTTCTTCTACTGTCTACTGACTACTGACTACTGACTACTTATAGAAGGAGACTCTCATAATGGCTGAACTGAACATCAGAGAGCGCCAGGCCGGGGACGTGACGATCCTCGACATGGACGGCAAGATCACCATCGGCGAGGGCAGCGTCTCTTTGCGCGGGGCCATCCGCCGCCTCATCGAGGAGGGCAAGAAGAAGATTCTCTTGAACCTGTCGGGCGTCGGCTACGTGGATTCGAGCGGCATCGGCGAGCTGGTCTCCAGCTACACGACCACCAGCAGCAAGGGCGGCCAGCTCAAGCTCCTCAACCTGACCCAGAAGATTCAAGACCTGCTCGCCATCACCAAGCTCCTGACCGTCTTCGACGTGTACGACGACGAGGCGAGCGCGCTCAACAGCTTCAAGTAGGGTTTTGGGTGCCGGGTTCTGGTAAGAAACTCTTCCCCAGCACCTAGCACCCAAAACCTAACACCTACTTGAAGCTGTTGAGCGCGGTGGCCTCGTCCTCGTACACGTCGAAGACGGTGAGGAGCTTGGTGATCGCCAGCAGGTCTTGAATCTTCTGCGTCAGGTTGAGGAGCTTGAGCTGGCCTTCCTTGCTGCTGATGGTGGTGAAGCTGGAGACCAGCTCGCCGATGCCGCTCGAATCCACGTAGCCGACGCCC
>DASZKF010000323.1:0-5984 GCA_035947355.1 Pyrinomonadaceae bacterium | reverse complement strand
AGAAGACAAGTAGCCGCAAGGCCAAGTTGTCTTCTAACTCGAAACTCGCAACCCGCAACTCGAAACTTTCTGTCGTATCCAGGCGGCGACTTCGGCGGCGGTCTCTTCGGCGGGGCGGTTGGTGGTGTCTATCAGGGTGACGGGCGGGGCGGCCGCGGCGGCGTTGGCTTTGAGCCAGCGGTTGAACCGGGCGTGCTCGGCGACGAGGCGTTCGCGGTCTTCGTGATCCTTCCAGCGCGGGCGGCGCGAGAGCCGCCGTCCGAGTTCTTCTTCGTCGCAGACGAGGCCGAGGTAGTGGACGGTTGAGAAGAGGGCACGTTCGGGGAGCGGCTCGACGCTGTGCGGGACGGCGAAGCCCGCGCCGAAGACGGCCGCGGGGCGACCCGACTGCGAGATGTGCGCGGCGAGCCGCAGCCAGAGCGAGAAGTAGTTGTGGTAGCCGTCCTCGGGCGTGTTGAACTCCGGCCGCCAGAGCAGGTCGGATTCGAGGATGACGGCCTCGGTCACGCGCCCGACGAGCAGCGCGCCGCACGTGGACTTACCCGCGCCGGCCGGCCCGCCGACGAGCATCAGCGGCAGTCGGCGGTGCGGCCGCCGGTCGCCGCAGCGGGCGCAGACGTGGAAGCCAGACGGGTCGAACTCAGTTTCGCCCTGCGAGAGGCCGCAGCGGGGGCAGGCATTGAACATGGCGAAGGGCGCTCCGTCGCGCGGGTTTGAAACTCCGGAAGATAAACGACGGCGGCCGGGCCGACGGTTTCAACTATCGGCGGGGGCGCCCGCGCCCCGCCCGCGCTGGAGGTCTGCGAGGACGAAGCGGATCATGCGGTAGGTGATGTGGCGCGGGAGCGCGTCGCGGATGGGCTTGAGGCGCTCGAAGCCGAGGCGGTCGGCGGCAGTCTCGATGAGGCCGCGGTCTTCCTCTCGGACGTGCCGCGAGATGTCGAAGGGGCGGCCTTCGAGGATGCAGTCGGCGAGGTGCTTCTCGACGGTCATCTCGGTCAGCCCGCGGTGCGCGCAAATCTCCTCGATGGTGAGGCCCTGCTCGTAGAGCGCGTAAGTCTCGTCCACGGTGCTCACCTTCGGCGCGGGCGGCGCGGCGTTCGCAGAAGAACCGCGGGGGCGCGGCGCGGGCGGGGCGCTGGTGAAGAGGTCGGGCAGCGCGAGCTTGACCGAGGCGCGCTCGCGCATCACGTCGCTGCCCGCCGGGGTGAGTGAGACGGTCGGGTAGGAGCCGCCCGTGACGTGGAGGCAGCCGGCGGCGACGAGCGCGTCCACGTAGAGGAGGATGTCGTCCTGCGTCATGCCGGCGAGGATGCCGTAGGTCGAGAGCCGGTCGAGCCCCATCTGCGAGAGCTTGGCCGAGCGCGAGCCGCGCAGCACCGAGGCGAGCAGCCCCTTGCCGAAGCGCCCGCCCATGCGCGCCGCGCACGCCAGAATCTTCCGCACCGTCAGAACCTCTTCCGCCGAAAGCTCGCGCGGCTCGGTCACGGCGATGGAGCCGCCGCCGTCCTCCCCGAAAGAACCGTCTTCGCCGCCCGCCCCTTCCGCGCGCTCGCGCTTGCGGCGCAGGCGCGACTGCGCCTCAAGCTCCTCTTCGAGGTCGAGGGCGACCGGCGCGTGCCTCATCACGAACCTGTCCAGCTCGCCCGTCGGTTCGAGCGGCGCGGCGGCGGGCTCGCCCTCGCTGACAGCTTCCACGCCGCGGCCGACGAGCGCGGCGCGGCGCTCCTGCAGAAGGCAGTTGCCGCACTGGCCGCAGCGAGCGGGGTGCGAGCGGTCGCCGAAGTAGTCGAGGATGAAGGCGCGGTAGCAGCGCTCGGTGTAGCAGAAGGAGATCATCTCGCGGAGCTTGCGCTGTTCGAGGGCGGCGCGGCGCGCGATCTCTTCGGGGTGGATGCGCAGGCGCGCGGCCGGCCGCTCGTCGAGCATCAGGAGGCCGCGCGTGCGGCGGGCCGGGCGGTAGCTGATGACGCCGGACTCGGCCAGGGAACCAATGCAGCGCCGCAGCGCCGCCGATTCCATGCCGAGCGTCTCGGCGAAGTCGTTCACGTCAAGCTCCGTGTCGGCGCGCTCGTTGACCTCGTAGCCGCCGAGCAGGCCGAAGAGGACTTGCTTGAGCTGCGCGCTGCGGCGTGCGCCGACCGCCTCGCGCGCGAGGTGCGCGGGCATGAGCAGCCGGACAGAGGCGCGGTTCTCGCCGGCCGCGCCGCGCTCGATGTGCCCGGCCTTCTCCAAAGTGATGAGCGCCGACTGGACGGCCATCTCGTTGCGCACGCCGGCGCGGGCCGCGATCTCGCGGGTCGAAAGCTCTATGCGCCGCTCGCCCGTCTGCGCCAGCGCCTCGTAGACCTTGGCGATCAGTTCGGGCGGCGGGTACGAGCCTTCGATGAAGTAGTCCTGCGTCCGCTTGTCGGCGTAGTTGAAGAGGAGCAGGCAGGTCGAGGGCTTGCCGTCGCGGCCGGCGCGGCCGATCTCCTGGTAGTAAGCCTCTATGGAGCCGGGCAGGTGGAAGTGGACGACGAAGCGTATGTCGGGCTTGTCTATCCCCATGCCGAAGGCGTTCGTGGCGACGATCATCTGCGCCCGCCCCGACATGAAGTCCTCCTGCGCGCGCACGCGCTCCTCGTCCGGCATCCCGGCGTGGTAGCCGACGACGGAGAGGCGCGCGCCCCGGAGCTTCTGCGTCAACTGCTCGACCGACTTGCGCGTCGAGGTGTAGACGATGCCGGACTGGCCGGCGTACTCGTCCGTCAGACGTTTGATGTGCGCGAACTTCTCGCGCTCGCGCTCGGTGTGGGCGACGCCGATGGAGAGGTTCGGGCGGTCGAAGCCGGAGACGAAGGCGCGCGGGTCGCGCAAGTTGAGCTGCTCGATGATGTCGGCGCGGACGTAAGGGGTCGCGGTCGCCGTCAAGGCCACGGTCTGCGGGCTGCCGATCCGTTCGCGGAAGGCCCGCAGCCGCAGGTAGTCGGGCCGAAAGTCGTGGCCCCATTGCGAGATGCAGTGGGCCTCGTCCACGGCGAAGAGCGAGATGTCGGCGCGCTGGAGGGTCTCGACGAAGTGGGCCGAGCGGAAGCGCTCGGGGGCGACGTAGAGGAGCTTGAAGGCGCCGCGGCGCACGCCCGCGATGCGCTCCTTCTGCTCCTCGAAGTCGAGCGAGCTGTTGATGAAGGTGGCCGGGAGGTTGCGCGCGCGCAGGGCGTCCACCTGATCCTTCATCAGGGCGATGAGCGGCGAGACGACGACCGTCACGCCCTCGCGCATGAGCGCGGGCAGTTGATAGCAGAGCGACTTGCCGCCGCCCGTCGGCATCACGACGACCGTGTCGTGGCCTTCGAGGACGGCCTCGATGACTTCGCGCTGGCCCTCGCGGAACTCCTCGAACCCGAAGAACTCGCGCAGGGCACGTTGCGCCTCTTGCGTGTGTCCGGCCATAGGAAGACCCCTGCGCGGTGGGCGGGGAAGGGGAATTTTACTAGATGCGGGGCGAACTGCCGAACGGCGGCGGCGGTTTTGGCGGGAGGTTGAGCATGTCGCATCGCCGTTTCAACACAGAGGGCACAGAGGGCACAGAGGACACAGTGAAAGACAAATTACTCTGTGAACTCTGTGCCCTCCGTGCCCTCTGTGTTAGACCCCGCCCTACGCGACATTCAACTCGCGGGGCCGCTGCGGGTCTGACATTGACGAAAATTTCGGTGAAGCCTGAAATGAAACGCCCGCCGCCGCCATTAATAATTGAAAGCACCCCCGGCGGCCGCCGCGCCCCGAATCTACCTTCCTCACCCCGCGCACAAACCGGGAGCCCCGCCACGCTCCCGGTTTGCCCCCCTCCCCGAATTGAAGCCGTAGACACCCCGCCCCGTACACGAAACGGGGCCGGCCGGAACGGTATGGGCCATCGGTGGCCGGTTTGCGCACGCCCGCCGGCCGGGCCGCGAAGTGCTCGCCCCAGTTAAGTAGTTATATTTAACCATTTAAAGTCGCCTCCGCGCGGCGGCCGCCGCGGCATGGTGATTGCCCGGATGAGGACAAAACCTTTCAGCCTGGGTTTAGAGGGGGAGCATTTATGGACAAGATAAAGACGTGGCCGCATTTAACACTGATCGTACTAGCGTGCGCGATTGTCGGCGGGGTGGCCGCCGCGCTCTGGTTCCGGAACGAGCCGACCGCCGAGGCCGTGACCCTCCCGCGCGCCGCACGCGTCGAGAGGGTGGACGGCGAGGTCGGCCTCGACCGGAGCCTCGACGGCGTCGGCGAAGAGATGCTCTGGGAGGTAACGCCGAACACGCCGCTCACGGAAGGCGACCGCATCTACGCGGCCGAAGACTCGACCGCCTCCGTCGCCTTCACCGGGCGTAACTTCGCGCGGCTCGACCCGGGCACGTCGCTCGACGTGCTGGCCCTCTCGGACCGGCAGACGCAGCTCGCGCTCCGCGACGGCTCGGCCATCTTCGACCTCGGCGCGCTCGACTCGGGCGAGTATTACGAGGTCGCCACGCCGCACGGCGCCGTCGAGCTGCGCGAGCCGGGCCTCTACCACCTCGGCATGAACGACGACGGCAGCGCCTTCGTCTCGGTGCTGAGCGGGCTGGCGCAGGTCATAGGGCTGGCCGGCTCGGGCCAGATCAGCAAGGGCGAGATGCTCACGCTGCTCGGGCAGACGGCCGCGCAGGTCGCGCTCTCGCGGCTCGACCCCGGTTACGCCGGCGGCCTCCTCGACGACTACTACGGCTACCGCTACCCCGATTACTACGACGGGCGCTACAGTGACTACAACGCGTACCTCAGCGACCCTTACTACTACGACCCCTACAGGCGCTACCAGAGCTACCGCTACGTGACGCACGCGGTGCCGGGCGTGTGGGAACTCGACCGCTACGGCGACTGGCAGGAGGTGGGCAACTACGGCTACGCCTGGCGGCCGCGGGTCGAGGCCGGCTGGGCTCCCTACCAGCAGGGCTACTGGATGATGGACGAGCCCTACGGCCTGACCTGGGTGTCGAGCGAGCCCTGGGGCTACGCGCCCTACCACTACGGGCGCTGGGCGAATGTCGGCGGCCAGTGGTACTGGGTCCCCGAAAGGGTCCACAATGAGCCGGCCTACGCGCCGGCCCTCGTCGCCTTCCTCCCGCTCGCCGAGGCGGGGCAGATCGGCTGGGTGCCGCTCGCGCCCGGAGAAACTTACGTCCCACGTTATTACGACGCCGACTGGCAGGTACGCTACCTCGGGCGCGAGCAGGTCGTGCCGGAGCAGGTCGTCAACTACGCCGTGCCCGGCGCCGTCACCATCATCCCGGCGGAGTATTTCGGCCGGCCCCTCAGCCGCAGCGTGATCGTCCAGGCGCGGCCGCGTGAGTTCGAGAAGGCGCGCCCCGTGCTCGACCCGCTCTCGGTCGCGGTGCTGCGGCAGGCGGCGCTGGAGACGGCCAACGCGCGGCGCGGCTTCAGCCTCCCGCCGGGGCTTGCGAAGCGCCTGAGCGAGACGCCGGTCTACGCGAGCGCGCGTCCGGCTGGGCCGGCCTTCAGGCGTGAGGCGGCGCGCGGGCTGCGCGTCGAATCTGTCCCCGAAAAGCAGAAGCGGCAGAAGCTCGAATTCAAGGACGAGCGCCGCGGGGAGGTCGCGCGGTCGCCGAAAGTGGCTCGGCGGGTGGCCGCGCGCCGCGCGCAGGATGCTGTAGAGGCTCCGCCCGCCATGCCGGAAAACCACGGGAGGGCCAGCCGCTAAGCGGCCCGCGATAACCGGGGGCAACAGCGCAAGGCCGAGCGGAAGGAGGCGGTGCGTCAGCAAGCGCCCGGCCGCCAGCACGCAGCCGCGCCCCGGCCGGCGGACGAGCGCAAGGTCAGGAAGGCCGACCAGCACGCGCAGGGCGAGCGCGTCGGCATGAAGCACCAGCCGCCCGGACGCGCCGCGCGCCAGCAGGCTAACCCCGCCCCGCGGCCGATGGCGAGGCACCATGCCCAGCCTAAAGCCGAGCGCAAGC
>DASZKF010000322.1:0-7565 GCA_035947355.1 Pyrinomonadaceae bacterium | reverse complement strand
CGGGTTTCGAGTTAAGACAATTTTTGATTTTTGATTTTTGATTTGCGATTGGCAGATCACGCCTGCGCTGCTTCAAATCGAAAATCGAAAATCGCAAATCGAAAATCCTCCTAACTCGAAACCCGCAACTCGAAACTTTTATCCCTCTAGCTTTCGGCGCGCGGGTGGAATAGAATGCGCGCGGGTTCCCCTTTTAAAACTGTCTGCGCGGCGGCGTGTGCGGGGCGGGAGTGCGTCGGCCCGGAAGTATCAGGGAGGCTGGTTTGGTTCAGGCAGGAAGTAACGGCAAGGCGGTCGCCGGGTCGCCGGCACTGGCGGGAGGAAGCGGGCACGAGCACTTCGTGCAGTTCTACGAGTCGGACGGCTTCCTCCTGAACTCGCTGAGCGGGTTTATCGGCGCGGGGCTGGGCGCGGGCGAGGCGTGCGTCGTGCTGGCCGGGCGGGCGCGCCGCGAGCGGCTCGAAGAGAGGCTGCGCGCCTCGGGCGTAGACGTCGCCCGTGCGGCGGCGCTCGGCCAGTACGTCTCGCTCGACGCGCGCGAGACGCTGGCGCTGTTCACGGTGGACGGCGAGCCGGAGCCGCGCCGCTTCGCGGAGGTCGTCGGGGGCGTGCTCGCGCGCGCCGGCGCGGGCGGCCGGAGGGTGCGCGTCTTCGGCGACATGGTCGCGCACCTCTGCGACGAGTCGAGGCACCCGGCCGCCGTCCGGCTCGAAAGGCTCTGGAACGACCTGCTCAAGACCCACCCCTGCTCGCTCTTCTGCGCCTACCCGGTCAGTAACTTCGGCAGCTCGGCGCTGGCCGCCACCTTCGGGGAGGTCTGCGCCGAGCACGCGCGCGTCGCCCCGGCCGAGAGCTACGCCGCGCTCGCCGACCCGGCCGAGCGGCTGCGCGCCGTCGCCCTTCTGCAGCAGAAGGCCAACTCGCTCGCCGCGGAGGTCGCCGAGCGGAGGCAGGCCGAGGAGGCCCTGCGCGCCGTCAAGGAAGAGCTGGAGGTGCAGCTCAGGCGCGAGCAGGCGGCGCGCGCCGAGGCCGAGACCGCGAACCGCCTCAAGGACGAGTTCCTCGCCACGGTCTCGCACGAGCTGCGCACGCCCCTGACGGCCATCCTCGGCTGGACGCACGTCCTGCGCGCGGGGCAACTCGGCCCCGAGGCCGCGGCCCGCGCCCTCGAGATCGTCGAGCGCAACGCGCGGGCGCAGAACCAGCTCATCGAAGACCTCCTCGACATGTCGCGCATCATCACGGGGAAGCTCCGTCTCGACCCGCGGCCGCTCGACCCGGCGGCCTTCGTCGTCGAGGCCGTCGAGGCGATGCGGCCCGCGGCCGAAGCCAAGGGCGTGACGCTGGTGCTGGCGCCGGGCGCGGGCGTCGGCGCGGTCTCGGGCGACGCCGACCGCCTCCGGCAGGTCGTCTGGAACCTCCTGTCGAACGCCATCAAGTTCACGCCGAGCGGCGGGCGCGTAGAGGTGCGGCTTGAGTCGGCCGGCGGGCAGGTCGAGGTCGCCGTGAGCGACACCGGGGCCGGCATCGGGGCGGAGTTCCTGCCTTACGTCTTCGACCGCTTCCGCCAGGCCGACGGCTCGACGACGCGCGCCCACGGCGGCCTCGGCCTCGGCCTGGCAATCGTCCGCCACCTCGTCGAGCTGCACGGCGGGACCGTCTCGGCCGAAAGCGGCGGCGAGGGGCAAGGCGCGACCTTCACCGTCAGGCTCCCTGCATTGCGGATTGCGGATTGCGGATTGCGGATTGCGGAATGACGAGAGCGGCGTGGGCGGTGCGAATGATGAATCCGCAATCCGCAATCCGAAATCCGCAATCCTGTCGGGTTTGCGGGCGCTCGTGGTGGACGACGAGCCGGGCACGTGCGAGTTGTTGGGCGTGATGCTCAGCCAGCGCGGGGCCGAGGTGTTGACGGCGACGACGGCCGACGAGGCGCTCGGAGAGTTAGAACGTTGGCGGCCGCACCTGCTCATCTCCGACATAGGGATGCCGGGCGTGGACGGCTACGAGCTGCTGCGCAGAGTGCGGAGCCTCTCGCCCGAGCGCGGCGGCCGGACGCCGGCCGTCGCGCTGACGGCCTACGCCCGCGCCGAAGACCGCCTCCGCGCCCTCCGGGCCGGCTACCAGATGCACGTCCCCAAGCCCGTCGAGCCGGACGAACTCATCGCCGTCGTCGCCAGCCTCGTGGCTAGAGGCTAGAGGCTTGGGGCTAGGGGCTTGCAAAAGCAAAAGGGACGTCGTCTTAAAATAGCCACAGAGGCACAGAGACACAGAGGAAGACAATTTAAAAACCCTTGCTGGAGAGTTGAGATTTAAAATCCTCCGCTCAATTCTCCAGCAAGGGTTTTTATTTTTGTTCTTCTCTGTGCCTCTGTGCCTCTGTGGCTAATTCTTTCTGGACGGGGGCGCGGGCGGCGGCTAACATCATCGCGGCCGAGCGGCTGCGGCCGCGGTTCACGTTTGACGACTCACGGCCTTTAAAGTTGATGCACGACACAGACACCGAAGAGACGTTGGGGCGGCCGCCCGGCGACCGCGACGCCGTGATGCGCGCCGTCATCGAGGGCACGACCGACGCGGTCTTCGTCAAAGACCTGGAGGGCCGCTACCTGCTCGTCAACTCCTCGTGCGCCCGCTTCATCGGGCGGCCCGCCTCCGAGATCGTCGGCCGCCTCGACACAGACCTCTACCCGCCCGACACCGCCCGCCAGTTCATGGAGGCCGACCGCGAAGTCCTCGCCTCGGGCGAGACGCGCGTCTTCGAGGGCGTCGCCGAGGGCGCGGGCGGCAAGCAGGACTACCGCGTCACGAAGGGCGTCGTCCGCGACCGCGAGGGGCGCACCGTCGGCCTCTTCGGAATCTCGCACGACATCACCGACCGGCGCGCCGCCGAGGAGGAGCACGCCCGCCGCATCCGCGAGCAGGCCGCGCGCGAGGAGGCCGAGGCCACGGGGCGCGCCAAGGACGACCTGCTGCGCGCGCTCGGCGAGAGCGAGGAGCGCTACCGCGCCTTCATCGCCAACAGCTCCGAGGGCATCTGGCGCTTCGAGTTCGAGCGGCCGATCCCCGTCGCGCTCCCGGAGGACGAGCAGATCGAACTCTGCTACGAGCACTGCTATCTCGCCGAGTGCAACGACGCCGCGGCCCGGATGTACGGCTTCGAGCGCGGCGAGGAGATGACGGGCGCACGCCTCGCGGACTTCCTCGTCCGCGACGACCCCCAGAACGTCGAGTACCTGCGCGCCTTCATCCGCTCCGGCTACCGGCTCTCGGACGCCGAGTCGGTCGAGGTAGACCGCGAGGGCCGCACGCGCCACTTCCTCAACAGCCTCGTCGGGGCGGTCGAGGGCGGACTGCTCGTCCGCGTCTGGGGCACGCAACGCGACGTGACCGAGCGGCGCGAGGCCGAGGAGAAGCTGCGCGCGCTCGTCAACGCCTCCGAATCGCTGCTCAGTTCGCCGCGCACCGAGGCCGTCTTGAGCGCCACGCTCAAGCTCGCCGGGCGGCTCGTGCGCGCCGACGCCTACGCCATCTGGCGCTTCCGCGAGGGCGCGGCGCGGTGGGAGGTCGTCTCGTCCGAGGGTCTTTCCGACGAGTACCGCGACAGTTGGGTCGAGGTCAACTCCGAGACGCCTTCGATGCCGGACGCGCCCGTCGCCGTCGAAGACGTTGACGCGGACGGCACGCCGCGGCTCGCCCGGCGGCGGGAACTGTACCGCCGTGAGGGCGTCCGCTCGATGCTCGTGCTGCCGCTGAAGATTCACGGCGCGGTCGCCGGGACGCTCGTCTTCTACTACCGCGAGCCGCGCCGCTTCGCCGAGGCGGACGTGACGGTGGCGACGGCCATTGCCAACCTCTCGGCCTCGGCCATCGGCATGGCCGAACTCTACGAGGAGCAGAGCCGGCTGCGCAGCGAGGCCGAGGCCGCGACCCGCCGCGCGGCCTTCCTCGCCGAGGCGGCGGCCGTGCTGACCTCCTCGCTCGACTACGAGCGGACGCTGGAGACGGTGGCGCGGCTCGCCGTCCCGCACGTCGCCGACTGGTGCGGCGTCGACATCGTCGGCGAGGGCGGCGGGGTGCGGCGGCTCGCCACGGCGCACGTAGACCCGGCGAAGGTCGAGTGGGCGCGCGAGCTGGCCGACCGATACCCTTACGACCCGGACGCGCCGACCGGCGTCGCCAACGTCATCCGCACGGGCCGCCCCGAGCTGTACGCCGAGATCAGCGACGAGCTGCTGGCCGCGGCGGCGAAGGACGAGGAGCACCTGCGCATCCTGCGCGAGATCGGCTTCACCTCGGCGATGGTCGTCCCGATGGCGGCGCACGGCCGCGTCTCGGGCGCCATCACGTTCGTCACGGCCGAGTCGGGCCGCCGCTACGGCCCCGACGACCTCGCCTTCGCCGAACACCTCGCGCGGCGCGCGGCCCTCGCCGTCGAGAACGCCCGCCTCTACCGCGAGGCGCAGGAGGCCAACCGCATCAAGGACGAGTTCCTCGCCACCCTCAGCCACGAGCTGCGCACCCCCTTGACGGCCATCCTCGGCTGGGCCTCGATGCTGAGGACGAACCGCTTCGACGAGGAGTCCACGCGCCGCGCCGTAGAGACCATCGAGCGCAACGCGCGGGCGCAGCGCCAGATCGTCGAGGACGTGCTGGACGTGTCGCGCATCATCACGGGCCGGCTCCGCATAGACGCGCGCCCCGTCGAGGTCAGGTCGCTGGTCGAGGCGGCCGTGGACGGCGTGCGGCCGGCGGCCGAGGCGAAGGGCGTCTTCCTGAGCGTGCTGCTCGCGCCCGACGTAGGCGTCATCTCGGCCGACCCCGACCGCCTCCAGCAGGTGATGTGGAACCTGCTCTCGAACGCCGTCAAGTTCACGCCCGCCGGCGGCCGCGTCGAGGTCGAGCTGCGGAGGGTCGGGCAGCAGGCGGTCGTCCGCGTGAGCGACACCGGGCAGGGCATCGCGCCCGACTTCCTGCCGCACGTCTTCGACCGCTTTCGGCAGGCCGACCAGTCAACCACGAGGCGGCACGGCGGCCTCGGCCTCGGCCTGGCAATCGTCCGCCACCTGGTCGAGCTGCACGGCGGGGCCGTGCAGGCCGAAAGCCCCGGCGAGGGGCGGGGCTCGACTTTCACCGTCAAGCTCCCGCTCAAGGCCGTCGCGCAGCCGGCGGCGCGGTTCGAGTCGGCGGCCGCGGCCGCGGGGCCGGTCGGGCCGGAGGGCGAGTCGCCGTCGCTCGCCGGGACGCGCGTGCTGCTCGTCGAGGACGACGAGGACGCGCGCTCGCTGCTGCGCAGTATCCTCGAAGGGCGCGGCGCGCGGGTCACGGCCGTCGCGTCGGCGGCCGAGGCCTGGGCGGCGCTCGACGCGGCGGCGCACGACGTTCTGGTCTCTGACATAGGGATGCCGGAGGAGGACGGGTACTCTCTGGTGCGGCGTCTGCGCGAGCGCGAGGCGGGAGGAGGCGGCAAGCTCCCGGCCGTGGCCCTGACGGCCTACGCGCGCGACGAGGATCGCACGCGGGCGCTGCTCTCCGGCTTCCACGCGCACGTCCCGAAGCCGGTCAACCCGGCCGAGCTCGTGGCGGTCGTGGCGAGCCTCGCCGCGCTCGCGTCAGGCCGCGCGGATGTGCCTTGAGAGCATCGAGCCGAGGCGCTCGAAGTCAATCGGCTTCTCCAGGAACTCGTCGCAGCCGGCGACGATGGCCTTCGCCCGCCACTCCCAGCGGTTGTGCGCCGTGCAGGCGATGATGGGCACGTGTTCGAGTCCGGGCTGGCGGCGGATGGTCCTGGCGGCCTGGCAGCCGTCGAAGACGGGCAGGCTCATGTCCATGATGATGGCGTCCGGGTGCGTCTCGACGGCGACCTCGACGGCCTCGTCGCCGCGCTCGGCCTCGACGACCTGGTAGCCGCTCAGTTCGAGGACGATTTTGATGAGTTCACGCGTGTCGGGCGTGTCCTCGACGACGAGGACGAGATAGCCGGGACTCGAATCCGGCGCGGGCGAGGACGATGACATAAAACACCCCGTGGCGGCCGGCGGGCGCGCGGCGCGAGGGTTCGCCGCGTTCCCGAACGGCCATGAAAAATCATCAGGGGGGGTGGCCGCATTATAGTGCCGGGGCGGGCCGGGCGCAATCCTCAACCGAGCGGGCGCCCGCGCGGAATCGGCCGGCGCAAATTCCCCGCCGCGACGCCGCCTGCTACACTGTCCGCGTGGACGGACTGACCATTCACGCCGCGGCGAAGGAGGGCTTCGACCCGGCGGCCGAGGCCGCGCGGCTCGAAGCCCTGGTCGCCGAGCGGAAGGCGGAGCTGGCGGCCTTGCAGGACGAGTTCCGCCGGTTCAAGGCGCGCTACGCGCAGGTGGTGGGCGGGCCGCTGGCCGAACTCTCCGAGGTCGAGCGCGAAATCCGCGAGGCCGAGGCGCGCCTCGCCGGCCTCGACCCCGGAGCGGACGACGAGGCGGAGGGCGCCGACGCCGGCTTCTACGCCGCGCCGGCCCCCGCGCCGACCTCGCTGCGCAAACTGTTCTGGTCGGTGGCGCGCCTCTTCCACCCCGACCGCGCCTCGGACGAGCGCGAGGCCGAGCGCCGCCACCGCATCATGGCCGAGGCCAGCCGCGCCTACCGCGACGGCGACGCCGAAAGCCTCTCGACACTCCTCGGCGACGAACATCTCCAGTTCTTCTGCGCCACGGCCGCGCACGACGAAGAGCCGGCCGACCTCGCCTCGCGCCTCATCCACCTCAAGGAGGAGTTGCGCACGGCCGAGTTCGGCGTCAAGCGCATCCGCCAGGACAGGCTCTACCACCTCATGCTCAAGACGCAGGCCGAGGCGGCCGAGGGCCGCGACGCCCTCGCCTCGATGGCCGACAGCATCACCCGCCAGATCGCGAAGGCGCGCCGCCGCCTCGAACACCTCGGATAAGTCAGAAGCCCGACCGTGAGGGAGGGCGTCTCAAGTAACTTCATCGTGCCGCCGATGAATCTTGCGACGCCCTCCCTGACGGTCGGGCTTCTGACTGTTCTTACCGGCTGCTGACTACTTTGATCGTTTCGAGCGCGCGCAGGTATTCGACGACCAGTTCCAGGGGGACGGGGCCGTAGACGGCGGAGACGGCGTCTCGGACCTGCTGGGCGTTGCGGCGGCCGTCGGCGAAGTTGAGGACTTCGTAGGCGTACTCGTCGCCGGAGCCGCGCAGGCCGCGGAAGGAGAGCAGGCGCACGGCGGACGCCTTGTCTTCGCCGTACTTGTCCGCGAAGTAGTCGTAGCCGAAGGCCGACATGGTTCCCTTCAGTTCCGGGTCGCGGCGGAAGACGAGGCGCCCGTCGCCTTCGGCGGCCGGGGCGGCGGGCGGCTCGCCGACCATCACGCGCAGTTGGTCGAGGAAGCGCGCGGCCTCGGCTCCCAAGTCCTCGGGGACTTTCAGGAAGCGCGCGAGCGAGGCGACGACGGCGCGCTCGTGTTCGAGGTGGAAGCGCAGGAGGTTGGCGGCCTCCTCTTTGCCGAGCGCGTCGCGCCGCGCGAGCGCGCGGGCCGTGCGGCGAAGCGCCTGCGCGCGGAG
>DASZKF010000321.1:0-13218 GCA_035947355.1 Pyrinomonadaceae bacterium | reverse complement strand
ACTCGAAACTCGAAACCCGCAACTCGAAACTCAGAGCGCGCGCAGCGCGCTCCGGCAGCGGGCGCGGAAGTCGGCCCAGTCGGCGTCGCTCGCGTCCTGCGCGCCGTACCAGTGCAGCTCGAAGTTGAAGGTGAGCGGCAGCAGCTCCGCGTAGAGGCGCGGCGCGGCGCGGCGGACGGCCTGGAGGTAGTCGCGGTTGGTCTTGTGCTGCGCGAGGCGGATCACCCGGCGGTCGCCCAGCTCGCACAGAAGCGCGACGTAAGCCTTGCGGATCGCGGCGCGCAGGTCGCCCGCGCGGGCGAGCCGCTCGGCCTCTTCGAGCAGGTCGGCGGCCGTCTGGTCGGCCTCCAGCCGCTCGCCCAAGACGACGCGCGCGGCGCGGCGCGCCTCCCTGCGCGGCCCGCGCTCGCGCCGCCGCCAGAAGCGCCAGAAGACGTAGGCGAGGACGGCCGCCGAGAGCGCGAAGACGAAGATTTGCGCGGCCCGCGAGAGGCCGCCGCGCTGGCCCGGCACCGCCGGCCCGGCCTCGGGCATGAGGCCGCGCACCCATTCGGCGAACCGCTCCATCAGCCGCCGGAGCGCGCCGCCGCGCGCGGCCTCGCGGTTGTACTCGGGCCGGCGCAGAATCGTGTTCAGCCGCCCCTTCTCGGTGTCCTTGTCGCGGGCGCGCGCCGGCCCCGCGCCCGCGTCCTCGGCCAGCCGCGCTTCGAGCGCGGCGAGGCGCGCGGCCAGGTCGCGCAGAGCCCCTGCCCGCCCGGCGTCGTCGAGGCCGCCGGCCTCCTCCTCGTAGGCGTCGAGCGCTTCGTGCAGCCAGGCGTTGTTGACCTCGACCGCGCCGCCCTCCCACTCGACCCGCTCGGCGCGCGGCAGCATCAGCCGCACCGCTCCGAGCGCGCCGGCCGCGTCCTCCGAGTCCGCCTCGGCGCCCGTCTCGGCGAGGGCATCGAGTTCGAGCACCGCCTCGCGGACGCGGCCGCGGTACTCGGAGAGCGTCGCCGCCCGCCGCTCTTCGGCCCGCGCGCCGTGCGCGACGAGCGCCGCCGCGACGAGCGCCGCCGCGACGAGACGCGCGGCGCGCGCCGATGCGTCCATGCGCAGAGGGGTTTTCATGCGCGGTCGTTAAGCCCGAGCACCGAGCCGGGCCGCGCGGCCTCGTGAGCGCGCGGCGGGGGCGGCGGGGCGGCGGCGGCGATGGCCGGGCTGAGCGGCGTGTTGACGCCCGAGGGCAGCGCGGGGATTTCGCCGAGCCGCTGGGCGGCCAGCAGCTCGATGTCGTAGCCCTCGTGGCGCACCCGCTCGTCCACGTAGAGCAGCGAGAGCCCCATCATCCAGACCGGCGCCAGCAGGATGACGCTCAGTTGCAGGGCGACCTCCGCCCCGACCGTGTACCAGACGGGCAGGCGCGACGCGTCCATCGTGAAGGGGTTGACGCCGCTCAGGTAGGCGGCCCAGCCGAGCGGGACGAAGAGCAGCGAGAAGGCCGAGTAGCCGCCGACGAGCGTGAACAAAAACATCGCCATCAGCCGCCGCACGTTGCCGCGTGCGAGTCCGGCGCTGCGGCCGATGGAGTCGAGCACGCCGCGCCCCTCGACCATCATCACCTGCGGGACGTAGGCCGCCCGCCCCGCCGTGAAGAAGAAGAGCCACAGCGCCAGCAGCGCCGTCCCCAGCGTGAAGAGCACCGAGGCGGCCACGACGACCCACGACGGCGGCCCCGCGCCCGCGAACAGCAGCGCCACCCCCACGATGAAGATGATGAGCGCGACGTACCACGCGACCAGCGCCAGCCCGGCCGTCAGGAGCAGGTAGGCGCACATCGCCAGCGCCGCGCCGAGCAGCCCCCAGAAGCGCGAGCGCACGCTCCGGTAGATGAGCCGCGCCGTCACCGGCTCGCCCCACAGCAGGTGCATGACGAGGTTCCGGGACGCGCCGCCGAGCACGATCAACTGCGCGAGGAGCCCGACGAAGCGGACGAAGACGCCGGCCGCGGCCAGCAGGACGTAGAGGACGAGCCGCTCGTCGCTCTCGGTGAGCGCGATGGAGCGCACGCCGACCGACCACATCACGGCCCCGACCGCCCCGACGAAGACGGGCGGGGCCGAGGCGCGGATGAGCGCCATGAAGTGGCGGCGGTAGAGCCTGACCGTGCGGTCGATCAGGTCGCCGGCGCCGAGCGGGGCGAGCTGGAGTTGTTTGACGGCGACGCTCGACAATGAGTTCTCGGTTCCGCCGGCCGGCGGCCTCGGCCGCCGTCAGGGGCGCGGACGGGCGGCGATTGTAGCACGCGGGCGGCCGATTAATGACGGGCCGGCTCGCGCCGCCCCAAGACAAAGAGGCAGCATCGCTGCTGCCTCCGCGGGGGGTTCGTGCTTTCGCAGCCGGCGGCGGGAGTTCGAAAGCCTGCCGGGGGAGTCGGGGCCGGGCGCGCGCCGCCGCGTCAGTTCTTCTTCTCGGCCATCGCCTGCTTGATCTTCTGCACGAGCTGCTTGGTCTGCGCGGCGTACTCGCCGCTCGGCGCGAGCCGTAGGTACTCCTGAAACTCGGCGAGGGCGTAATCGGCCCGGCGCGCCCGGAGGTAGAGGTTGCCGGCGAGCAGGTGCGCCTCGGCGAAGTCGGGCTTGAGCTTAAGCGCCTGCCCGACCTCCCTGCCCGCCGAAGGGATGTCGTTCTTCGCGAAGTAGACGCGCCCGAGCGTGAAATGGCCCTCCGCCGAGCGATCGTCCTGCGCCAGCCCCTCCTTGAGCGCCTTCTCGGCCTCCTCGTACTTCTTCTGCTCGCGGTAGAGCTCGCCGAGGGCGAACAGCGCCGCGCTGGTCTTCGGCTTGATCTCCAGCGCGCGCAGCAGCGCCGCCTCCGACTTGTCGAACTGCCGCGCGTCGAGGTAAGCCGTGCCGAGCATCAGATGCGCGTCGAAGAATTTCGGGTGGAGCTGGACGGCCTTCTCCAGCCGGGCGATGCCCTCTTCGGTCTTCTTGTTGAGGATGGCCTCGCGGCCCGCCTCGTACTCGGTGCGGGCCGCCGCCGGCACGCTCGCGTCAACGACGAGCCCGGACGGCGACCTCTCGTCGGCGAAGTTCGGGTCTTTGACCAGCGAGAAGAAGAGCATCTCGGAAGAGACCCTTTGCAGGTCGACCTGGCGCTCTATCTCCAGGTAGCCCGGCACCCGCGCCTTGACGAGGTAGATGCCCGGCCCGATGTTCTGGAAATGGAACCGGCCGGAGCGGTCGGTCACCGCCTCGCTGACGAAGCCGCCGCTGAAGTTGTCGAGGCGGACGCTGACGTTCGGGGCCGGCGCGCCCCCTTCGGCGAAGCGCACCTGCCCGCGGATCTCGACCGGGGTCGAGCGGTGGGGCATCGTCGCCTGCGCGAAGGCGGCGGAGGCGGCGAGCGGGAGAAAGGCGAGCAGCAGAGTGAGCCTTGAGCGGGACATCGGACTACCTCCAAGTTGAATTCCGGCTGTCGTAATGAATCAGGGAGCCGCGGCCGCGGCGACCGCGGGGATTATAAAACAAAGGGGAGGGAATTGCTCCCCTCCCCTGAAACGATCCGTCGCCGGACCCAGTTTAAAACTCGAACCGCAGGCCGAGCCGCATGTTGAAGGGCAGGCGGAACGTGCGGGGCTGGCCGAAGTCGGGGTTGAGCTGACCGGCCGTGCTCTCGCGGAACTCGTTCACGCGCGCGATGCGGGTGCTGTTGGTGACGTTGAAGAAGTCGCTGATGAACACGAGGCGCGTGTTCTCAGAGAGCGACCAACGGTAGTCGGCGTGGAGGTCGAGGCGGTTGAACCAGGGCGTGCGCCCCAGCTTGCCGCGGCCGCCCACGGGGACTTCGCCGGCGTTCAGGTAGGCCGGGTGCGCGAAGAACTCGCTGATCGGCACGCCCGACTCGCCGTGGAAGCCGACGCCGAGGTTGAGCCCGGCGAGCTGGCGCGCGATGCCGCTCTCGCGCGAGAAGGAGTAGTTGAAGTAGATGTTGTACAGGTGCGTCCTGTCCGTGTTGAGCGGGCCGATGGCGAACTGCTCGCCGAGCAGGTTGAACTCGCCGGCCGTGAAGTCGAAGAGCGAGCTGATGGCCGGGTCGGTCTGCCCGTTGTCGTTGCGGAAGTGGCCCTCGTAGTTGCCGCGCAGGCTGGAGATCGTCCAGTTCGACAGCAGCTGCCAGTTGTTCGAGAAGCGCTTATTCACCTCGATGGTGAGCGCCTTGTAGACGCGGACCGGGTCAGGGAACCCGTCCGGGATGCCGTCCGAGCCGGGCGTGCCGGCGAGCGGGTCGGGCTCGAAGCAGACCGCGCCGATGTCGTTACCGGCCGAGTCGTGCACCGGGTCGATGACGAACGGGGCGTCGGCGCCGCCGCAGGCCTCCGGGATCGCGCCGCCCGGCGTGAACAGGTGCGGGATCGGGTTGTGCGCCGCGTCGGTCTGCGAGTTGATGTTGCCGATGAAGTAGGTCTGGCCGAAGAGGCCGGCGTTGAACTGCTCGGGCGAGATCACCGCGGCGTCCTCGACGATCCGCTTGGCGCGGCGGTCCTGATACCGCACCGTGAGGACGAAGTTGCGCGGGAACTGCTGCTCGAAGCCGAACAGGTGCTCGTCCGTGAAGCCGAGCTTGGTGCCGGGCAGGATCGGGTTCTCGGCGTCCTGCGTCGAGATGCCGATGCCGGCGCCGGTGCCGCCCGCCGCCCCGTTGAGCAGGTGCGCGGCGTCAATGATCGGGTTCACCGTGCCGAACTGGTTAATCACCGCGCGGCGCACGCCGTTGACGACGACGAACTCCGGCGCGAAGCGGCCGCCGATGAACGAGGTCTCGTGCGTCAGCGAGCGCTCGGCCAGGTCGAGCGGGATGAACTCGAAGAAGCGGCCATAGTTGTAGTAGGCCTTCGTGCGGCCCTGCCCGAGCGGGTCGACGGTGACGCCGATGCGCGGCGCCCACTGGCCGGTGAAGCTGTAGGCGTTGCGGAAGTTGTTCGCCCCAAAGGGGCTGCCGATGAGCCGCTCCTGCTCGTTGCGCAGGCCGATGAGCGCGGTCACGTAGCGGTTGATGCGCCACGCGTCCTGGATGTAGGCGGCGTGGTAGTTCGAGCGGGTGTCGAAGCCCGTGCTGCCGAACTCGCCGCGGTCCTGGCGCAGGAAGACGGGGATGTCGACGCCGTTAACGGTGAACAGCGGGCAGAGGGTGCAGGAGGCAGCCGCCGGGCGCAGCGAGAAGGCCGCGTTCAGGGGCTGGCCGATGGCCTCGGCGGCCGCCGGGCCGGCGAGCTCTTCGAGCGGCAGGCCGTCGGCGTTCGTCGCCGGGACGGTGAACTTCGCGCCGCTGCGGTCGCGCAGGCCCTCGTAGTAGGCGCGCTGGTACTGGTAGCCGAGGGCGATGGTGTGCGAGCCCCAGAAGTTGAAGATCTTCTGGGTGTCGAGCGTCCAGCGGTAGGTGTTGCTCTCGGTCGGCTCGAAGAAGCCGAGGCCGACGGCGGTGAAGTTCCCGCGGACGGGGTTGGTGCGGTCAACGATCTGGTGGATGTTGGCGAAGCCGGTCTCGTCGAACGTGTTCTTGCCGTGGCTGAACGTGCTCGACAGCGTCCACGTGCTGGTGAGCGCGCCGTTGTAGCGCAACGACCAGTTGCGCGTGCCGTAGTCGAGCACGCTCTGCGCCGTCGTGTTGTCAATGTTCAGGTTGTTGAACGACGAGAGGTTGGTCTTGGTCGGGTCGCCGAAGATCGAGAAGGCGACCGTGTGGCTCGGGCTGACGTTGTAGTCCACCTTGAGCGCGTAGTTCAGCGTGCGGAAGCGGCGGTGGTGCTCGCCGAGCAGCGCGCGCAGGCCCGACCCCTCGGCGCCGAGCACGATCGGGCGGCGGACCGACGGGTTGAACGAGCCGAAGAAGAACAGCTTGTCGCGCGCGCCGGGGACGTAGCCGCCGACGTCAACGCCGACGTCGTACTGCTCTTCGGCGAGGATTTCGCCGACCTTGTTGACGCTGAAGTCGTCGCGCTGGCGGCGGGTGGCCTCGAACGCGTTCGGGCGGGCGAAGCCGTAGATGGCACCGTGGTACTCGTTGCCGCCCGACTGCGTGATGATGTTGACGATGCCGCCCTGCGCCTGCCCGTACTGGGGCTCGAAGCCGCCGGTCTTGACCTGCACTTCCTTGATGAAGGAGGTGTTGATGCCGGTGCCGAGCGAGCCGTAGACGCGGGTGAAGGTGCCGAGGCCGCCGAAGGCCGAGTCGGTGATGTTGACGCCGTCGGCGATGTAGAGGTTGTCGAGGGCCGAGCCGCCGGCGATGGACGGGTTGGCCGGGCCGCCGCCGAGGCTGTCAGCCGTGTTCGGGGCGAGGTAGAAGAGCCCCTCGACCGAGCGCTGGACGGGGACGTTGTCGAAGAGCGTGTCGCTCAGGTTCTGGCCGACGGCGGTGCTCGACAGATCGGTCGCCGCCGCGTCGGTGACGTTGACGACCTCCGAGACCTGCCCCGGCTCTAGGTTCGGGCTGATCGTGGTCTCGCGGCCGACGTTGACCTCGACGCTCTCGACGTTGGCGGCCTTGAAGCCCGTCAACTCAACCCTGACGTTGTATAAGCCGGGGATGAGGTTGTCGACCTTGTAGAGGCCCTCCTCGTTCGTCGTGGTCGTGCGCGGCGTGCCGAGCGTCGCGCCCGAGACCGTCACGGTCGCGTTCGGGACGGCGGCGCCGTTCACGTCTTGGACGACGCCGCCGATCGAACCGGTCGTCGAGCGATCTTGCGCGAAGGCGCCGACCGTGGTCAGGCACAAGCACAAGGCCGCGACGAGATAGAGAATTTTCTTCATTGCTTACTCTCCTTCAGTTTCTGAGAAGCGGTGGACTTTCCAGCAGCCAACAGTCCTGGGTCTTACGAGTACTATCCCGGTGCAACGGCCCCGCCGCCCCGGGCCGGAGCCCGGCGGGGCGAGCGCCTGCGCCCGTCAACGCGGCCGGCCGCCTAGGTGGAGAAGTTCCGGGCCGGACGCTCGACAGCAGTTTCTCCCGTATACTGACGTAACTTGTCGCATATGTTGGAAGCTGTTTCTCCAGAGTTGTCATGGAGATGCACCCGGAATGGCAAGTTTGATACCGCGACCGGCGGGGGGCCGCCGGGCCGGCCGTAAATTATGTACTTTATACAGTTTATTGTTTAAAGAGGGGTCGGCCGGGGGCGCCGTCGGCGTTGTTAATCTCCGACTTTCTGAATCCGTATTCAAAAACTCGGATAACCGGGGCCGGGAGCGCTCCCGGCCCCGGTCGCTTAGAAGGCCGGGTGCGCCTGGAAGGCTTCGGCCCGTGACGGCGGCGGGCCGACGGCCGCGGTGTTTTCCGACGTGAGCGCCTTAAAAAAAAGGGGCGGCCGCGGCCGCCCCTAAGAGTTTAGGCAATGCCCCGGCGCTAGAAGTCGTACCGGATGGCAAGCTGTATGACCCTGGGAGTGCCGACCGTCTCGATGGACCGGCCGAACTGGGCGCTAGCCAGGTTCCTCACGGGGAGGTCGAAGTTCGGGTGGTTGAACAGATTGAAGGCGTTCGCCATGAGCTTCAGGGTGTGGCCCTCGGCGATCCGGAACCTCTTCTGAAGGCCGAAGTCCACGTTCTTGTAGTCGGGCCCGGTGAGCACGTTGCGGCCCAGCGTCCCGTTGCACCACCAACGCGTGTTGCTGATGACGACCCCGTTGCCGGGGCCGCAGGCGGCGGCCGGGCCGAGGCGGGCGACCCGGGTGTTCATCCCCTCGAACTGCGCCGGGTCGATGAACCCGTCGGCGGGGCTGCCGCCGACGTAGACGCTGTCCAGGTCGGAGCCGATGAAGACGCCCCGGTCGGTGAAGGTGCCGTCGGCGTTCGGGTCCTGGCCGCTGTGGAAGACGGAGAAGGGCACGCCCGACTGGAGTTGGACGATGCCGGTCGCCACCCAGCCGCCCAGCCAGCGGTTGTCCCTGAAGAGCGGAATTTCGTAGGTGAAGCCGGTGACGAAGCGGTGCCGGATGTCGAAGTCCGTCCGGCCGCGGTCGAGGTTGATGTTGGACTTGTCGGTCGGGTGCGTGCCCGTCCGGCTGTTGAAGGCGTCGCTGACGGTGTCAAGGGCCTTCGAGAATGTGTAGTGGGCGTTGAATTGCAGCCCGTGCCAGGTGCGGTTGCGCACCACGAACTGCCCGCCGTGGTAGATCGAGCTGAAGGCGTTGGTGCGGAAGTTGTCGGCCGCGATCCTGGGGTTGGGCCGCCGCGAGCTGCCGCCGCGCGTCCGCCCGTTGAAGGTGTTGATGTCAATCAACCCGGTCAGGGCGCGCCCGGCCGTGGCGATGTAGTTCGCCTCGAAGACGAAGTCGCGCATGAACTCGTACTGGATGCCCAGGTTGAACTGTTGGATGTAGGGGATCTTCAGGTTCTCGTCCATGTGCCGCGGCGACGGGGCGGGGTTGAACGCCGGGTTGTTGAAGCCGGCGGTGTTCGCCGCCGTGAAGGGCGAGGCGAAGAGGCCGGGCGTCGAGAGCGGCCCCGAAGGGATGCCGTTGCCGAAGGCGCCGACCGTGGCGAACGAGAACAGCGGCGCGTTGAAGCGGATGTTCTCAAACAGGTTGTTCCAGATGCGGTCGTAGGAGATGGCGCCGCCGCCCCTGACGATGAGCCGCTGGTCGCTGAACACGTCCCAGGCGAACCCGGCGCGCGGCGCGAAGTTGTTGAAGTCCTTCGCCCAGATCTCCTCGTCGCGCAGCTGGAAGCTCCCCCGGACGACCTTCGCGGTGAGCGGGTTGTTGACGGGGAAGAAGAGGTTCGGCGAGGGGTTCGGGACGGGCGTCTCCGGCGAGCCGAAGTAGAAGTTCGAGTCGAAGCCCGGCCGGAAGTTGTGCGGCGGCCCGAAGTACTCCCACCGCAGGCCGAGGTTGAAGGTCAGGTTGGGGCGGAACTTCCAGTCGTCCTGGAAGTAGGCGGCCCACTCGTTGGCCCGGAAGCCGCGGTAGAACTCGGGCAGGTCGCCCGTCTGCGGGTTGACCGAAGCCTGCGCGAAGGTGAACCCGCCGAAGACGGGCTCGCCGAAGAGGGCCAAGTCCGCCTCGTCGCCGAAGAAGCCGTCGGTCAGGAACTCCTCGACGCCGTGGGGCAGGAAGAGGCCGTTGCGGATGGCCTCGAACGAGGAGCCGTTGCGGATGCGGCGGTATTCGACGCCGGTCCGGAAGCTGTGCGACCCGCGGATGAAGGAGAGGTGGTTCTGAACCTGGAACTGGTTATCGGTGAAGAACTGGGGCAGGTTGCTCGTGCACCCGAAGCTGACGCCGAGCGGGTCGATGCCGGTCACGATGGACGGGATGCCCTCGGTGCCGGGGCACTGCGCGAAGTCGCGGTTGTGACGGAGGTAGCTGAACTTCGCCTCGTTGATGACCGTCGGGCTGAAGGTGTGGTTGTGCGTGATGCCGGCCAGTATCGAGCGGCCGGGCGAGAGGAAGGGCGGGCCGATGAATCCGTCGCCGCCGCCGATGGTGTCGCCTGTGTCCGAGTCCTCGAAGAGGAGGGTGCCGGTGATCCGGTCGGAATCGCTGTGGGTGTGGTCGAGCTTAATGGTGAAGCGGCCGACGTTCGTGAAGCTGCGGTTGATGGCGGTCACGTCGCCGTAGACGGGCACCGGGTAGTTAATGCCCTCGGTGAGCAGGCTGGCCCCGACATTCGAGAAGTTCGAGGTCGCCAGCGGGAAGGGCTGGTTGCCCAGCAGCGAGCTGAAGACGCTGCCCAGCCTCGCCGAGTTGGCGAAGGCGCCCGGGCAGGCCGCGCCGGTGAACACCTGGCAGATCCCCTCCGGGTCGGACTCGTGGAAGGCGGCGAAGGCCCCGGTCCGGACGAAGTCAATGAACTGCTGGGTGGTGCCGGTGGTGGTGATCGGCGCGCCCTGCCGGAGGCGCTGCCACTCGACCGTGCCGAAGGCGAAGGTCTTATCCTTCCGTATCGGGCCGCCGAAGGAGCCGCCGAACTGGTTGCGGACCAGCGAGTCCTCGACGCCCGCGCGGTTCGAGAAGAAGTCGTTGGCGGCCAGGGCCTGGATGCGGTTGTAGATGAACAGGGAGCCGTGCACGTCGTTGGTGCCGGACCTGAGCACCGTGTCGGTCACGAAGCCGCCCGCCTTGCCGTACTGGGCCGAGTAGTTGTTGGTGATGACGCGGTACTCCTCGATGGCCTCGGGCGAGATGCTGGTGATGCCGCCCGAGACGAGCGCCCCGCGCCCGCCCTGGCCCTGGTCGTTATTGTCGTAGCCCTCGACCAGGAAGTTGCCCATGCCGCCGCGCGCGCCGTTGACGGCGGCCCCGCGGGTGCTGCCGGCGAAGGCGTCCGGGACCGCGCCGGGCATGAGGTTAATGAACTCGTTCGTGTCGCGGTTTTCGAGCGGGTAATTCTCCCACACGTTCCGGTTCAGCAGCGCCGAGACGCTCGACTCGGAAGCCTGCGTGAGCTGTTCGCCCCCGGCCATGACGGTCACCGTCTCGGTCGGGGCGCCCACCGCGAGCCTGACGTCCTGCGTCACCGTCTGACCCACCGTCAGCACGACGTTCTCAATCTGAGACGCGCTGAACCCTTTTGCCTCGACCCTGACGTTATAAGTCCCGACGGGCAAGGCGGGGAAGCGGTAGAGGCCGGCGTCAGTGGTCTGGGTGGTGGTGGCAAGGTTGGTCGCCACGTTCGTCGCGACGACCGTGGCCCCGCCGATGACGGCCCCGTTCGGATCCTCCACGGTGCCGGTCAGGGTGGCGTTACCTTGGGCGAAGACGAACGTCTCCAAGGAGAGCACCAGCAAAGTAGCGAATGCTACGGAAGTGAGTCTTCTCACGGTCATTCCCTCCATAAGGCTGCAAGCAAGGTGAGCCGCGGCGGCCGAAGTTGGCCCTTCGCCCGCGGGGCGGCGGTTATCGCAGTCTGCCGTTCATGCGTCTGACCTGCTCGGCGCTGGCGGCGCCGCCCTCAGGTGAGTCTCGAAGGCCCTCAGGGCGGGGGCCTTCCCCTTGTTCATGTAGAGGCGGCCGGGGTGGAGCCGGGCGGGGCGTACCGGCCCCCGCCGAACTCGTGGGCTGCACTTAACTACTTCTCGGCCCACTCTGACGCGCCGGCTATGAGTCTGGCAGAGACCATATCTTCGGCCAGACTTAGATTTAAGGACGATGCAACTAAGGGACTGTGGCGCGCACGGAGAAGGGGTTCAATCCGTTATGCCTCTTTAAGCAAGCCTCATGCCTTCTCCATGGAGGGACAGGAAATTGTAATTTTTCCCGATTTATGGACGCCGTCCGGGCCGCACTTATTCAATTTTTTGGAGATTAGTCCGATTTTCTGTAAAGCCGGGCGCGCGGGGCAAAAAAAAGGAGAGCTTCCCGGAGGAAGTTCTCCCGTGAGCGAAGCCGTTCGGGTCGGCGACGGGAACGAAGAAGAGGCGGGCCGCGTCGAACTGGTTGATACTGGCGGTGGTCGCCGCGGCGTTCGAGATGGCCGCTCGGCGGCAGGTTATCGGCCGGGAGGCTCCCCGCCACCGGGGCCGAGCCGGCGATGTTGGTCAAGATGTTGTAGAACGCCGGGTCGTAGGTGATCGAGAAGCCGCCGCGGATGACGGTGGCGTCGGTGTCGCCGAAGAGGAACCGGCTGGGGCCGCCCGCGCCGTCGCCGCCCCAGCGCGGCGTCCAAGCGAAGCCGACGCGCGGCGCGAAGTTGTTCTTGTCGGGCCGGCTCGCACCGCCACGCCTTCGCCGCGCGCTCAGGCCCCGGCGACCAGGCGCGCGAAGCCCTCGAAATCCAACGCGCGCAGCGGAATTCCAACCCGTCGTTCGAGCCCTTCGAGCCGCGTGCCGTCGAGCATCACCGGCTCGTCCGACTTGTGCGCCGTGCGCGGGATGACGAAGAAGTCGCCCTCGATTCGCGGGCGCGCGGCGAGGACGCACGAGCCGGTTATCAGCCCGGCGACGACGATCTCGGAGCCGAAGTATCGGTTCTCGACGGCGACGGTCTTGAGGCGCGTGCCCCAGCGCGCGTTGAGGCGGCCGAGCAAGCCTTCGAGGACGGGCGCGAAGAGCGTCCCCGTCAGGACAGTGCCGCAGAGCGCCGAGGGGTCGCGGGGCGGCCGCCTCTCGAGCCGGCGCATCATGCGCGCGAAATCCTCTTTGAACGAGCGCACCATGCCGACGCCGTCCTCAATCTGCGGGTAGTCCCCGTAGTGCGAGCGGGCCGGGACGGGGAGGCCGGCGCGCAGGTAAATCTCGTCGCCGAGGAAGGCGAAGTTAGTGCCGAGGCGGGCGCGCAAATCTTTCTGCACGGCCGACACCTCGCGGATCACCCGCCGGCACCACTCGGGCGCGACCGGCGTCAGACGCTCGTCGGTGTTGTAGCGCGTCAGCCCCAGCGGCACGACGGCGACCGACTTCACCCGCGGGTACTCGGCCGCGAGGTCGCGCACCGTGCGCTCCAGGACGGGGCCGTCGTTGATCTCGGGGCAGAGCACGACCTGCGCGTGAATCTCGATGCCGGCGTCCATCATCCGGCGCAGCTTGTCGGAGATGTCGGCCCGCTTTTCGTCAACGCCGAGGAGGTAAGCGCGCACCTTCAAATCGGTCGCGTGGACCGAGACGTACTGCGGCGTGAGCCGCTGCTCGATGACGCGGCGCATCTCGTCCTCGGTGATCGAGGTCAGCGTCGTGTAGTTGCCGTAGAGGAAGGAGAGGCGCACGTCCTCGTCGCGGAAGAAGAGCGCGGGGCGCGCGTCGGGCGGGTTGCCCTTGCAGAAGCAGAAGAGGCACTCGTTGGCGCACTGGCGCGGCGCGATGTTCTCGAAGGTGAGGCCGAAGTCCTCGCCCTCCCCGCGCTCGACCTCGATCTCCCACTCCTCGCCGCCGCGCTTGAGGACGTTGAGGGTGAGTTCGGTCTCGCCGCCCGCGTGGAAGCGGAAGTCGAGGTAGTCGCGCACCGCGCGGCCGTTGACTTTTATGACGCGGTCGCCGGCCTCGAGTTCCAGCTCCGCGCCGAGGCCGCCGGGCTCGACCTCGGTGATCGTGACCCCGCGGCGGCGGATCTGCGTGACGGCTGGCGTGACGGCGAATTCGTACATCCCTGACCCTCTCAAGCCCCGACACCCACACGGGCGGCGACAAACACTCATCAGCAACCGGGCAGTATGGCTGAAGGCCCGCGCGCTTTCAACCTCACGGGCGGAAGCCCGACCGTGAGGGAGGGCGTTTCGGGTTTCATTAAAGGCCCGCGCGGC
>DASZKF010000320.1:0-3783 GCA_035947355.1 Pyrinomonadaceae bacterium | reverse complement strand
CCACAATACGGGCCGCGTCAACGTCAGGTTTCAAAAAAATCGGGCGGAAAGGGAAAAAGTCGAAGAGGCGAGAAGGAGGACGAAAAACAGTGTGCCTCTCATCAAGTTGATGATGAGAGGCACGCTGGCTGTCACCCTTCCTTTTCGCCTTTACCCTCTGCCCCTTTCCCCGTCTCTTACTTGATGGTTTTCGAGCCGTTGCCCGCCGGGGTTTCGACGCCGAGGCGGTCGCGGAAGAGGCTGAGGAGGAGCAGTTGGCCGATGCCGCTGCCGGCGCCGTCCGAGCCGCCGGAGGCGAGGATGTCGGGCGTGATGCGCACCTGCTTCTCGCCGATGACCTTGAGGGTCTCGACGAGCGCGACGCCCTGCGGGCCGAGCGCGTTGACCTGCTCCTTGTAGGCGACGCCCTGCGCCTCGCCCATCAGCCGCACCTTCTCGGCCTCGGCCTTGCCGGTGGCGAGGATGTAGTGGGCCTCGCCCTCGGCCTCGGCCTTGCGCTGCTCGGAGCGGCGCGAGGAGATTTCGACGCCGACGGTCGCCGCCATCAGGTCCTTCTGGTTGTCCGCGTGGGCCTTGGTCTTCTCCAGCTGGATGCGCTTCTCCTCGGCCTCGCGCTGCGCGTTGTACATGTTCTGGCGCTGCTCGGCGAGGATTTTCTCGGTCTGCGTCTTCATCAGCTCCTCGGGCAGGTGGATGTGGCAGATGAGGACGTTGACCACGTCCACGTGGTACTTCAGGAGGTGCATCCGGACGCGGGCCTCGGCGCGCTCCTGCTCCTCGTGGCGGTTTTGCAGGTAGGCCATCGCGGACGACTCGGAAGCCTGGTTGCGGAAGATCGAGTCGATCAGCGGGTGCATCACGTTCTGGATGAGTTTGTCGGTGTTGCCGATCTTGGCGACCATGAAGGGCGCGTCCTCCGGCTTGACGCGGAAGACGACGCGGACTTCGAGCTTCATCGTGAAGCCGTCCTTCGAGATGACCTCGAAGGGGTCGAAGGTGTTGTCCACCTCCTCGGCCGTCCACTCGACGGTCATGTTGGTCGTCGGGATGATGATCGGCGTCATCGCCAAAGTGTTGACGTAATACTTGCCGGGGCCGACGACCGACTCCTGGATGCCGCGGAAGCCCTCGGGGACGACGTAAGCCTCGTGCGCGCCCTGGTCGAGCCGGGCGTCGGCCGGGTCGCCCGAGATCAGCTCCTCCTGTATCTCGGCGATGCGGCGCTCCTCGCCGTCGAGCTTGTCGAGGCGCTGCGCGGCCTTCGTCACCTGCTCGTGCTCCTCGCGCTCGAGGCGCTCGCGCACCTTGTTCGCCATCTCGCGCCGGATGTCCTCGGTCGGGTCTTTGCCGACGTTCGAGACGATGACGGCGACCTCGCCCGGCCTGACCTCGCGCGCCTGCTCGGGGATGACCTTGAAGACGAGCGGGTTGATGTAGTAGGTGCCGGGCAGGAGGATGTCCTTCTGCGGGCCGCGCTGGCCGCCGCGGCGGATGAACTCGTTGCAGTCCTGGAAGTTGTCGTGGCCCTCGACGGGGTTGGCGACGTAGTCGCGCGGGTCGAGCGGCGCGCCGTCGAGCGCCTCGACGAGACCGATGTTGTTCTCGTTGATGACGGTCGCGTCGTAGAGGCGCGTGTAGAAGAGGCCGGGCTTGGGGTCGCCGCCTTCGAGTGGCTCCGACTGCGTCAGCACGCGGTAGGTGCCCGGCGTCAGGATTTCGACCTGCGGCCCCTTCTGGCCGCCGTTGCTGATGAAGCTCTCGGCGTCCTGGAAGTTCATGTGCCCCTCGATGGCCTTGCCGTGCAGGCGGCCGGCGTCGAGCGGCGCGCCGTCGGCCGAAGTCACCACGCCGACCTTGCCCGGCGGGACGACCGTCGCCTTCGCGATGGAGACGCGGAAGAGGTACGGGTGGATCGGCCACAGGCCCGGCGGGAGCGTCCGCAGCTGGATGCCCTTGACGCCGCCGCGCTTGATGAAGGCGATGGGGTCCTGGAAGTTGTTGTGCGCGTTCTGCGCGCGGTCTGGGGCGAAGATGCGGCCGGGCGGCATCGGCTCGCCGTCCACGGCCTCGACGACGCCCAGCTCGTCGGCCCCGATCTCGATTAAGGGCACCTTGCGGACGACGCGCTCGAACGGCCACTTGATGAAGTGCAGGCCGGGCTTGAGCACGTCGGCCTGGATTCCGACCTCGCCCTCGGTGGCGACGACGCGGCCGGGCGGCATCTTCGAGCCGAGGTAGCGCCGCTCCTTGATGGCGATCTCCTTCGCGCCGACGTTGACGAGTACGCTGCTCAGCAGGATGAGCAGGGCGACGAGGATCACGACCCCGCCGACGAGGTACGGGGCGAGCTGGGAAATGGTGTCGTTCATGGTCTTCCTCAGACGGAGGCGCGGCCTTCGCCGGCTTCCGCGGTTGGGGGGCTTTCGCGGCGCGCGGCCGTCGAGAGCCGCCGGCCGACTTCCGCGAGTTTGCGTTTGAGGACGAAGCCGGCCCCTGTGCGCTTCGCCTCGGAAGAGAGAACCCAGTATTCGCTTTCTAACAGCGCGCGCAGCTCTTCGCCGCCGAGGTCGCCGAGCCGGCCGGCGTCATGGGCTTCGGCGACGGCCGTCACGACCGTCTCGAAAGTGGCGGCGTCGTCCGAGAGCGCGGCGACGCGGAGGAGTTCGGGGATCGAGGCGCGCGAAGGCGACTGCCGCCAACTCCCCAGCAGCGCGAGGGCGAGCGAACTCGTCGCGCGCAACCCGTCGCTGCGCGCGACGAGTTCGGCGAGGCGGCGGAGTGACGCCGGGTCGGCGGCCGCTTTACTGACGAGCGCGTCGAGGACTTCGCGGTAGAGCGCGGCGTCGCCGGCGGCGTGCGCTTCGGCCAGCGCGCCGAGGTCGCCGGATGCGGCGCGCGCGCGCAGCGCACTTTTCGCCGTCTCGGCGGCGAGTTCATGTTCGGCGCGGGGTCGGCCGGTCACGCGGTCGTCGCCCGCGCCTTCAGGGTCGAAGAGTCCGCGCGGCCGCGGCGGCGGGGTATCACCGGACAATTCCTGACGAGACCGGGAGCGTTTCGAGCGGATGGTGGAGTAGGAGGCTACGACGAGCAGGAAGACCGTGATGATGAGAATGGCGCTCACTTTATAACGCCTTCGGGTCGCGCCGGCGGGCCGGGTTGTGTGTGTCTGACGCGGGCCGTCCCGCCGGCGCCTGTCCGAGATTTAAATACGCCGGCCGGGGTGAAAAGTTGCAGCAGCCGGGGCGGCCGGGCTCGCGCCCCGGAGGACACGTCGGACGACGAATCATACCGGAAAGGCCGCCAATCGTGAATCGCGAATCGTGAGTCGGAAGAAGACCTGATTCTTCCGACTCACGATTGACGGCCTTCCCCGGTTGAAAAAGTTATTCGAGTCTTTGCGGCGGGCGTGACTTTGCCGGCGGGCGGCGCCGCGCGGAGGCGTCTCATTCAACCACCCGGAAGTCGTAAGTGTTGATTATCTGGGCCGGCCCCCGCGAGGGGTATCCGGCCAGAGTCAGGCGGTGCGCCCCCGGACTGAGCAGCTTCGTCGGAACGGGGACGCGGATAATTTTACCCGACCTCCCGGCCGAAGGTTTCAGGTTCGTCCACGTCCCGGCCGCCGGGCCGTCGCCCTTCCCCAGCGTCGCCTGGTAGCGCCGCGGGCCAGTCTCTTCGATCAATTGCAGATGGAACTCGACCACGCTTTCCCCGGCCGGGATTTTCACTTGATTCACGGTGCCCTCCCCCCTGACGTTACCGAAGGGGAGCAGGAGAAACGAGTAC
>DASZKF010000319.1:0-17255 GCA_035947355.1 Pyrinomonadaceae bacterium | reverse complement strand
GCCCCGCCGCCCGCGCCGATGCCGGCCTCCGTGGCGGAGGCCCCGGCGGCGGGCACGAGCGCGGCCGCGCCCGCGCCGCAGCGGCCGCAGCCCGAGCCGCCCAAGGAGGCGGGGGATAAGAAAGAAGACTCGCGGCGCGACGCCGGCGAAGAGATCGCGCGCGTCGAGAACCAGCCGAAGGAGAAGCGCGCCGACCAGCCGGGCGCGGCCGAAAACCAGCAGACCCCCGACGGCTCGCGCAACAAGGCGGCTAGTCCCGCTTACGGCGGCGGGGCCGGGCGCGAAAGAACGAACCGCTCGCTCAGCGGCCCGCGGGCGCGTGGGGACGCGCGCGCGGCCGAGGCGGCCCGCGACGGCGAAGACGCAGCCTCGGCGGGCGAGACGCGCTCGGCCGCCGGCCACCGCTTCCGCCGCGAGGGCGGCGCGTGGGTTGACGTTAACTACCGCCCGACGATGGCGATGACCGGCGTGCGCCGCGGCACCGAAGCCTACCGCGCGCTCGTCGCCGACCTCCCCGAACTCGGCCGCATCGCCGAGCAACTCGGCGGCGAAGTCATCGCCGTCGTCCGCGGCCGCGCCTACCGAATCCGGTAAAGCCGGAAAGCCGTAAATCGTAAGTAGTGAAAACCAGTCGTCAGTCGTCAGCTACCAGTTGTCAGTTTTTGTATTTACTGATAACTGATAACTGACTACTGATAACTCCGGTTTTCGATTCACGGCTTTTAAGGAGTCGCGCATGATCTTCCGCAGCCCGTTCCCCCAAGTCCGCATCCCGGAAGTCTCGCTCACCGAGTTCGTCTTCGAGAGGGCCGGGGAGTTCGCCGACAAGCCCGCCCTGATCGAAGGGACGACCGCGCGCACGATCACTTACGGTCGGCTGCGCGAACTGGTCGGCCGCGCCGCCGCGGGGCTCGCGCGCCGCGGCTTCTCGAAGGGCGACGTGCTCGCCGTCTACAGCCCGAACGTGCCGGAGTTCGCCGTCGCCTTCCACGGCGCGGCGACGCTCGGCGGCGTCGTCACGACCGTCAACCCGCTCTACACCGAAGACGAGCTGGAGTGTCAGCTCAGGGACGCGGGCGCGAGGTGGCTCGTCACCGCCCCGGCCCTTTTGGAGAAGGCGGCGGCGGCGGCGCGCGCGGCGGGCGTCGGCGAAATCTTCGTCTTCGGCGAGGCCGACGGCGCGACCCCCTTCGCCTCGCTGCTCGAAGCCGACCCGGCCGACGCCCCGCGCGTCGAGATCAACGCGCGCGAAGACCTCGTCGCGCTCCCGTATTCGAGCGGGACGACGGGCGTCTCGAAGGGCGTGATGCTCACGCACCGCAACTGCGTCGCCAACCTCGCGCAGATCGAGGGGTCGGATCACGCTAACACGCGCGACACGCTCGTCTGCGTGCTCCCGCTCTTCCACATCTACGGCCTCCAGGTCATCCTCAACTACGGCCTCCGCATCGGCGCGACCATCGTCACCCTGCCGCGCTTCGACCTCGAACTGCTCCTCGGCGTGATCGAGAAGTACCGGGTCACGATGGCGCACTTCGTCCCGCCGATCATGCTCGCGCTCGCCAAGAGCCCGGCCGTCTCGGACTTCGACCTCTCCAGCCTGAAGACGATCTTCTCGGCCGCCGCGCCGCTCGGCCCCGACGTGGTGCGGGCGGTGGCCGACCGGCTGGGCTGTCACGTCAAGCAGGGCTACGGCATGACGGAGGCCGCGCCGGCGACGCACATGATGCCGGCCGAGCCGGAGCGCAACCGCGTCGGGTCGGTCGGCGTCCCTGTCTCGAACATGGAGTGCAAGCTGGTCTCGGTCGAGACGGGCGAGGAGCTGGGGGCGGGCGAGGCGGGCGAGGTCTGCGTGCGCGGCCCGCAGGTGATGCGCGGCTACCTGAACCGCGCGGACGCGACCGCGCAGTCCATAGACGCCGACGGCTGGCTCCACACGGGCGACATCGGCTACGCCGACGAGGACGGCTACTTATTCATCGTCGACCGCGCCAAGGAGCTGATCAAGTACAAGGGCTTCCAGGTCGCGCCGGCCGAGCTGGAGGCGCTCTTGCTGACGCACCCCTCGGTGGCCGACGCCGCCGTCATCCCCAGCCCGGACGAGGAGGCCGGCGAGGTGCCGAAGGCCGTCGTCGTCGTCAAAGACGGGCACGGGTTGACCGAGCAGGAGGTCTTGGAGTTCGTCGCCGGCCGCGTCGCGCCGCACAAGAAGGTGCGCCTCGTCGAGTTCGCCGCGCAGATTCCGAAGTCGCCCTCGGGCAAAATACTCCGCCGCCTCCTCGTCCAGCGCGAGCGCGAACGCGCCGGCGCCTAAAAGCCGCGCGGCCGGCGACGGCGCGCCCCCGGCGCCCTCGCCTTACCTGCCGGGCGTAGTTATGCGCGTGTCCGGTCGCCGCGGTGTTCGAGCCGTCCCGCGAGCGAGAGAATTATCAACGTGAACACGGTGCTGAGCAGCGCCACCCCCAGGCTGCCCAACCCGACGGCCACGCCGACGGCCGCCGTCATCCACACGCCGGCCGCCGTCGTCAGCCCCTGTACGTCTCGCTGCTCACTCAGCTTGAGGATGGAGCCGGCCCCGATGAAGCCGATGCCGGTGACGATGCCCTGGATGACCCGCGACAGCCCTTCCAAAGACATGCCGACGCCCGAGCACGCCATGACGAAGACGGCCGTGCCGAGGGTGACGAGCATGTGCGTCCGCAGCCCCGCCGGCTTGCCCGCCCTCTCCCGCTGGACTCCCACGACGGCCCCGAGCAGCGTGGCGGCCATCAGCCGGATGAGCACGTGCACCAACTGCCTCGCGTCGGGCAGCCCGGAGGTCAACTCCTCCCAGATGATGTCCATTGGCAACTCGCTCCAAACCCGTGCCGACCCGGCCCGTCGGGATATGTTCGACTCCCGCGACGGCCGCGCGGCGGCTCGCACTTCAGCGCCCGCTAACGCACCGGAGAATAATCCATGAACCCAGGGAAAATCTATCCCGTCACCTAACCCCCGCCCCCTCCGGTGACGACATCAGTGGCCCGGCCGTGAGGGAGGGCGTTTCAAGAGGGGCTAGAGGCTAGGGGCTAGAGACTTGATTTAACCAGCCCCTAGTCTCCAGCCTCTAGCCTCTAGCAAGACGCCCTCCCTCACGGTCGGGCTACTGTTTTTTTCCAACCCGCGTCGGGGGGGCCGCGTCTAAAGGGGCGTCGCTCCCGGAGTAATAAACGAACAATTCAGGGAAGGATTTCGGACCGTCTCGTGGCCGCCATGAACGCTATCGTATCGAGCCCGTCTCGCCGTCTGCCGCGCCGCGCCCTGGCGCTCGCGGCGTTGCTGTCGCTCCTCCCGAGCGGTCTCCCCGCGGCCGCGCAGAGCGCCGCCCCGAAGACCGCGCCCGCGCTGACCGAGGAGCAGCGCATCGTGCACGTGCTCAACCGCCTCGGCTTCGGGCCGCGGCCGGGCGACGTCGAGCGGGTGCGCCGCCTCGGCGTGGAGAAGTACATCGAGCAGCAGTTGAACCCGTCCTCGGTTGACGACGCCGCGGTCGAAGCCGTGTTGAAGCGGTTCCCCACGCTCGCGATGAGCAACACGGAGCTGCTGGCGAAGTACCCGAACTCCGGCCAGCTCGTCCGGCGCCTGCGGCGGCGCGGCGAGCTGCCCGCAGAGCTGGCCGAGGTCGCCGGGCTGCGCGGGCAGAGGCCGCCTGCACGCCGCGCGGTCGAGCCCGAGCCGCAGGCGGACTCGCCGCAGACGGACGCCCCGGCGATGAGTGAAGCGGACGCGCCCGACGCGAACGAAGACAACCGCGAGCGCGCCGAGTACCGGCGCCGCCTCCGCGCGTACATGCGCGGGCAGGGCTTCGAGCCGCCGCAGCGAATCCTTCAAGAGCTTCAGTCCGCGCGCCTGCTGCGCGCCGTCTACAGCGAGCGGCAGTTGCAGGAGGTTCTGGTTGATTTCTGGACGAACCACTTCAACGTCTTCGCCGGGAAGGGGGCCGGCCGCTGGTTCCTGACCTCCTTCGACCGCGACGTGATCCGCCCGCACGCGCTCGGAAACTTCCGCGACCTCCTCGAGGCGACGGCCCAAAGCCCCGCCATGCTCTTCTACCTCGACAACTTCCAGAGCGCCGACCCGAACGCGCGACAGTGGCGCCGCGGCGCGCTCCGCCGGACCTTCGGAGCCGATGCCGACGACCCGAACTCGCGCCGCGCCGAACGCCGCGCGATGCGCCGCCGCCAGCGTGAAGAAGGGGCCGCGACGGCCGGCGGGCAGTCGGGCGCGCCGCGCCGGCCGCGGCCCCGCACGCGCCGCGGCATCAACGAGAACTACGCGCGCGAGCTGATGGAGCTGCACACGCTCGGCGTCGAGGGCGGCTACACGCAGAAGGACGTGCAGGAGGTCGCGCGCGCCTTCACGGGCTGGACGATCGTTGACCCGCGCGGCGCGCTCGGCACAGACCGCGGCGGCACCTTCGTCTTCAACCCGCGCATGCACGACGACGGCGAGAAGACCGTGCTCGGCCACAAGATTCCGGCCGGCGGCGGCGTCGAGGACGGCCGCAGGGTGCTCGACATCCTCGCCGGGCACCCCTCGACGGCGCGGTTCATTTCGACGAAGCTCGCCCGCCGCTTCGTCTCCGACAGCCCGCGCCCCGAGACGGTCGCGCGCGCGGCCGAAGCCTTCACGCGGTCGCGCGGCGACATCAGGGCGACGCTCGGCGCGCTCTTCGCCTCGCCGGAGTTCAACTCGGCCGAGGCGCGGCGCGCGAAGATCAAGACGCCGTTCGAGCTGGCCGCCTCGGCCCTGCGCGCGCTCGGCGCGGAGACGGGCGCCGGCCCCGCGCTCCACCGTTGGGTCGCGCGGATGGGCGAGCCGCTCTACCTCTATCAAGCCCCGACCGGCTACCCCGAAACGGCCGGGCACTGGGTCAACACCGGCGCGCTGCTCGAACGGCTCAACTTCGCGCTCGCGCTCGCCTCGAACCGCATCCCCGGCACGCGCGTCGAACTCTCGCGCTTCGCCCGCGAGGCGGGGGCCGACCGCCCGCGCCTCGTCGAACAGTTGCTCGCGCACGTCCTGCGCGGCGAGGTGTCGCCCCGCAGCCGCGAGGTCTTGCTGAAACAACTCGCCGAACAGAAGCCGGCGGCCGGCAGCGACTCCGAGGTCGCGCGCGTCGCCGCGCTCGTCATCGGCTCGCCGGAATTTCAAAGACAATGAAAACAGTCTGGAGTCTAAAGTCTGGAGTCGAAGGCAAGTCCTTGGTTTTGACTTTAGACTTCAGACTCCAGACTGTTTTTGAGGGATGAGATGAATCAGAGTCGCAGGTTTTTTCTGAGGCAGGGAGGGGTGGCGCTGGCGAGCCTGGGGGCGGCGGGCGGCGCGCCGTCGTTTTTGATGAGGGCCGTGCTGGGCGAAGGTCTCTCGGCGGCGGCGGGGCGGCGCAAGACGCTGATCGCGATCTTCCAGCGGGGCGCGGTGGACGGGCTAAACATGGTCGTGCCGCACGGCGAGCGGAGTTATTACGAGCTGCGGCCGCAGCTCGCCATCGCGCGGCCCGGCAAGGGTTCGAGCGGCGAGGCGGCCGTAGACCTCGACGGGTTCTTCGGGCTGCACCCGGCGATGTCTTCGCTGAAGTCTCTGTGGGATGAGAAGCGCCTGGCGGTCGTGCACGCCGCCGGTTCGCCCGACAACACGCGCTCGCACTTCGACGCGCAGGACTACATGGAGTCGGGCACGCCGGGCCGCAAGTCCACGCCGGACGGCTGGCTCAACCGCTACCTCCAGGCAAGGCCCGAGCCGAAGTCTTCGCCGTTCCGCGCCGTCTCGATGACACCGAACCTGCCGCGCTCGCTCTACGGCCGCGCGCCGGCGCTCGCCATCCAGAACCTCGCGAACTTCCGCGTCCGCGCGGGCGCGCGGGACGCGGGCGTCGAGGGCGGGTTCGAAGACATCTACGAGCAGAGCGTCAACGAAGCTCTGCGGGGCACGGGCCGCGAGACGTTCGAGGCCGTCAGGTTCCTCCGGCGGGTCAACCCGCAGCAGTACCGGCCCGAGCACGGCGCGCGCTACCCGCGCGGCCGCTTCGGCGCGTCGCTCATGCAGGTCGCGCAGCTCATCAAGGCGGGCGTCGGCCTCGAAGTCGCCTTCGCCGAGACGGGCGGCTGGGACACGCACCGCGCGCAGGGCGCGGCGCGCGGCCAGCTCGCCGCGCTGCTCGCGCAGTTCGCCGAAGGCATCAAGGCCCTGACCGTAGACCTCGGCCCCGAAAGGATGCGCGACGTCGTCGTGCTGACGATGTCGGAGTTCGGCCGCACGGCCCGGCAGAACGGGACGGGCGGCACCGACCACGGCCACGCCAACGCCGTCCTCGTCGTCGGCGGCGCGGTGCGCGGCGGTAAAGTTTACGGGGACTGGCCGGGCCTCGGCGGAGACCAACTCCACGAGGGGCGCGACCTCGCTTTAACGACCGACTTCCGTGACATCTTCGGCGAGGTCGCGACGAAGCACCTGGGCCGCGCCGACCTGCAACGAATCTTCCCCGGCCACGCCTCCGGCCCGGCCAAGTTCCGCGGCCTGCTCGGGTGAAGAGTTCGGAAGGCGTCGCCGGAACTCGACGCGGAGGCGCAGGGCACAGATCACCCGCAGGTGCCTTCTTGATGAGGCTCATGGGCCGGGCTATAGTCCGGGCCGACGGGATTCACAGATCGGATTATTCAGAGAGCAGCGGAGGAGGTGGGCCGTGATCGTAGAAGTCAGGAGCTACCGGATCAAGCCGGGCCGCCGCGCGGAGTTCATCCGGCTCTTCGAGACGCGGGCCGTGCCGGCGCTGCGCGCGCACGGGATGCAGGTACTCGGCCCGCTGCTCGACCTCGAGAACCCCAACAAGTTCGTCTGGCTGCGCAGCTTCCCTTCGCTCGAAGAGCGCGAGCGGATGAGGGACGCCTTCTACGGGGGCGACGTGTGGAAGAACGAGCTGGAGGCCGTCGCCATGCCGCTGCTCGAGAGCTACGACGTCGTCCTGTGCGAGACCTCGCCGGGCTGCGTCTTCGACTGGCCGCGCGAAGAGTCCTGACCTCACCCCCGCCACCGGCGCGGACCGACGGCGGGCCGCGCGCGAGGCCGGAACCTATTCGTAACGTAGCGCGGTCATCGGGTCGACTCTCGTCGCCCTGCGCGCCGGCAGGTAGCAGGCGAGGAGCGCCGTCGCCATCAGCAGGAGCGGTACGCTCATGAACGTCAGCGGGTCGGAGGCCGTCACCCCGTAGAGCAGCCCGCGCATCGCGCGGGTCAGGGCCAACGCCCCGAGCAGCCCGAGCCCCACGCCGGCGAGGGCGAGGACGAACCCCTGCCTCACGAACAGGCCGGTGATGTCACGCGGCTGCGCGCCGAGCGCCTTGCGGACTCCGATCTCGTGCGTCCGCTGCCCGACGCCGTACGACATGACGCCGTACACCCCGACCGACGCGAGCAGCAGCGCCAGGCCCGCGAATAAGGCGAGGAGCAGCATGGTGAAGCGCGTCCGGGAGATCGAGGCCGCGACCACCTCCCCCATCGTCTGAACCCTGTAGACGGGCAAGTCCCTGTCCATGGCCCGCACCTCGGCCCTGATCGCGCTCACGACCTGGCGGGGGTCGTTGGCCGAGCGCACGACCAGAGTCATGGCGCTGCTCGGAGGCCCGAGGCCGAACGACTGCTCGGAGTGCGGGAAGTACATCTCGGGCTTCGTCTCCGCGCCCAGCCCGCGGTTCTTCGTGTCGGCCGCGACGCCGACGACCGTCAGCCACGGCGCGTCCGCCCGGAGCCTGATCCGCTTACCCGTCGGGTCTTCGCCCGGCCAGAACTTGCGGGCCATCGTCTGGTTGATGACCACGGCCGCCGGGAGTCCCTCGGTGTCCGCCTCCGCCAGGGGCCGGCCCCGCACGAGCGGCAGGCTCATCGCGCGGAAGTAATCCGGGGTCACGCGGTTGAAGTCGGCGATGGCGCTGGCCGCCTCGAACGCGCGCCCTTCCGCCTCGAAGGAGGCGTTCATCCTCACCTCGCCCACGGGCATCTGACTCACCGCGGCCGCGGCCTGCACACCGGGCAGCCCTCCGACGCGTTCGAGGAGTTGCCGGTAGAAGCCCACCACCTGGTGGCTCTCCGGATACCGGGAGTGCGGCAGAGAGAGCTGCATGGTGAGAACGTTGTCGGGGTCGAAGCCGAGCCTCACTTCGAGCAGGCGCAGAAAACTCCTGACCATCAGCCCGGCGCCAACGAGCAGCACGACCGAGAGCGCGAGTTCGGAGACGACGAGCAGGTCGCGGGTGCGGCTCTGCCCCCGGCCCCCCGCCCCGGCCCGGCCCCCCTCTTTGAGGGCCTCATTCAAATCGGGCTTCGAGGCCTGCAGCGCCGGGGCGAGGCCGAAAAATGTCCCGGCCAGCAATGAGGTGAGCGTCGTGAAGAGGAGCACCCGCCCGTCAATCCCGACTTCACTCATGCGCGGAATCTCGACGGGACTCGCCCCGACGAGCAGGTGCACGCCCCACAGCGCCAGCAAAAGCCCGAGCGCCCCTCCCAGGACGAAGAGCACAAGGCTTTCGGTGAGCAACTGGCGGACGATGCGCAGGCGCGAGGCGCCGAAAGCGGTTCGGGTGGCGATCTCTTTCTTCCGCGCCGCCGCGCGGGCCAGGAGCAGGTTGGCGACGTTCGCGCAGGCGATGAGGAGCATGAAGCCGACGCCGCCGAGGAGCACGAGGAGCGCCGGCCGGACGTCACCGACGACCTGCTCGTGCAGCGGGACGAGGCTCACGCCGGCCCCCGCCGCGTCCTTGTAGTACTCGGGATACTTCCGCATCAGGCCGTCGAAGACGGCGCCCATCTCGGCCTGGGCCTGCCCCGGTGTGACGCCCGGTTTGAGGCGCGCGATGACGTCCAGGTAATGAACCCCGAGGTTCGTGCTGGCGGGCTCGATGGTTAAAGGCGCCCAAAGGTCTACATCGCCGGTCGGGTAATTAAAACCGGGCGGCATGATCCCGACGACGGTGCGGCCCCTCCCGTTCAGGGCCAACGTCTTTCCGATCAGGCCGGGGTCGGCGCCGAAGCGGCGCTGCCACAGGCGGTGACTCACGACGATGACTTCGGGACGCCCGGCCTGTTCTTCCTCGGCCGAGAAGGTGCGGCCCAATTCCGGCCGGACTCTCAGCACCGGGAAGAGGGCCGCGGAAGACTCGGTCGCCACGACCCGCTCGGGCTCTCCCGCCCCCGTCAGGGTGAGGGCGCCGGTGACGTACGCCGCGACGTGTTCGAAGCTTTTACTTTGATCCCGGAACTCGACGAATTCGGGCTCCGAAATCGGCAGTTGCGTCAGCCCCCGCGGCGCGAAAGTGTTCCAGACCCTCACGATGCGCTCGGAATCCTCGTAAGGCAGCGGGCGCAGGAGCACCGCGTTGACCACGCTGAAGATGGCGGTGTTGGCGCCGATCCCGAGCGAGAGCGTCAGCAGCGCGACCGCCGTGAAGACGGGCCTCTTACCCAGCATGCGCAGGCCGAAGCGTACGTCCTGCCGGAAGTCCTCGATCAGGCTCACGCCGCGCGCCTCACGGCACTGCTCCTTGGCCTGCTCCACGCCGCCGAAAGCCCGCAGCGCCGCGTAGCGCGCCTCCTCGGGGCTCATCCCGCCCCGGAGGTTCCGCTCGACCTCGCGCTCCAGGTGGTAGCGCAACTCCTCGTCGAGCTCGCGCTCCATCTCGGCCTTGCGCAACAGCGCCCGCAGCCGCCTCTTTAACCTGCCCAGCATCACACACCCTCCCGCTCAGGCGTCGCGCAGGATCGCTTCGACCGCCCCTGAGAAGCGCTCCCACGTCTCGCGCTGCGCGTCGAGCTGTTTGCGGCCCGCGGGAGTCAGCCGGTAGAACTTGGCGCGCCGGTTGTTCTCCGACGCGCCCCACTCCGACGAGATCAGCCCCCGCTCTTCGAGCCGGTGCAGCGTCGGGTAGAGCGCGCCCGGCGTGACGCTCAGCACCTCGCCCGAGACGACCTGGATGCGCTGCATGATGTCCCAGCCGTTCAGCGGCCCCGACCGGAGCAGGCGCAGGGCCAGCAGCTCGAGCGTGCCTTGCAAAAGGTCTGCCTTCTTCGGCTTGTCCATACGGCTCCTCTCGGCGGGCGATAGGAGCCGAGTGTACGACGAGACCTATCGGCTGTCAATAGGAATGTCGAGCGGCCGGCTGCGGCGGGAAGGGAGGGGGCGGCCTCGAGCGGCTCGGCGGGGATGAGCGCCACCACAGGCGGCGTGTCGCGCGCGCTTTAAAACGGTCTATAATGGGAGAAGACTGAGCTGGTGCGTCCGTTAGAAGCGCCGCCGCCGCCGCGGGGCCTTAAACGTCGAGTCGCCGCATGCCGACCTCGTCCGACTTGTTCCTGAGCTATCCGCACAAGGATCAGGAGTCCGCCCGCGACCTGGCGGCGGCGCTCAGGGCGGAAGGTCTCGGCGTCTGGATGGACGAGTCGGACGTCGGCGCGTTCGAACACATCCACGAGCGCGTCGCGGGCGGCATCGCCGGCAGCCGCGCCGTCGTCGCCTGGTACTCGCGCCATTACGCGGCCTCGCGCCCGTGCCAGTGGGAGCTGAGCGCGGCCTGGCTGTGCGAGGGCGGCGAGAGAATACTCGTCGTCAACCCCGAACCCGACGACCGACACATCCGGCCGCGGTCGTTGGTGAGCCGTTCCTATGTCGGCGCCGAAGACCTCCCGGCGGTCGCCCGCCTGGTGAAGAGCCGCCTCGCACGTTTCGCCTCCCCCATCGGCGAGGTCGTCTCATTCTCACAGCCCCTGCACTACGGCCGGCAGTTGACGGGGTCGAACCACTTCGTCGGCCGCAACGACCTTTTCTGGCAGATGCACGACGCCCTTGCGGAGTCCGGCGCGGCCATGTTGACCGGCGTGACGCGCTCGGTCGTACAACTGCGCGGGTTCGGCGGGGCGGGGAAGTCCGTGCTGGCCGAAGAGTACGCCCTCCGCTTCGGGGCCGCCTACCCCGGCGGCGTCTTCTGGCTCAAGGCTTACGGCAACGACGCGTCGGGCGCCGGCGCGCGGCCGGAGGACCGCGAGGGCGAGCGGCTCCGGCAGGTGAGCGATTTCGCGTCCCAACTGCACATCCCCGTCGAGGGCCGGCCGCCCGCCGAAATCCACGCCGCGCTGGCGCAGGCCCTCGCCTCCGGCAGGCGCAGCCTCTGGGTCGTTGACGACGTGCCCTCGGGGCTGACCGCCGACGCCCTCTCGAAGTGGCTCTCGCCGCACGCCTCCGTGCCGACGCTCATGACGACGCGCGACCGCTCGCACCGCAGCCTCGGCCGACTCATAGACGTGGACGTGCTCTCGGACGAGGAGGCTTTCGCGCTCCTCGAAAAACACCGCCGCGTCGAGGACTCGGAGCGCCGGGCGGCCCGCGAGCTGCTCGACGCGCTGGGCCACCACGCCCTCGCGGTCGAGATCACAGGCTCCTACCTCGCCGAACAGCAGAGCGTCTCCTTCGAGGAGTTCCTCGGCGAGCTGCGCGAGCCGGGCGAGGACGTGCTCGAACAGGCGGCCGAGCTGGCCGACGCGCTCCCCCTCGACCATTCGCCGAGCATCGTCGCCACCCTGAAGGGCACGGTCGGCCAGTTGAGCGAGCCGGCCCGCGACCTCCTCTACCTGGCCTCCTGCCTGGCCGCCGCCCCGGTCCCGAAGGAGTTGATCGAGGACGTTTTCGCCCGGCTCGGCGCCAAGGGGTCGGCCTCCTTCACGCGGATGAAGGCGGCGAAGGAGACCGACCGCTTCGCGCTCAGCCGCAGAGAGTCCGCGCCGCCCGACGCCCTGAGCGTGCACACCCTGGTGGCCCGCACGGCGAGCCGCCACCCCGCCTCGGAGGAGCGCCTCGGAAGGGTTCGGGCCGCGGCCGTCGCGTCCCTGACCGACGCGCTCCGCGGCATGTTCTCGCTGGGTTCGATTCTCCGGCAGGGGCTCCTGATCACCCACGCGCGCGCGGCGTCAGCGCCACTCACAACGGCCGAAGAGGCGATGCTGCTCGTGCTGGTCGCCAACACCGACCTCAACCGCGGCGACCTCGAGACGGCCGAGCGGCTGGCCCGCCGCGCCTTCGACTACTGCCGGGCCGAGCTGGGCGAGGACTCGCTCGAGACCTGCCGCGCGCGGAGCGGCATGGCGATGGTGCTCATGGCGCGTGGCGACGCGGCCGGGGCGCGCGAGACCCTCGAAGCCGTCATCCCGGTCTTCGAACGCTCGCTGCCGCCGGACGACATCTTCCGCGTCGGGGCGCAGCTCGCCCTCGCCTTCGTCATGCTCGCGGGGGGCGACGCTGCCTCGGCCCGCCGTCTGTGCGAGGCCGCGCTGTCGGCCGTTGCCGGGCCGCACGGGCCTGAACACCCCATGACCCTCAAGGTCAAAACCCAGATGTGCCAAGTCCTCTACACCCAGGGAGACATGGAAGGCGCCGCGCGGTTGCAGCAGGAGGTGCTCGCGGCCAGGCGCCGGGTCGTCGAGGGCTTGGACGTGGACAGCCTCACCGACGAATTCATAATGGCGCAGGCGATAATCGGGCACGGCGGATTCGAGACCGCCGCGCCCGTCATCGAAAAGGCGGTCGAGGTGTTCGAGGGCGAGCTGGGTGAAGGCAGTCTCCTCGCCCTCAACGCGAAGCTCTACCTGCTAATGCTGCTGCTGAGCAGGCGGGACATCGCGGCGGCCGGGTGGCTGGCGAGGGAACTCGTCACGCGGTTCGGGCAGGTGCTCGGCCCGAACAGCCCCGCGGCCCTCCAGACCCGCTGCCTTGAGGCGCTGGCGCTGCTCTGCGCCGACGACAGCCGCGCCGCGCAGCCCATCCTCGAGTCGGTCATCCCGCAGCTGGAAGTGGTGCTCGGCGCGGAACACGCCGAGGTGTTGTCGGCGAAAGTCGGCCTCGCGCAGGCCCGGCACAGTAACGACGACCCGGAGGGCGCCCGCCGCATCCTCGACGACCTCATCCCCACCCTGGAAGCGCGCCTCGGCCCCGCGCACGCCCTGACCCTGAGCGGGAAAGGGTGTTTAGCCCATTGCCTGCTCGCGCAGGGCGACCCCGCCGGCGCGTGCAGCGTCCTGGAGGAGGTCGCCGCCCTGAGCGAGGGCGTGCTCGGCGGCGACCACCCGGACGTGCTCTACACCAGACTCTTGATCGCGCAATCGCTGGCCCAACAGGGGCAGTACGAGCGCAGCGTCGGACTGCTGCATCAGGTCATCCCCCTCGCGGAGTCCCGGCTCGGGCCGGAGCACGAGGTCACACAGATGTTTAAAACTTGCCTGGCGTGGTGCCGGATGAAGATGCAGCCCGGAGACGCGTGACGGATGAACCGCCGGCCGAAGCGACCGCGACGGCTCGTGCTTCTCGCGCCCGCTTCGCACCTCTCCGTCACTCAAACGCGCTTTGCTAATCCGGAGCCTCGGCATCAGGGTTTGAAGAGGAGCGCGGGCGTCGCGGCCCCGGCGCCGGGGGCCGCGATGTTATGCGTGAGCAGTTGGGTCTGCCGGCCGAGTAGTTGGGCGGCGCGGTCGAGGTGCTCGCTGGCGTTGCGCCAGTTGACGGCAACGGCGTAGGCGTTCGGGCGGGCGGCCCCGAGCCGCCAGCGGTCGAACTCGGTCGCGCAGTCCCGGCCCGCCTCCACGACCCGCGCGCAGTGAACCTTCGACCACCGGAAGCGGCCGTCGGCGTAAGAGCGCAGGGCGTTGCGCAGCTCCGACCTGAGCCTGGTCTCCGGCAGCCAGCCGAGGATCAGCAGGACGCGGCCGGCCGTCTGCTCGAAGCGTCCCTCGAAGCTCCCGAAGGGGACGCGCGACAACGTACCGCCCTCCTCGAAATCCGCGAGCGTGCGGTAGACGACGACGAGCCGCTCCAACTGCCTCAGCGACTCCAGCGCGCTCTCGGCCAGCGAGCGCTCCAGTCTCCGCTCGGCCGCGGCCGCCTCAAGCGCCTCAAGCTCTTGCGCGCCGGCCGCGCCCCGCGCGCGCCGCACCGAAGCCCGCGCCCAGGCGGCGTGCAGGCCGGCCTTGCGCAGCAGGAGTTCGTCGGCCGCGCCGGACTCCGTGCAGAGCCTTCGGTACGCGCCGGGGCGCTCGCCCGCGCAGTCGGGCCGCGCCCCTTCAGGCGCGGCCGTCGCCGACTCGATCAGGCGCGCCGCCGTCTCGATGTCCGTCCGCACGTCGCCCTCCGGCAGAGCGCGGGCCGAGTCTCTGACGGCGGCCGCGCGTTCGCGCACGCGGGCCGCGCCGGCTTGCCCGCGCGCTGCCGGCGCGCTCAGGCGATCCAAACTGGAGAGCAACTCTTCGGCCTTCGCCAGTTGCCGCGGCGAGAGGGGCGCGGCCTCCTGGCCCCTGGCCGCCGAGGCCGGAAGGCATACGAGGAGGCAAAAGAGGAGCGGGGCGAGTCTCAAAGGGGGCACCTGAAAGCGAGCCGTCTGCCGTGTTCTGTAAAGGCAGTGAAACGGGTAAACCGCGAGGGTTTCCAACCGCCGCTGGATAAATCTTGTTGGCCGCCGCGGCGCGGATGCGTTGATTGTTGCCTCCGCGCGAGCCGTGCTAATATCCGTCTCACCGTTGTTCCCCCAGGTTAATCCGGACGGTGCGCGAGAGGCGTTCGAGTCGCCTCGTACTTGCGCGCGCCGAATTCGAATCGAGTGAAAGGGGACTGGAGACGCGATGGCACAGAGTGGCGCAGCCGAGGGCAACACGTTGGAGCAGATTCTGGCGACGCTGGCGGAGTTCGAGCCGGTCGAGCTGCCGTTCATCAGCCTGTACCTGAACGCGCAGGCCAACGAGCACGGGCGGAAGGACTTCGACCGCTTCCTGCGGAAGGAGTTCGGCGAGCGCGTCAAGACCTTCCCCGCGAGCAGCCCCGCGCGCCAGAGCTTCGAGCGCGACGCCGAGCGGATCAGGGAGTACCTCGACAAAGAGCTGCGGCCCGAGACGCAGGGCGTCGCCGTCTTCGCCTGCGCCGGGGCCGAAGACTTCTTCCAGGCCGTCCAGCTCGAAGCGCCCATCGAGCACCACCGGCTCTACATCTACAACCAGCCGCACCTCTACCCGCTCGCGCGCCTGCTCGACCAGTACCCGCGCTACGCCGTCCTCGTCGCCGACACGAACCGCGCCCGCCTCTTCGTCTTCGCGCGCGGCAAGGCCGTTGACCGCGACGAGGTCGTGGGCGTCAAGACGCGGCGCTCGCAGGCCGGCGGCTGGGCGCAGTCGCGCTACCAGCGCCACATAGACAACTACCGCGAGCAGCACGCCAAGGAACTCTCGGAGGTGCTCGAACGCATCGTGCGCGAGGACAACATCGAGCACATCATCCTCGCCGGCGACGAGCAGATCATCCCGCTCCTCAAGGCCGAGTTCCCGAAGGCGGTTGAGGAGAAGATCGTTGACGTGCTCAGCCTGGACATCAACGCGCCCGAGCACGAAATCCTCAACGAGTCTCTGGAGGTGATGCGCGAGCACGACGCGCAGACCGACGCCGAGAAGGTCGAGCGCCTCCTCGACGAGTGGCGCGCCGGGGGCCTCGCGGTCGTCGGCTCGCAGGACACGCTCGAGGCGCTGGCGATGGGGCAGGTCGAGGAGCTGGTCGTCGCCGCGCGCCAGCAGCACATCGAGGGCGACGCCGAGGACGTGGCGATCCTCTCCGACACGCTCGAAGAGGTGCCCGAGCCGGTCGTCGCCGGCCTCGACGGCGCGGTCGCCGAACTGGAGGCCGACTCGGTCGTCGTCGCCGACGACCTCGTGACCCGCGCCCAGCAGACGGGCGCCCGCGTCACCTTCGTCGAAGACCCGACGCTCCTGGCCGAGGTCGGCGGCGTCGGCGCCTTCCTCCGCTACCGCCTCGACCCGCCCACGACCGATAGCGCCCCGCAGGGGAAGTGAAGTTTCAAGTTCAAAGTTTCAAGTTTCAAGTTCGTTCGGCGCGCGTTAAACCTCCCAGCCCACGCCGAACGAACTTGAAACTTTGAACTTGGAACTTGAAACTTGAGTTTGTAAAGAACATTTTACAAAACCCGCCCGGCCGGGCTTCCGTTTAAAGGTTGTGCTCCGAGACTTCGGCCGAGTAATCTCCGATCTCATCATGGTTGCGAAAGAGACGACCCCCGAGGCCGGCATGAGGGAGGCGCGCGAGCGCCTGGACGCCTGGGTGCGCGAGGTCGTCGCGTGGCACTTCGACCCCGCGACGGGCTGCCCCTTCTGGCTCGAACGCGCCGCGCGCCTCGACTTCGACCCGCGGGAAGCGGTTCAGACTTACGACGACCTCGACCGCTTCGGCTTCTTCCAGGACGAGTGGCTGCGCGGCGGCCCCGTCCGCCGCTGGGTGCCGAAGGGGCTCGAGGGCCGCCCCGTCTACGTCTTCGAGACCGGCGGCTCCACGGGCGTGCCGAAGTCGCGCATCAACGTCGAGGACTTCCGCATAGACTACGAGCTGTTCAGTGAGACGCTGCCCGACGAGTTCTTCCCCGTCGGTTCCGACTGGCTGATGCTCGGCCCTTCGGGGCCGCGCCGCCTGCGCCTCGCCGTCGAGCACCTCGCGCAGCACCGCGGCGGCATCTGCTTCGCCGTAGACCTCGACCCGCGCTGGGTCATCAAGCTCTTGAAGATGGGCCGCGCCCGCGACGCCGAACTCTACAAGCAGCACGTCATCGAGCAGGGCTTAACTCTGCTGCGCGCGCACCCAGGCGTCCGGTGCCTGTTCACGACGCCGAAGCTCCTGGAAGCGCTCTGCGAGAAAATCTCCCTGAAGAAGGCGGGCATCACGGGCGTCTTCTGCGGCGGCACCGAGATGACGCCGCAGTTCCACCGCTTCGCCGTCGAGGAGCTGATGGAGGGGGCCTACTTCGCCCCGACCTACGGCAACACGCTGATGGGGCTGGCCGTCCACAAGCCGCGCGCCGAGGGCGACCCCTTCGACATCATCTACTACCCGCCGCTGCCGCGCGCCGTGATCGAGGTCGTAGACCCGGAAGAGCCCTCGCGCGTCGTCGGCTACGGCGAGACCGGCCGCGTCCGCCTGACCACCCTGACCAAAGAGTTCTTCATGCCCCGCTTCCTCGAACGCGACGAGGCCGAGCGCGAGCCGCCCACAGACCTTTACCCCTGGGACGGCGTCCGCAACGTCCGCCCCTTCTCGAAACTACAGGCCAGCGTGGTCGAGGGAGTCTACTGATTTTTGATTGCGGATTGCGGATTGCGGATTAGAAGCGGCGAGTGGTTTTCTAATCCGCAATCCG